>NZ_JAZHRT010000001.1:9042500-9342500 GCF_036924535.1 Bradyrhizobium sp. AZCC 2262 | reverse complement strand
AGCTGTCATCACAATCCGGCAGTTACGGGCGCCCGGGAATCTCAAAACCATGAGCCAAGTCTAGACGCACAAAATCGAGCCGCAAAGCAGCACGTCGTCAAAGACCTGTGAAACGAAGAAGAAAAAGCCGGCTCAGCGCCCAAGGCTTAATCTCGCCGGCCTGACCTCGGCGGCTTAACCCTGCCGGGCCTTGAAGCGGCGCTGCACCTTGTTGATCACGTACACCCGGCCCTTGCGGCGGACCAGACGGTTGTTGCGGTGGCGACCACGCAGCGATTTCAACGAGTTACGGACCTTCATGGGACAATCCTGATGCTTTGAAAGGCCGTGTTGAAGGCCGAACCTGAGCTACCCAAAAGTGGCAAAATGGGATTTATCCCGAAAGCGGCCAACCGCCCGGGACGGGGCGGTTTCTAAGCCATGCGGGCCCCGAATGTCAATCCGAATGGGCCCGTTTTCGGGCCGATCCGTCCCGTTCCGGATCTAACGCCGGGTGGATTGATAACCCGATAGAATGCTTGGAAATCACTGGCAAAACAGGTCGCGCGGGAATTCAACCAGGGCCTCGCCGGTCGCGACCTTTTCGCCCGCCTGATTCTTCACCACCACGTCGATCAGAACCCAGCGGGATTTTTCAGTCGTCTGCTTGGCCTTGATAATCCCCGAAGGCTGGATGGTATCGCCGGGCCGGACCGGCTTGACCCACCGCGTCTCCAGCCGCCGGTGGACCGCGCCGGCGGGGCAGGCCCAATCGGTGATCATGCGGGAGATCAGCCCGAAATTGTTCATGCCGTGCATGATGATGCCGCCAAAATTGGTCTTGCCGAAATTGCCCTTCATGTAGTCGTCGTCGAGATGCAGCGGGTTGTAATCGAGCGAGGCATCGCAGAACAGGCGGATCGATTCGCGTGAGACGGCGAATTTCGGGCCGTCGATGACATCGCCGGCGGAGAGATTGTCGAACGTAGCGGTCATTGATCGCTCCCCTCTCACACCGGCCGAATCGTCCAGCCGCGGCCGGAACAGATTACATCGCCACGCTGGTTGAAGAAGACGTTGTCGTGCACCACGAACAGTCGCTCGCGCTTGATGAACTTGTCGAGCGCGCGGGCCTGCAGGGTGATCACGTCATTGGGCCGCGCCGGGATGTTGTAGCTCCAGGACTGCCCGGCATTGACGGTTCCCGGCGAGCGCATCCAGTCATCCGCCGGCGTGCAGGAGAACATCAGGAGGATATGGATCGAGGGCGGCGCGATCAGCCCGCCATAGCGGGTGGTTTTGGCATAGGCCTCGTCGAAATAGACCGGATGGGTCTCGCCGACCGATTTGCAGTAGAGTTCGATCGCCTCTTTCGTCAGCGTGTAGGGAATGGTTTTGCGCGGCTCGCCGGGGACGATGTCGTCCCAGACCTTGCGCAAATTGGCGTCTTTCCAGAAATCGGTCTCAAAGGCCTCGGCCTGCGCCATGCCACACTCCCCTATTTTCTGCCTTTTGTTTCTGCCGTCTTGCGGAATTCGTTATATAGTATAATCAATTTTCCAGATCCAAAAATCAAGCCGCCCGGGGAAGCCCAATGCCCAAGCTCAAATTGCCCGATATCGAGAAAGTCACAGCCATCGACATCCATACCCATGCCGAAGAACCCTGCGGCATGCATGGTGACGACGGCTATGACGATTTCCAGGAGCGCATGGCGGACTATTTCAAGTCGCCGCACAAGCATCCGCCAACCGTGCCGGAAACCGCGGCCTATTATCGCTCCAAGAATATCGCGGCCGTGATCTTCCCGGTCGACGCCGAACGCGAGACCGGCTTCCGCCGCTACAACAATTACGAAATGCTGGAAGTGGCTTCCGACAATCTCGACGTCCTGATCCCGTTCGTCTCGATCGATCCGCACAAGGGCAAGCTCGGCGTGCGGGAAGCGCGCAAGCTGATCGAGGAATACGGCGTCCGCGGCTTCAAATTCCATCCGACCATGCAGGGTTTTTACGCCAACGACCGCATGGCCTATCCGCTCTACGAAGCCATCAACGACGGCGGCGCGATCGCGCTGTTCCACACCGGACAGACGGGTGTGGGCAGCGGCATGCCCGGCGGCATGGGGATGCGCCTGAAATATTCCAACCCGATGTACATGGACGACGTCGCGGCGGATTTTCCGGACCTCAAAATCATCCTCGCGCATCCCTCCTTCCCCTGGCAGGAAGAGGCGCTGTCGGTCGCGACCCACAAGCCGAACGTCTATATCGACCTCTCCGGCTGGTCGCCGAAATATTTTCCGCCGATCCTGGTGCGCTACATCAACTCGATCCTGCAGGACAAGATGCTGTTCGGCTCGGACTGGCCGGTCATCACGCCGGACCGCTGGCTGGCGGATTTTGCGAAACTCGACATCCGCGAGGAAATCAGGCCGAAAGTATTGAAGGCCAACGCGCGGAGGATTTTGGGTATATAACCAAGGCTCCCTCATCGGCGAAGCGTTGAGATGGCCTGTGACGAAATTCGCCAAAACCATCGCCCTCCTCGCCGCGCTCCTGACCGGAGGCGCGGCTGATGGCCTTACGGGTGAATCTTCCGCGATCGTGGTCGAAATCGAGAGCCCGCTTGCCAGCCCACATCCGCTCCAGGGTTATCTGAGGCGAGCCAACAATGCGGGACGCGCCCCCGCAGTCGTGTTGTTGCATAGCTGCCATGGAAACTGGAAACGGCTCGATGAACGCTGGGGCCAGCAGATCGCATCCTGGGGCTATGCGGTGCTCACCGTGGATAGCCTGGGTCCACGCGGCCTTAAAACCTGCGAAGGCAGGGCTCCGAACGATTCGGCCGACGACGCCTACCGCACCCTGAACTTTCTGGTGCGCGATCCATTGGTCGATCCCGATCGTATTGCTGTGATTGGTTTTGCGAACGGCGGCCGGGTGGCCCTGATGTCGGTCGAACGTGGCTATCTGGAAGAGGCAGCGCCGGCCAAGTTCCGCGCGGCCGTTGCGTTCTATCCGTTCTGCCTTGGATTGAAGGGCGAGATGACCGCGCCGGCGCTGATCCTGATCGGCGAGCTCGACGATTGGGCCTTGGCCAGGGAATGCCGCAATCTGGTCGAGGGCCGCGGCGACTGGGGTATCTCGCGGCAGAAGGACAAGGGCGTGCCGATCAAGCTGACGGTGCTTCCCGACGCCTATCACGCATTCGATGCGCCGCAGCTCACGCCGCCGCTGCTGTTGCAGGGGCACCATCTCGAATTCAACCAGGCGGCGACGGATCAATCGATCGCCACATTGCGCGAATTTCTCAATGCGACGATCGGCGTCAAAGAGTAGTTACAAATGACCATCAAAGCCGTTGTGTTCGATGCCTATGGAACGCTTTACGACGTCCAGTCGGTGGCTGACGTTACCGAGGACGCGTTTCCCGGCTATGGCGAAATCATCACCCAGGTCTGGCGCATCAAGCAGCTCGAATATAGCTGGTTGCGTTCGCTGATGCGGCGCTACCAGGATTTCTCTGAAGTCACGCGCGACTCGCTGGCCTACGCGCTGCGCAGCCTCGGGCTGGAATATGACGACGACACTTTCGCGCGCATCGTCGACAAATATCTGCATCTCGAACTCTATCCGGATGCACTCGCTGCACTGTCAGCGATGAAGGATCGCAAGCTTGCGATCCTGTCCAACGGCAGCCCCGATATGCTCAACGCGCTGGTGCGCAACAGCGGGCTCGACCGCCTGCTCGATGCGGTCATCAGCGTCGACGCCAGGAAGATCTTCAAGCCCAGTCCCGAGGCCTACACGCTGATCGAGGAAGTGCTCCACGTGCCGCCTGCCGAAGTACTGTTCATCTCCTCCAATCCCTGGGACGCCTGCGGCGCCAAGGCGTTCGGGCTCAATGTCGCCTGGATCGAGCGGGTGACGCCGGAAGCGATGGCGCTGACCTGCCTCGAAAGCGAGACGCTGCCGCCGTTGACAATGTTCAAGATACTGCGCACCCAGATGGATGAGCTCGGTGTTGCGCCCGACCATCGCATCCACGGCCTCTCCGAGCTTCCCGCACTGGTGTCTGCCCAAAGGTCCTGAGAAACATGAGTCTTGAGTCCGTCCGCGCCTTCTTCGCAGAAAAGGCGCCCGATATTTCCGTGATCGAATCCCAGATGAGTTCCGCCACCGTCACGCTCGCCGCCGAAGCCTACGGCGTCGAACCGGCGCGGATCGCAAAAACGCTGAGCTTGCGGATCGGCGAGCGCGTGGTGCTGATCGTGACCGCCGGCACCTCGCGGATGGACAACAAGAAGGTGAAGGCGCTGTTCGGCGGAAAGCCGAAAATGCTCGGCCTCGAGGAAGTCGCCGACATCACCGGCCATGAAGTCGGCGGCGTCTGTCCGTTCGGATTGAAGACGCCGCTGCCGGTCTATTGCGACGTGTCGCTGCAGGCGTTCGACATCGTGGTGCCGGCCGCGGGCTCGACCCACAGCGCGGTGAAAATCACGCCGGCGCGCATGGCGGAGTTGACCGCCGCCGAATGGGTCGACGTCTGCGAGCTCAGGCCCGCGCAGGAAGCGACGTCCTATTCGTCTTCCTCGTAGTACGGTCGCGGCTGGGGCTGCACCGCCTGCGGCTGCATTTGTTGCGGCGCGCGGCCACGTGGCGCCGTCTGCTGCGGCACGCGCTGCGACGGCGCGCGATTGGCCTGCTGCTGTTCGGCGCTCGAGTCAAATACCGCGCGGCAATTGCTGGAAAGCTGCGGCGTGTTCTGCCGCAAGCAGGCCACAATCCGGCTGACATCGGGGATCTGATCGCCGCAAAGGCGCCAGACGTCGGGCGTGCAGGCCATCTGCTGTTCCCAGGTTCCGCGATACTCCTGCGACGACGCGGGAGCGATGACGGCCGTTCCGGCGATCGCGATGGCAAGGCCGAGGACAATCCGCTGCGTTCGCATGTCCGGGTCCTTTCGTTCGATTTCAAACTAGACGCGAAAAACTCCGCGCGGCGATAGGCGCAAGCCTGTCAAAGGAATGCGGCCACGCGACGTTGGTGCGAACAAAAAAATGTGAAGCGGGTTCCCTACTCCACCTTGCCGATCTTCTTCACCGCCGCAACCAGCCGCGCGCTGTCCTCCGCGACGAATTTTGAAAATTCCGGTGCGTCCTGATAGGCGACCGGGCTGCCCGCGGTTTCAAAAGTCCTGACTACCTCTGGCGCCTTCACCGCTTCCGCCATCGCTTCGCGCAGCCGCGTCATGATCGGCGCCGGCAGGGCCGCTTGCGCGAACAGTCCCGCCCAGATGTAGAACTCGACATCCTTGTAGCCGAGTTCCTTGAAGGTCGGCAGATCGGGGAAACTCTTGACGCGCTCAGCGCCCCAGTTGGCGAGCACGCGCATCTTGCCGTCATCGACCTGCTGCTTCAGCGTGCCCGGCGCCGAGGCCATCGCTTGCACGGTGCCGCCCAACAGCGCGGCCAGCGCGGGGCCCGCGCCGCGGAACGGCACGTGCAGCAGCTTGATGCCGGCGCTCGCAGCAAACATTTCCATCGCTACATGCAGCGTGCCGTAGGGACCCGATGAGCCATACGGAATTTGTCCGGGACGCTTCTTCGCATCGTCGACGAATTCCTGCAGCGTCTTCCACGGCGCAGACGCCGGCACGGCGAGCAGCGTGGGATCGGCGAGCACGCGCGCAATCGGCGCGAATTGCGAAACTTCATATGCCACCGGGCGGTCGAACAGCCGGTCGGCTTCGGGCAATACGGCAAGCGAGGACAGCGTCATCAACAGCGTGTGGCCATCAGGCTCGGCGCGCGCCGCCGCCGCATTACCGACCGATCCGCCACCGCCGCCGGCGCGGTTGTCGACGATGACGGGCTTGCCAAGCATCCGCTCCAGCGCCTGCGCAACGGGGCGCGCCGCGAGGTCGGCCTGGCCGCCGGGCGGAAACGGCACGATCATGGTGACGTTGCGCGAGGGGTATGGGCTTTGCGCGAAGGCGGGATTGGAGAGCGCGGTTTGCGCGAGCGGCAATGCGGCGGCGGCTTTCAGAAGTTCGCGGCGGTTCATTCGTAGTTTCTCCCCGAGCAGTTTGTTTTGGTTATCCGGTGAGCCTAGCCGATACATGGCATACGGCGATAGCGCACGTCGTCTCACCCTCCCCTTGCGGGTCCCTCCAGGGGAGGGTGAAGAAGACGTTACGTCGGCGTTACTTCCGTTTCTTCGCCTTCGCAAAATGCTTCGCCAGAAAATCCGCCAGCACTTCCACGCGCGCGGGCCGCGGGCCGCCGGGCGGGGTAACTAGATGCACCGCGCCTTCGGGCTGGTGCCAGCCTTTCAGGATCACTTCGACTTCGCCCGATGCAATCGCATCGCCGACGATGAAGTCCGGCAGATCGGCGATGCCGAGGCCGGCGATGACGCTCGGCAACACGGCTTCGCCATTGTTGACGCGGAGCTGGCCCGCGGGACGGACGCTCGCCTGCTCTCCGGCCGCATTGCTGTAGTGCCAGACACCTGGTGTCGAGAGATAGGCGTAGCCGAAGCATTTATGCTCCGCGAGATGCATGGGATGTGTCGGCCTGCCATGTCGCTTCAAGTATGAAGGTGCCGCCACCGTGTAGCGCGGCATGGCGCACAGCCGCCGCGCGATCAGTGAAGAGTCCGGCAGCCGCGCGATGCGCAGGCCGGCATCAAAACCCTCGCCAATCAGATCGACCGTTGCGTCGCTCAGGTGCAGATCGATCGAGACTTCCGGATACTTCTCAAGAAACTCCGGCAAGATCGGCGCCACGGCCTTCACCCCGAACGTCATCGGCACCGCGAGCCGCACCAGCCCGCGCGGCGTCATCGATTGCGACAGCACCTCGTTCTCGGCGTCCTCGCCGTCGGCCAGCAGGCGCGCGGCGCGCTCCGCCAGCTTTTGGCCGGCATCGGTCAGCGCCAGCCGCCGCGAGGTGCGGTTGAACAGCCGCGCGCCGAGCCGCTGCTCCAGCCGGCTGACCGCCTTGGACACGGTGGCCTTGGACAGCGCCAGTTCGCTCGCCGCTGACGCAAACGACCGTAACTCCACGACTTTCGCGAAAATCGCGAGCGCCTCGAAATCCGGGAGCTTTGACATTCGGAAAACCTCCAAGTCTTCATTTTGGAAACAATGAGTTTCAATAGTTTCTATTTCTATACCACGTCGGGCGACATATCCAATGGCCATCGGAATTCAAGCAACGGAGAAATCCAATGACCAAGAAGCTCTCAGGCAAGGTTGCCCTCGTCACCGGCGGCTCGCGCGGCATCGGCGCAGCCTCTGCCCGCGCCCTCGCCGATGAAGGCGCCAACGTCGCGATCAGTTATGTCGCCTCCCCCGACAAGGCCGAGGCGGTTGTGGCCGAACTGAAGGCCAAGGGCGTCGAAGCCCGCGCTTTCAAGGCCGACCAGGCGTCATCGACAGAAGTCGAACAACTGGTCAAGGACGTCGCCAAGGTATTTGGCAGGCTCGACATCCTCGTCAACAACGCCGGCGTTGCCGTGAGCGGCGCGGTCGACGATCCCAATGCCGATACCACGGCACTGGCCCGCCAGGACGCGATCAACGTTCATGGCGTCGTCGCTGCGATCCGCACCGCTTCAAAGCTGATGGGCGAAGGCGGCCGTATCGTCACCGTCGGCTCCGGCATCGCCACCCGCGCATCGTTCCCGGGGCTTGCCGACTACGCCGCCACCAAGGCTGCGATCGTCGGCTATACCAAGGGCGCATCGCGCGACCTCGGACCGCGCGGCATCACCGTCAACGTGCTGCAGCCGGGCTCGATCGACACCGACATGAACCCGAAGGACGGCGGCGATTTTGCCGAAGCCCAGCGCACCCAGCATGCACTGCAGCGCTACGGCACCGCCGAAGAGATCGCCGCCGGCGTCGTGTTTCTCACCAGCCCGCAGGCCTCGTTCGTGACCGGCACGGTGCTCAACGTTGATGGCGGCTTCGGCGCATAACTCAAATCCAGCAAGGCCGGGCGCATGCCGCCCGGCCGCCTCATTCAAGAAAAACTTTCAACGAAGGAATATCCCATGATCGAACTCAGACCATTTGCAAAACTCGGCAGCGCAGATCACGGCTGGCTGAAAGCAAAGCATCACTTCTCGTTCGGCAGCCACTATGACCCCGATAATATGGGCCATGGCGCCTTGCGGGTGTGGAACGACGACGAGATCGCGCCGAACACCGGCTTTCCCGCCCACCCCCACGCCAACATGGAAATCATCACCTATGTTCGCGAAGGCGCGATCACGCATCAGGACTCGCTCGGCAACAAGGGCCGGACCGAAGCCGGCGACGTGCAGGTGATGAGCGCCGGCAGCGGCATTCGTCATTCCGAGTACAATCTCGAACCCGCGAAGACCAAGATCTTCCAGATCTGGATCGAGCCGACGACGAAGGGCGGCCAGCCGACCTGGGGCGCGAAACCGTTTCCGAAGTCCGACCGCTCCGGCAAGCTCGTCACCATCGCCAGCGGCATTGCCGGCGACAAGAATGCGCTGCCGATCCGCGCCGATGCGCGGGTGCTCGCCACCACGCTGAAGGCCGGCGAAAGCGCGGAATACGAGCTGCACAACGCGCGCCACCTCTATCTGGTGCCGGCGGCGGGTAGCGTCGAAGTCAACGGCGTGCGCGTCAACGCCCGCGACGGCGCCGCGATCCGCAACGAGGCGAAGCTCACGATTACCGCGCTGGAAGATTCAGAACTGGTGCTGGTCGACGCGGCGTAGCGCAACGCAACTCCCCCGCCGTCATGGCCGGGCTTGTCCCGGCCATCCACGCCTTGACGCGAAGGAAAACGTGGATGCCCGGCATCTAGCGCGAAGACGCGCTTCGCGCTTTTGGCCGGGCATGACGACTGATTTTTTATCGAACACCTCACATCAACCCCAAACCAAAAGGACCACCCATCATGGCCAAAGTACTTGTGCTCTATTATTCCGCCTACGGTCACATCGAGACGATGGCGAATGCCGTCGCGCAAGGCGCGCGTGAGGCCGGCGCCACTGTCGACGTCAAGCGCGTGCCGGAGCTGGTGCCAGCGGAGGTCGCAAAGGCGTCGTACTACAAGCTCGATCAGGCCGCCCCCATCGCCAAGATCGAAGACCTCGCCAATTACGACGCCATCATTGTCGGCACCGGCACCCGCTTTGGCCGCATGGCGTCGCAGATGGCGAATTTCCTCGATCAGGCCGGCGGCCTCTGGGCCAAGGGCGCGCTGCACGGCAAGGTCGGCGGCGCCTTCACCGCATCCGCGACCCAGCATGGCGGACAGGAAACCACGCTGTTTTCGATCATCACCAACCTGCTGCACTTCGGCATGACCATCGTCGGCCTGAACTACGGTTTTGCCGGCCAGATGAAGCTCGACGAAATCACCGGCGGCGCGCCCTACGGCGCCACCACGATCACCGGCGGCGACGGCAGCCGCCAGCCGAGCGAGAACGAACTCGCCGGCGCGCGCTATCAAGGGCGCGTGATCGCGGAGACCGCGAATAAACTGCATGGCTGATGCGATACAGGCGGCATTCTCATTCGAGGATGCCGCCATATCTGGTCCATTGGGGACGATGGATCGAGCTATGGTGGAGATTATCTTTTTCGCTCAACTGGCACGTCGGCCGCTGCAGGCGATGGCGCGGCGCTGGTGGTGCAGGAGCCTCTTCCGCGCCTCGCGCGGACAACGGCGCTGCCCGGAATGCACGAAATCGTGAGGCCTGGTTTCTAAAGACCTCGTGGATTCGTGGTAGGCCTTCGGCCTTCAGGGCAGCACGCGCAGGGTTCCGGCATGAGCAATAATTCGCAAACCCCGTGGCCGGAATTGCCGACCGCGGCGTGGCGTGACACCTGTGCGACGGTTCAGCTCTGGACCCAGATCGTCGGCAAGATCCGGCTCACGAAATCACCGTGGCTCAATCATTCCTGGCATGTGACGCTCTATGTCACGCCGCGCGGATTGACGACGTCGCCGGTGCCTGACGGTGCGCGAACCTTCCAGATCGATTTCGATTTCATCGACCATCGCTTGCGCATCTCGACCAGCGACGGCACGCATCGGCACTTTGCGCTGCCGGGCCACTCCGTTGCGAGCTTCTACGCCGCCACACTTGCCGCGCTTGCCGAACTCGGCATTGCTGTTGCCATAGACGAGATGCCAAACGAACTGCCCGATCCGGTGCGGTTCTCGTTAGACACGGCGCATGCCTCCTACGACCCCGAAGCCATCGGACGTTTCCTGCAAATCCTCGTCAACTGCGACCGCGTCTTCAAACAATTCCGCACCGGCTTTCTCGGCAAGGCGAGCCCGGTGCATTTCTTTTGGGGCAGTTTCGATCTCGCAGTGACGCGCTTCTCCGGCCGCCGCGCGCCGCGTCATCCCGGCGGCGTGCCGCATTTGCCCGACGCAGTCGCACATGAGGCCTATTCACACGAAGTCAGCAGCGCCGGCTTCTGGCCAGGCAGTGGCGCGATCGATTATCCCGCGTTCTATTCCTATGCCTATCCCGAGCCATCAGGCTTCCGCACGACCAAGGTGCGCCCCGACGCGGCGTTCTTCAGCGAAGCGCTCGGCGAATTCATTCTGCCCTACGACGCCGTGCGGACGGCTGCTGATCCCGACACCGCGCTGCTCGATTTCCTGCAGAGCACGTACGAAGCCGCGGCGATCGCGGCGAAGTGGGATCGCGACGCGCTGGAATGCGATCCGGGCAAGCCGGGCGTGGTGCGGCAGGTTTAGAGCTGCTGTGTAGGGTGGGGCGAAGCGCGTGCCCACCATCCCCGTCCAAATTGCGATGGGAAGGTGGGCACGGCGCACCGCCCCTTCTGCCCCCTACGATTCCCGGGCTAATGCCGCAGTTGCGGCTTCACGATGGTCTGGCGAACTTCGGCGCCGCAGTCGGCGCATTCATAAGTGAAGTCGATCTTCGCCATGCTCCAATGCGGCTCGACGTCCCGCACATACATTTCGAGCCCCACACAGCTCGGGCAGATGACGAAGCCCGGCTCGATATCGTCGTGATGATGGATGTAGGCTGGCATGTTGGCTCTCCCCAAATACACCCAAGAAAAGCATTCACCAGTAGTCCCTGACCCGAAGCGGAGCCTACGCCTCTGGCGCACCGGCGATCATGAACTCTCGCGAACACAGGGAGAACGTCCCCACTATCCCGGCATGTGTGACAGATTTGCACCGCTGTGGAACTCCAGCGGCACACGTCAATTCTCTTCGTGTGACAACGGCTTACCGAGTGTGCGCTTCAGCCAGCCATCGAGCCGCGGATAGTTGCGCACTGCACGCACCATACGATCGCGCAGTGTGTAGGGCCATCCGCGCCAGCTCAAGGCGGCGCTGACGTCGATCAGCGGCAACCGCGTCACGCCAAAGCGGCGCTTGTAGGCGTAATTGCCGACACTGAAATCGAACTCGCGCACGCCGTCCCTGTGCAGGGCGGCCATGGTGCGTTCGATGATCAGCCGGCCCGGCGAGCAGTTCGACCATTTCTCGCCGGCATTGCTGATGCGGATCATCACGTAGCGTGAGCCGGTCCTGATGCCGAGCAGCGTCGCCACGACCTCATCGCCGGCCGTGAGCGCCGAGACCAGCGCGTAGCCATTACGGACGCCGTCGCGAATCAGGTTGCGGTAGAACGCGGCGCAGGTCTCGTCATTGAGGATGTAGTTCATCCCGAGGCTTTGCATCCGCGTGCCCTGCTGAGCCTCGGTGGTCGAGAGAATCCGCAACGCTTCACTGGTGTCGGTGATGATCGCGAACGACGCGGCCGGATCGCGCGTGAACACGCGCCAGCTCCGCTCCAGCTCCTTCCGCACGGTCTTTTCCAACGTGTAGCGCCAGCCGTCGTAATCCTCGCCTGTCGTGACGAGATTGCCGTTCAGCGAGCATGGGCCGCCGGCGCCGAGCAGGGCAATGGGATTTGGCTTGCCATCGAGATCGACGGGAATTTTGCGCAGACGAATGAGATCGGCCTTCTCGGGCATCCGGCGCAACGCCGACAGCAGGCTGCGCCACAGCGCGCGCGCCGCCTTGGCATCGCGTGGCGCCGCGCATCCAACAATTGGCGCGTTGTAGTCAGTCAGATCGAGATCGGCGAATTCGACGGTTGCGATATTGTTCTGCCGTCGGCGGATCAACGGCAGCAGCACCACCGGCTCGCCGGTCGATGCATCCGTGACGACGGCGATCAGCGGCGCGATGCCCTCGGCATCGGCGAAGGCGCGGTACCAGGCGTCGTACCATTGCGGATGCTGGAACGGCGTCGACGGGCTGATGTCATGCCAGCGCGTGACGGCCTGCTGCCAATCGCGCAACAGCTCGACGCGGAATCCAGCCGTACGGCTTGTCGGCCGCGCCGCCAATTGCTCCGCACTGGTCGTCAGCACCGTCATCGGCGTTGCGACTTATGCCGCCTTCGGCAGATCGACGATCTTGCCGGGCTCGGCGGCGTCGAGGCGGAAATCGATCGCACGGCGGGCGCTGCGCTCGCGCTTGACCCACTTGCCGTCGCGCACGAGCTTCTGCAGCGCCTTCTTGGCGAAGAAGGACGGCCCGCGCAGATTGCTGGTCTTCGGCGTGTAACCGAAGCGATGGCGCAGCAGGCCGTTGGCGAGGTGGACGATCTGGGCGCGCCGGATCTCGTCGTTGCCATAGGATACCGTCATCGAGATGTTGACGGTGCCGAGATTCTCGACGCGGTGCGGTGCGTTCAGCGGCCAGTTCAACATCTGGCCGGGTTCGAGGTCGAACACCTGCGCGTGCCCGTCGTACCAGGGCGCGTAAGGCAGATCGACCTCGACGTCGAACAGCGCGATGTCCTCGAGGTGTTGCGGCTTGATGAACGGCGCGGTGTTTGGATAGACATAGACCCGCTTGCGGCCGGCGATCTGGATCAGGCCCTGCCCCGGCAGATCGGCATGATAATAGACCTGCGCGTCCGGCGACGAGATCAGGATGCCGGCCTGGTGGTTCGGCACCACGAAATCAGGAACCTTGGCCGCGATCTCGGCGAACATCCGGTTGATCAGCTTGCGGTAGCGGCTATCGACCGAGCCGACGTCGCGCAAGTTGAGCCAGAGGCCGCCCCGGGAAATCGCTTCGATGACCTGCCGGCCGGAGAGGTTGCCGATATCGCCCTCGCGCCACACGCGGCTGGATCCCCTGGCGCCCGTCTTGACCAGGTTGTAGTGCTCGCGTGGATAGCTCTCGATCAGTTGCGCGAGCTCGTCGATCGAGAACACCGGCGATTTGTGCATCGCATGTTCGAGACGGATCGGCTGGTGACTCCAAAGCTCGGAATGCGTCTCATCCCATGTGCTGAAGATCTTGCCCGTCATCGCCCGCGCTCCTGCTTCCCGTTGGCTGGGTCGACGCCTATTCCGGCTGTCCCGAAATCGCGGCCTTCCGCCATTGCCGTGACCGCCCGATGTCCCGTTATGAGACGGCCGGACGATCTTCATGGTCGGATTGGCAAGAACGGTGCCGGGCAGACACTGCCGCTTACCGGAAGCTAATGTCTGGGATGTATGGCTAACGCCGGTATCCATTTCAGCGCGTTTTCTAAACGCGAAGTGGAATCCACTTCGCTTGAAAACGCTTTTAGAAAAGCTCGTCGCCGCACGATGACTGGAGAAACCCGATATCGGGCGCTGTTTCTCGGCGCGGGGCCGCAGATGCATTGCGGCGTCGGCCAGTTCACCCGCCTGTTGCAGGAGACGATCGAAAAGCTCGAGCCTGGAACCAGCGCGACATTAACGCTAACGCGTGGAGAAGGATCGCTCGCCGAGATCTGGCGCGCGGTCGGCACGGCGCAAAGCGTAGTCTGCAACTTCCCGATCGTCGCCTGGAAACGCGTGATGTTCGCACCACTCGTGGCAATGGCGATCGCCCGGCTGCGGCGGCGCAAGGTCGTTTTGATTCAGCACGAATGGAACGGGCTGCATTGGCTGCGCCGCATCACCTACATGCCGGCGTTGCTGCTGGCCGATACCATCATCATGTTCTCGCCGCTGGTGCGGCGCGAGCTGGAAGATGATCCGCTGCTCGGCTGGACCGCGAAAAAATGCGTGCTTGCACCGCTGCCGCCGAACATCGAAGCGCCGGCAGGCATCGAGGATTCGAAGTTGCGGCCTCGCCTCGCCGCGGCGAAAGGCGACGGGCGGCTGGTGATCGGTCATTTCGGATCGATCTATCCAGGCAAGCAACCCAATGCGCTGCTCGAAATCGGCGCCATGCTGAAGCAGCGTGGACTCAAGCCGCTGATCGTCTATATCGGCTCCTTCATCCGCGGCGTGGACAGGGTCGAGGAAGAATTCCGCGCCCGCGCCAACGAACTCGGCATCGCCGACGATTTGATTGTCTCCGGCTTCGTCGCCTCCGACTACGAAGTCTTCGGCCTGTTCAGCGAGATCGACGCATTCTGCTATCCGCTCGATGAAGGGCTTACCGCGCGGCGCTCCAGTATTCTCGCCTGCGTGCAGTCCGGCCGTCCGCTGATCGTTGCCGGGCCCGAGCTGCCGGAGGAGTTCGACCATCATCCGCGCTTTAAGGAATTGATCGCCCGCGGCGCCATCGTGCTGGTCGCGCGCGGCTCGGACAACGAAGCCTATGCCGACCGGATCGCCGCGGTGGTCAAACGGCCGCCGGTACACTTGCCGTTCGATTTCGACGGCTGGTGGAAGGATGTTGCTGAGGCGGTCTTAGCCGTCATTCCGGGATGGCCCGAAGGGCCAGACCCGGAATCTCGAGATTCCGGGTTCGATGCTTCGCATCGCCCCGGAATGACGGGCCGCTAGTCTGCCGCCCGGAACCGCGCGAGATAGTGCAGGCCGAATACCGCCATCAGGAACGTGAACCACAGTGGATCGGAGCGGTCGAGGAAGAAGCTTTCCATCGCCGACAGATAGAGCCCGAACAACCAGATCCGCAGCAGCATCATGGCAAGCGGACCGTTGTTGCCGCCCTCGTCCGCCTTTTGAAAATTCCTCAACGGCACGATCACCAGCACCAGAATGAGCAAGGCAAGTCCGGGAAGGCCCATGCCCAGCGCGGTGTCGAGATAGCCATTGTGGCTGTGCGCGGCGAAGCCGGCCCACTCCTTGCCCTCGGGAAGATTTTGAATGGCGCTAGAGCCCCAGAAGGATGCAAAGCCGTAGCCGGTCAGCAATCGCGCGTGGAGCGACTGCAGCGCAAACGCCCAGATGTCGGTACGGCCGGTGAACGTTGAGTCGAACGGCAACAGTCTGGAAATTCCCGCGAGGCCCTCAAACATCACCGTGCCGACGCTGAGCAGGTTCAGCAACACCAGCGGCGTCAGCAATATGATCGCGCGAAGCCAGAACGGGCGGATGACTGACGTTACCGACGTCAGCAACAGCACCGCAAAGCACAGGGTCAGCGAGCTCTTTCCGGCCGAGTACAGCAGGAACAGCGAGGCGAGCACGATGATCGCGGCGCCGCATATCCACAGGCCGGAGCGGATGATGTAGACGCCGAGAAACAGCACCATCACCATGATGGCCGCGGCCTGGTTCTTGTGGCCGAACGCGCCGCGCCAGTTGCCGGCCAATCCAGGCTCCTGCGGATCGGTCGCCAGATGAATCGAAAGATCGGGCGCCAGCAATATTCCGAGATAGCAGATTGCCAGCAATGTGAGCGCGGCGATCGTGAACCAATGCATCAGTTCCTGCTGCGATCTCGGCAACAGCATCAGGGCGGCGGTGACCGCGACAACGCAGATCGTGAGCGAAAGACGCTTGATCGACGTGCCCGGATCGAACGACAACACCACCGTCGCCAGCAGCCACGCGCCGAACAGGACCAATGCCGGCGACAGCAACGTCGCCAGTCCCCGCGCGTCATTTCGCATGGCGAGCGCAACCGTCAGCACGCTCAGGCCACCGAACACCGCATAAGTCGCCAGCTCGTTTCCTGTGCCGACGTCGCCGATCTGCAGATCGCCGAGGCTTTCAAACGGGTGCAGCGATATCCATCCGAGCAGCAGCGTTCCGACAAAGGTCGCGCCGCGAACGACATCCATCACCTGCTGGCGCTCGATCCCGGCGGCCAGGCTGCGGATCTCGGATGTGTCGAGGAGCTCGCTCATGAGACGATCTTCGAGGCCTTGTAGGGTTGCGGTTCGAGGCCGAACGCGGCCAGCGCGCTGCCGATCGCAACCGTTACCGGATGCATGGCAATGGTCCACTTACGTTCGGTCAGGATAGCGCGCACGGCATAGACAAGCGAAAGCGGCAAGGCAGCCAGCAATTTGATCGTCAATTTCGTCCGCAACCAGGCCGTCGGCGTCGCCTTGCGCTGGACGTGATAATTGATCGCGCCGATCCGCAAGCCCCGCATCACCAGCCATTTCAGGCTCGTGCGGCCTTGCGGCACGGTCTCGCTGATCGCGGCTTCGTTTACCCAATGAAACCGCATGCCGAGCCTTCGGCAACGGTAGAAGAAATCGGTATCACCGCCACCCAGAAAATTGAAACGCAGGTCAAACGCCGGCATGCCCAACCGGGAAAACACCGAGCGCCGGATCAGGCAATTGCCGCAGCCATAGATCACCGGCACCGGTCCCGAGGCGTCGTAGGCCGGCGCAAACGCCGGGTGGCGCCGCAACCCGCGTTTCCGTTCGTCATCGAATTCGGGGAACACAGGCCCGCCAACAATGTCGGCGCCGGTCGCACTGGCAGTCCTGACCATCTGCTCCAGCCAGTCCGGCGACGCGATTTCATCATCGTCGATCATCAGCAAGCTGCTCGCCGCCGGGAACATCTGCAACGCCGTCTCGAAGGCGGCATTGATCGCGTGGCAATTGCCCTGCCGCGGCTCGATCACGCACAACCCCGCGAGTTTCCGCGACGCGAGGTACTCGGCGGCAACCAGGACGCTCTCGCACTTCGACACATCATTCTCCACCATGACGACGGCGAAGCGGCGGCTGGTGCGCTGAGCGGCTAGCGACTCCAGCGTCCGGCGCAGGTGCTGAGGCCGGCGAAAACACGGAATGCAAACGACGATTTCTGTCGCGGGATCGAACGCCGGCGAAATCGCCGCCAGCGCGCGCAGAGCCCTGACCGACGGATCAGGCCCGCCCATCCGGAGATCGCTGGTCGAAATCTGTGCCATGACGCTCAGGTCGTTCACGAATATGTCTCGTCGTCCCGAAACGGGATGGCCGGCGTTAATCCCGGGACATTTCCGTCTCGATACGGTCGTCCGCTCCGGATCGATCCGGCCGCGACGAACGTTACGCGCGCAGTGGTGCAATATTCGATCCGACGGGGAAACGTGAAGCGCCGAACTCCGGCGACGGTTAATGGATGGGGTTAATCCGCGCTGAACATTGGCCGCGGATCAGCGGCTGAACAGTTTGCGGAACAGACGCTGCGCGTTTGGAAACTGGCCGTTGTCGATCTGGGTGGGCCAGGCTCCGTCGACGTCGAAATAGGCGGCGTAGGCAATGCTGCCTTCGTTCTTCATGAACCAGTCGTGCATCTGCTGGATGAAGAACGGATTATCCCCGAAATTGCCGACGCCCCATTCGGGGTAGCTCATCCGCTTGCCGTGCAGACGCGCAAACTCGCGCTGCCATTCCAGGCCGAACGGAGCCTTGACGTAGAAGGTGTTCCAGCGCTCCTCAACCGTACCTTCGTGCTTGAAGTCGTAGATGTCGAGACCGATGTAGTCGACGACGTCGTCGCCGGGATAGCTGAGATCTGCCGGCATGTCCTGCGGCCCCCACCCCGGACACCAGTCGAACTTGAAGCCTGTGGAGTGACGCCTGAATATTTCCACGACGCGCCGGAACGCCTTGATGTAATCGGCTTCGTGCCCCTTGGCGAACCACGCCATCTCAGCCAGATTCATCTCCCAGCCGAGCCGAATGATCGCCTGCGGATGCGCCTCCGAAATCGCACGCGCCGCCGCTTCGAATTCGGCATCGCGAAGCCCATCGGCAATTTCGGCGAGCGGCGTTCCTTTCATCGTCAATGGAATCGACCAGACCACGTTGCGCGCAGGGTTGAGCTTCTTCCAGACGCCCGGCACCCAGTTCAGCCTGGAGAAATCCTCCCAGGTCGTTTGACCATAGAAGTCGACGCCCAATACCGAGGACGGCTCCTGCTTCAGCCATTTCTCCCACGCCTGCAGCGTATGCTCGCGACCTATCGGCCCCCAATTGACGAAGGCGCCCGCGAACTTCGCTTGAGTCGAAACGGCGCGCGAGGCGGCGTTGCTGTCGACATGCGCCAGCAGCAGCACGGTCAGCACAAAGGCCACCAGAAACAGCACCAGCCGCCGCAGGCCGTGCTTTTTGCGCCGCTTCGGATCAGTGCGAAACATCGCCTGTCCTCGCATGCTTCGCCGTCACAAAAGGATACAGGCCGGACAGGTCAGCTGTATCAAAAAGAACAGGAGGCCCGCAGCGCGTTTCTTCCGAAAAGAGCTTTTGTCGAAAATGTACAGTCATCGGCAATCCATTCGCCGACGAGGTCGACGATTACGGCGATCGGCTTTGCAATATCGAGTCCATCATGGGCGCGGGCTCGAACAGCGCCTTCCACAATGGTTACCGCAGCGGCTGGAGCGGCATCGGCGTGTCGCAAATGCGGACAGAGAGACGACAGCGACCCAGCGATTAACCACGCCGACGCGCCGCAAGATGTGTTGCGCCGGTTCGGCACTGATCTTGCTCAATGGGTACCGCGGGAGAATTGCGCCTGATAACGGCCGGCCTCCGGCAGATCATTGAGATGAATTGCAACGTGTCGTTAACCCTGAACCCAATGCCGAAGCGAAGTTCCGCGCTTCAAAGGCCGAAAGTCTAAATGCTCAGCCAGACGTTCCATTATTCGATCGCGAGCGTCGCATCGGCCGCGATCGGCTTGCTGAGCGCGGTCGTGTTCACGCGGCTGCTCTCGCCCGAGGAATATGGCGTCTACGTCGTCGGTCTGAGCACGGCGGGCATCGTTTCGGCGCTGCTGTTCACCTGGGTTCGCGTATCTGCCCTTCGTTTTCAGTCGGAAGGCGGCGCAGTCGATGTCAGGACGACCATCTTCGTCGCCTATCTCATCTCCGCCCTCGCCGCGCCCGTCGCGCTCCTTGTTGCCACGCTGACGACGTCGGTATCGCTGGAGCGAAATCTCGCCGCCATCTTTTTCGCGCTGGGGCTCGGCCTGTTTGAGCTCGGACAGGAACTGCTCAAAGCGCGCCTGCAATCGTTCGCGTTCATGTCGGCGTCGATCATTCGCGCCTGCCTGGCGTTCACGCTATGCCTGGCTGCAGCGCTGCTGGGCGGCGGCGGGCTGTGCCAGCTCGCGATGGTGACCGTTACCTACTTCGTCACGACGACGCTGTTTGCCAGCACGATCCTGCGATCCCCCGTCGCCGGACCGAAGGTTTCCGATTTGCGGACCTTTGCGGGCTTCGGCATTCCGATCACGCTGTCGGGCATCGTCTTTGCGCTCCACGCCGCGCTCGACCGGATGCTGGTGTTTCATTTCATGGGTGACCACGCGGCCGGCCAGTACGGCGCGTCCGCCGACCTCGTCCGGCAGATCATCCTGATCCCGGCGGTCAGCATCGCCTCGGCGACGATCCCGCTGGCGGTGCGCGCCTATGCCACCGGCGGCGCCACCGAAGCGCGGCCGCATCTGGAATTCAGCCTCGAAATCCTGCTGGCCGCCGTCCTTCCGGCGGTCGCCGGCGTAGCGCTGACGAGCAGCTATATTGCCGGCGTGATCCTTGGCAGCGAGTTCAGGGAGACCGCGGCGCAGATCATGCCGATCCTGGCGTTCGCCTGGCTGTTTCAGTCGATTTCGCAATCCTACATCCACGCGAGCTTTCATCTCGCCAAAACGCCGTTCATGATGACGACGCAAAGCGTCGCGATGCTGACCGCGAACCTGCTGGTCATGCCGGTCCTGTTGGCCAGATTCGGCCTCGTCGGCGCGGCGTCGAGCCTCGTCATCGTCGAAGCCTTCGGCGCGGCCTTCGGCTGGTATCTCACGCGCAATGCATTCCCGCTTCCCTTCAACCCATTCCAGCTCCTGCGCATCGTCCTGGCGACGGCGATCATGGCGCTGGTGCTGACATTCCTGAAACCGCTGCTTCCTGTCGGCGTGGTCTCATTCGGCGTGCTGGCCGCAAGCGGCTGCATTGTCTACGTCGCCGCCGCCTTCGTGTTCGACATCGCCGGCTTACGCAAGGCCGTGATCGCCTACGGCGCGCGGCGCAGTCTCCCGGCCCCGTCCATCACTGCCCCGTCCACGAGACTACCCAGCATGTCGACAAGAGAATCATGATGCGGTTAGCGAGCAAAAATTCCATCGTTGCAGCCGACAATCGACATGTCATCTGTCGAACCAATTCAGTTTCGCTGTCGAACTTCACCGACAAGCGGCGCGAGGCGACGCGCCCGCCCGCGTTCCGGGGCGAGAATTTCGAGCGCGACTTCGACAGCAATACGCTGTTCTACGACGCGGTGCAGGTGAGCAAATCGGCGGTCGCCCTGTTTGCACCGCCATTCTTCAACCTTGCGCGCGACGTCGCGACGACGAACTTCATCAGCGGCGCCGGAACCTGCAAGGCGCGGACGCGGCACCTCGACCGCCACGCGCAGTTGTGGCTGGACATTCCCGAGCATGGCGGCCCGATCCAGGCATTGGGCGAACTGGGGAGCTTCACGTTCTCGGTATCGCCGAACGAGTCGGAGATATTCAGGGATCGCCGCGTCATCTTCACGATGTCGAAGGACAATCCGATCGAATGGATCCTCGATTGGGTGAGATTCAACCGGGACATTCATGGCGCCGATGCCGTTCTCATCTATGACAACGGCTCCAGCGCCTATGACAGCGCCACGCTGAGCGCGGCGCTCCGGTCGGTCCGGGGCATCCGATGCTCGGTCGTGATGGAGTGGCCTTTCAAATACGGTCCACAAGGCGCCAATAGCTGGGATCACTGGGATTCCGATTTCTGCCAGCTGGGGGCGTGGGAGCACGCAAGATGGCGCTTCCTGCAGAATACCCGGAGCGCCATGAACTCCGACATCGACGAGCTGGTGCTGTCGAAGTCCGGCAAATCGGTGTTCGAGGCCGCCGAACAATCGTGGACGGGGCTGGTTCGATATCGCGGGCGATGGATCATCGGCATCGATGACGGCATCCGCGACAACATGCACAAGGCTCCGCATCGGCACGCCGACTTCTCGATTCTGATGCCGCCGAACTACCGGTTCTCAAGGCTCGTGATGCGGCGCGACGCAAACGAGTGCCTGCCGAAATGGACGGTGGTTCCCGGCCGATGTCCCACGCGGGCGCAATGGCATGTCCATTCGATCTTCTCCTGGTGGGCGTCGTATTTCTGCACCAGGGACTTTTCGTTTCGGCACTTCCGCGAGATCGGCAGCAACTGGAAATACCAGCGCACCAACCGTGTGCCGTTAGATGCGTCAATTCACAAGACGGATCGGGCATTGATGGAAGCTTTCCAGCGCGTCGATTGGGAAAACTAAAATGAACAAGGCAACTCCCACGTCAGAATGGATGAAGTCGATGACCGAAGCAGCCACGATCGACCACAGACGGGCGGCCGACGCCGTGCAACATCCGCAGGCGCTGCTCGAGCTGGCCCACGGCCAGGCGCGACACAGCCTGCTGACCGTTCACGGCATTCTCCAGGCGACACTCCCTGCGGGCGAACTCTCGGTCTACGAAGCCGGCGGCGGCTCGACCAGCTTCCTGCCGCTCAAGGTGCTGCACCGCGCCCACGTCACCGTGGTCGACATCGACGAGGACCAGATCCGCAACAACGATTACGCGCACGAGGCTATCCTCGGCGACATCCAGACCTATCGCTTCAAGCCCAGCAGCTTCGATCTGGTGATCTGCTACAACGTGATCGAGCACGTGCCCGATGTCGAAGCGGCCCTGCTGCGCTTCTGCGAGTCGCTGAAGCCGAACGGCATGATCCTGATCGGCGCGCCCAATCCGCGATCGCTGTCCGGCGTCGTCACCAAATATTCGCCGCACTGGTTCCACGTCTGGTTCTATCGCCACGTCCGCGGCGACAAGAAAGCCGGTCTGCCCGGCCACGCGCCGTTCCCGACGCTGTTTCATCCGCTCGTCACGCTTTCCAACCTGGCGGCGTTCGCCGAGCAGAACGGCCTGCAAATGATCTACCGCAAACAGTATGAGAGCCCGCGCTATCCGGAGATGCGATTGCGCAAGCCTCTGTTCGCTGCCATGGTCGATGCTGCGGCCAAGGTGATGAACTTCTTGCTGCCCGGCAAGACCGACGTGCGGCACGGCGACTACCACGTGATCCTGCGAAAGCGTTGAGACGATGAACGCGATGTTGTCAGAGGCAAGGGCAAAGGTCGGCCACCGGCTGGCGATGCATCTGCGCGTCGATCTGTTCCGGCTGCGCAACAGCGCGCCGATGGTCAGCTTTACCTTCGACGACCTGCCAAAGAGCGCGGCGACGACCGGCGCCGAGATGCTCGAAGCGCATGGCGCGCGCGGGACGTTCTATGTCTCGGGCAGCCTGGTCGGCGCCGACGCGCCGGACTGGGTGGCGGGCGATGCCGGCGACGTGGTCTCGCTTCACCGCAGGGGTCACGAGATCGGCTGCCACACGTTCTCGCATCAACGCGCCTGCGACCTCGATGAAGCCGCGTTGCGGCAGGAAACCATGCGCAACCGTGCCTACCTTCGCACGCTCGATCCTTCGATCCGGGTCGGCAGTTTCGCCTATCCGTTCGGATACGGCTCCTACGCCCGCAAGCATCAGCTCAGGAAGGAATTTCAGACCTGCCGCAGCATCGTGCAGGGCGTTAACGCCGGCAGCGTCGACTTGCAGTTCCTGCGCGCGATGCCGCTGATCGATCGCGAGATGGATTGCGACGGGATCGATCGTGCGTTCGACGAAGCGCAGATCAATAACGGATGGTTAATTTTCTACGGCCACGACGTCACCGACCGGCCGAGCCCGTATGGCTGTACGCCTGCTTTGCTCGCGCATGCGCTTCGCGCGGCATCGCGGCGGAACATTCCAGCCCTGACCATGGCGGAGGCGATGCAATGCGCCCGCGCTTAAACGCTTTGTTTGCCATTTCGGGGAATAATCCATTGGTGAGTATGGTTAATTTTCCCTGTTGCGTTTGTTCCGCGCTTTTTTTCAGCGCCCGTGGCGTGACCCCAAGAGTAACCCCTCAGCCGATGCGTGCGGCAGTTCGAATGAAAGCTGGGGTCGATGCTTATCTATGACCAGCCGATAGACCGGGCAAAGCCTGAGGCCGGCCGTGCGGCGACAGCCGCGCCGGCGGGCTTCAGCGTGCTCGATCTGACCCGGCTCCTGTGGCAACGGAGGGTCGCGATCGCCTCGGCGGCGCTGATTTCCGCCTGCGTCGCAGTTGCGATCGGCAAGAGCCTGACACCGAAATACACCGCCTCCACCCAGCTCTACGTCGATCCCCGCGAACTGCAGCTGGTCGATCGCGAACTGACGCCGCGCGCCCAGGATACTTCCGGCCTCGCGATGGTGGTGGAGAGCCAGGCGCGCGTCATCACTTCGAACAATGTGCTGCTGCAGGTGATCCGCGACACCCATCTGGAAAAGGATCCGGAGTTTGGCGGCGGCGATTCCAGCGGCATCCTGGGATCGCTGCTCGGCCTGGTCGGGGTCGAGCTGCGGCCGACCGCCGAACAGCAGAAGCAGATCCAGATGGGCGCGCTGGAAGCGCTCAATCGCCACATCAACGTCAAGAAAACCGACCGCACCTTCATCGTCGATATCGACGTCTGGTCGTATGAGCCCGCCAAGGCGGCGATGCTCGCCAACGCGATCTCGAAGGCCTATCTCGCCGAATCCAAGCAGTCGCAGGCCGCTGCGGCGCGGCGCGCGACCACCGACCTTTCCGGCCGCTTGAAGGAACTGCAGGAACGGCTTCGCAACGCCGAGAACACGCTTGCGGTCTACAAGGCGCAGAACAATTTCGTCGGCACCCAGGACACGCTGATCAGCGACCAGCAACTCTCCGCCAGCAATCAGCGGCTTGCCGCCGCCCGCGCGCTGACGCTCGACGCGCAGGCCAAACTCGACCAGATCGAAGCCAGCCGGAAGGTATCGGCCGACGCCGGCGCTATCCCTGAGGCGCTGCAATCGCAAACCATCGCCAATCTGCGCGCGCAATATGCGGAAGCGCGGAAGCGCCAGGCGGAATTGCACGGCGAACTGGGACCGCGTCATCCGGCGTTGCGCCAGATGGAGCAGCAGGTGCAGGACCTGCGCCGCGCCATCAACGAAGAGGTCGAGCGCTTCGCTCAGTCCGCGAAGAACGACCTGATCCGCGCCCGCGACTATGAAGCCTCGCTCGGCAAGGCGCTGGAAACCCAGAAGCGCCAGAGCGTGCAGATGAGCCAGGCCTCGGTGCGCCTGCGCGAACTCGAGCGCGACGTAGAGGCAAGCCGCGACGTCTATCAATCGTTCCTCAAGCGATCGCGCGAAACCGAGGAGCAGGAGAGCCTGAACACCTCGAACGCACGTATCATCGGCGAGGCCACCGTGCCACAGCGGCGTACCTTCCCGCCGGCCATGGGCCTGCTCGCGATGATCGGTTTTGTCTTTGGCTGGCTCGCCGCCTCTGGCTGGTTCATTGCGCTCAACCAGTTAATGCCAGGCACAAACCCGGTTCGGCCGCGGGAAAAAGTGCCGGCAGAAACTCCGAAGGAACCACCCGGTCCCGCCGCCGAGAAGCAGCCGCCTGCCGCGCAACCCGCGGTCAGCCTGATCGAAAAGCCGCTGATCGCGCGGC
Source organism: Bradyrhizobium sp. AZCC 2262 (assembly GCF_036924535.1). Lineage (NCBI taxonomy): Bacteria > Pseudomonadati > Pseudomonadota > Alphaproteobacteria > Hyphomicrobiales > Nitrobacteraceae > Bradyrhizobium > Bradyrhizobium sp. AZCC 2262. Next base: position 9,317,658 of record NZ_JAZHRT010000001.1, on the reverse strand, counting down.
TGCAGGAAACCGACGTGATGCGCACGATCGGCGGCATCCTTGCAACTGACAGCACCACCGACGTCACGCGGCTCGGCTGGCCGACGTTGCGCGCGGGCTTTCCGCTGATGACCGTCCTCAATGCCATGCGCGAGATGCGCGCGGCGCTGGCCAGGCGCGCGGGCAGGGAAACCCCGCCTGTGATGGCTGTGATCGGCGCCGGAGTGGATCAGGACCGCAGCATCGCTGCGCTGAACATCGCGCTCGCCGCGGCGCGTGATGGCGCCAAGGTGCTGTTGATCGATGCCGATCCCAAAGAACGCGCGTTGTCGGCCAAGGTGAGCCACTTGGCCAGAAGCGAGCCCAGCCGCTTCGGCTGGCTCAGCATCGGCGCCAAAGCCGCCCGCGCGATTCCGACCGCCAACGGAATTTCGATCCTGCCGGCTGTTAACGCCACCGACGCGAAAGCCTGTGACGCCATCCGAAAGGCGATTGCGCAGGCGCGTTCCACCGGCGGCTATGACCTCGTGATTCTCGACGGGCCGGCGATGCCGTGGAGCCCGGCCGACCGCAAACTGCTCGACATCGCCGAAGGGCTCGTCGCAATCCTCCCGGTGTATCTCGATATCAACGACAGCATGGATGACATCATCGCGGCCCTCGGCGGCGCCGAGCGCAAGCTGGTCGGTGTCGTCCTCAGCGAAGTCAACCCAACGGCGGTCAGTCTGCAGCGGGACAAGGAATATGCGTGAGCGTCGCGTAAATCCCGTCGGGAGAGCGGCCACGGCCAGCGTGCCTCGCATCACGTTGGGCGGGCTGCGGCTCGCCGTGCTGGATCTCGAGCAGACCGCGAACTTCATGATCGAAATGGTGTTCCCGCAACGCCGCCTCAATCGTCCGCTCTATCTGACCTCGGCCAATGGCGAGGTGCTGGCGCGCTGCTCGACCAAACCGATGACCAACCGGCTGTTCCGGGCCGCCGATCTGATCAATGCCGATGGCCAGCCGCTGGTGACCGCGTCGCGGTTCAGGTCAAAGACACCGCTGCCCGAGCGCGTCGCGACCACCGACCTGTTTCACGCCGTTGCCCGCAAGGCGGAGGCGGCAGGCCTGACCTTCTACATGCTGGGCGCGGACGAGGCCGAGAACGCCGCCGCGGTCGCCCGCGTTCGCGAGCAATATCCTGGTCTCAAGATCGTCGGCCGTTGCCACGGCTTTCTGCGGGGCGAGGCGCTGCGTGCCAAGGTCTCCGAAATCAACGCGCTGGCGCCGGACTATCTCTGGGTTGCGCTCGGCGTTCCCTATGAGCAGGCCTTCGTCGAGGAATTCACGCCCGACCTGTCCAACGTCGGCGTCATCAAGACGTCGGGTGGGCTGTTTAATTTCCTGTCGGGCAGCCGCGCCCGCGCGCCGCTATGGATGCAGCATGCGGGCCTCGAATGGGCCTGGCGCACCTGGCTGGAGCCGCGCCGCCTGTTCTGGCGCTATTTGACCACCAATCCGCGCGCGCTCTATTTGTTGCTGAACAAGGGCCGATCGGCCGATATAGGCGGGGAACATAATCGATGAGCAGTCGTCCAGTCATTCTCGTCACCGGCGGTGCCGGCTATATCGGCTCGCACTGCTGCAGGACGCTGGACGCGGCGGGTTACCAGCCCGTCACCTACGACAACCTTTCAACCGGCCACCGCAGTTTTGCCGCGGGCGCGCTGGTGGTCGGCGACATCGCCGACAAGGCTACCCTGGCGCGGACCTTTGCCGAGCATGACATCGTGGCCGTCATGCACTTCGCCGCCTCCAGCCTGGTCGGTGAGTCCGTTGCCGATCCGCAGAAATACTACGTCAACAACCTCGCCGGCACGCTGTCGCTGCTGGCGGCCATGCGCGAGGCCGGCTGCAAGCGCCTGGTGTTTTCGTCGACCGGCGCGGTCTATGGCAATGCCGACAGCAAGGCGCTGCCGGAGGACTACCCGTGCGCGCCGATCAACCCCTACGGCGCCTCGAAATGGATGATCGAGCGCGTCCTGGCGGATTATCGCGCAGCCTACGGCTTCGGCTCGTTCGCGTTGCGTTATTTCAACGCCGCTGGCGCCGATCCCGGCGGCGGCATCGGCGAGCTGCGCGAGGTGGAGACACACCTCATCCCGCGCGCCATGATGGCGCTGCAAGGGCATGTGCCTGACTTCGCCGTGTTCGGCGACGATTACGATACGCCGGACGGGACGGCGATCCGCGACTACATCCACGTGACGGACCTCGCGGCGGCCCACGTGCTGGCGCTCAAGCTGCTGCTCGAGGGACATCCCGGCGGCGCGTTCAATCTCGGCACCGGCAACGGTTTTTCCGTGCGCGAAATCCTCTCCGCGATCGCGGCGGAGACCGGCCGCGAAGTCCCGCATGTCGTCAAGCCGCGGCGGTCAGGCGATCCGACCTATCTGGTCGCCGATCCCTCCGCCGCACGCGCGACCTTGAACTTCCGTCCCGCGCATTCCGATCTGGCCACGATCATCCGCACCGCCTGGGCGTGGCACAAGAAGGCGCACCCGCTGAAGACCGGCGCGCCGGTTCGCGACCAATCCTGACCATCACGATGCGGCAGCGCCCGTAGCTGATGCTCCGCATCAGCGTCATCTTGAAGAACGGCGGCCGGAGGCCGCCTCCCCCGCAAGCTGGGGAGGCAGCTCAGCGCGGCACAAGCGCTCGGCGCTATAGCGGCTTGATCTGCACCTTGCGGAACTTGACCACGCCGGACCCATACTGAAGCGCGAACGGTCCCCCGGCATTGTGCTTGCTGTCCTGGACATCAGCAGTCTTCTGGCCGTTGAGCACCACGACGAGATGCGAGCCTTGCGCGGTGATCTCGTAGGTGTTCCATTTGCCCGCCGCTTTCGGCATCGGATCAACCTTGGCGACGTCGACGATCGCACCGGTGCCATAGCTCGGGTCCGGACGCTTGTCGAAGATGTTGACCTCGTAGCAGACCTTGGAGTCGATCTTGTCCCTCACGTCGCAGCGGATGAAGATGCCGCTATTGGCCTCCTCGTCGGTCCAGAATTCCGCCTTGATCTGAAAATCCTTGTAGGAATCCTTGCTGACGAGATAGGAGAGAACCTTGGCGTCGTCGAGCTTGTCGGCTACCAGCGCGCCGTCCTTCATCGCCCAATTGGCTTTGCCGACCTCAGTCCAGTCGCCCATCTTGGTGCTGTCGAGCAGCGTTATCCAGCCATCGCCCTGGCCGGACGCGACGCTGGAAAATTGAAGTGCGGCGGCACCCATCAACAGACCGGCCGCAAGTATCGACAAACGCTTCATGAACATAGCCCTCCCATGGCTGCTTTTAGTTGGGCGCAACGTAGCATCACAACGTACGGCGTAAATCCGCTTTTTCATGCTGCAGTTGCGTTGTGCGGCATTCCGCTTGCCGCTACTGCCGATCACGCATGCACCCGCGCGCCTTGCTCCGCAGGAACGAGACCGGCTAGCATCGCGACAACAGAGATGAGCGCGTTCGAGCTCACGAACCGGCAACGGAGGAAACCATGAAGGCTATAATCGGGTCCTGGCGATACCTCATGACGCCGCTGGCTTTCGCCGGCATGCTGAGCATCTCTTCCGCTGCGGAACTCAATCCGGCCGCCGTCATCTACAAATTGCCGGACCAGATTCCCTGGGGCCCGGTCAACGCCGCCGGCGCGCAAAGCGCTGTCGTCGTAGGAGATCCCACAAAACCCGGCTTCTACATGGTCTACAACAAGTGGACCAAGGGCAATCATTTCAGCCGCCCGCATTTCCATCCCAACGACCGCTACATCGTCGTGCTGCAGGGTACATGGTGGGTCGGCTCCGGGCCGAAATTCGATCCGGCCAACACGACGCCGATGCCGGCCGGCAGCTTTGTCACCCATTTCGGCAAGCAGGTGCATTGGGACGGCGCCAAGGATGAGGACGCCGTTCTCCTGATCATGGGAGAAGGCCCGGCGACGTCGACGGCGGCGGAAGAGAAATAACCCCGGCGCAGCCAATCTATTCCCGCAATTATTTTCCGGCCCGTCACATGCTCTTTCAATGCAAGGCCTGCGCGCCCGCGACCGATCATGGCAGTGCGCAAATGCGCTCCGGCAAAGCCAAGCGGTGGCGCACCATCGACATTCACTGCCACTGCATGGTGCCCGAAGCGAACGCGCTGGTGCTGAAAGCCACGGGCATTCCCGGCGGCGGCGTAACGCCGAATGCCAACACGCATGTCAACGACCTCACCAAAAGTATCCAGCCGCAGCGCGGCAAGATCGACTTTCCGAAACTGACCGATCTCGACACCCGTCTTTCCGACATGGACCGCGACGGCATCGACGTGCAGGTGATCTCGCCCTATCCCGGCCATTTCGTCTGTGCCGCGCCGCCGGAAGTGGCGCGCGATAGCTGCCACATGGTCAACGATCACATCGCCGGTATGGTTGCAAAGCATCCCGGTCGCCTGATGGGCATGGGCACCGTGCCGCTGCAGGACCCCGGCATGGCTCTCACTGAGCTGAACCGCACCGTCAAGGAACTTGGCTTCCGCGGCGTTGAACTCTGCACCAACGTCAGGGGCGTCGATCTCACCCGCGCCGGGCTTGAAAAATTCTTCGCCCGCGTCGAGGAGCTCGGCGTGATGATCTTCCTGCATCCGTTCGGCACCAGCCTCGTTGGACGCATGGAGGATCACTATTTTCCGAACACGATCGGACACCCGCTGGATTCCGCGCTGTGCGTTGGGCATCTGGTTTTCGACGGCTATCTCGAGCGCTTTCCCGAACTTAAAATCTGCATTGCCCATGGTGGCGGTTACATCCCGGGCTATTGGGGACGGTTCGATCACGCCTTCGCGCATCGCGAGGATTGCCGCGTCACCATCACGAAGAAGCCGTCGGAATATTTGAAGAAGCTCTATTTCGATACGGTCGTGTTCGACGAGCGCGAACTGAAACACCTGATCGAGATCTGGGGCGCCGATCACATCATGCTCGGCACCGATTATCCGTTCGACATGGCGGAGCCCGATCCGGTCGCATTGCTCGACAGGATCAAGGGCGTCAGCAAGGCGGACATGGCGCTGGTAGCGGGTGGCAATGCCGCGCGGCTACTGGGCTTGCCGGCCGACCCGAGATCGGCAGCCCAGCAACTATTCCGGCGGCGGCGCGTTTCATCTCCCCAACCCATTTTGAGGAATATGAAACATGGCTGTTACCGAACAGATCAAGGAACATATGGACGTCATCTCGTCGGACAGGAAGACGGTCGGAAAAGTCGACCACATGGAAGGAACCGACAAGATCAAGCTGACCAGGCAGAGCTCGCCCGACGGGCAGCACCACCACTTCATTCCGGTGTCGTGGGTCGACCACGTCGATCAGCACGTTCACCTCAATAAATCGGGCGCGGATGTGACGTCGCACTGGCAGCATGGCCGCCAGTAACCGGCTGATGCGCATTGCGCCGCGCGCGGATGCAGATATCATCTGATGTCAGGAGATAGGATGCATCCGGCGGCGCGACTGCAATTCGAACGCATGATCGGCGAATATGTTCGCTGGCGTGCGGTTCCCGAAAAGGAGCGATCGCCCGCCCCGGCGTGGTGGTGGGGACCGGGGATGGAGCTGCGCGACGCGCTGCTCCCTCTGCCGCACGAATGGTGCGCCGAGCTCGGACTGCCCGATCATGCGACCTATGCCGCAGGTGCGGAAGTCTTCCTCAGGGCTTTCGCGGGACAGACATCGCCGCCCTGGCCTTACGATTTCCCCAGCAAAACCGAAATTCCGGATCCGGCGGTCCGCGAGCTGCACCCGCAGCCGTCAGACGACAGCGCTTTTCAGCCCTGAACCGGCTTCCGGCTGCAATGGCGGCGAGTCGAGCCGCGATTCGGCTCGGAGCAGATCAGCCATTTGCTTTGCCGGCAGCGGCTTGGAGAACAGAAAACCCTGCATTTCATCGCAGGCGTGACTGCGCAGGAAGGCCTCCTGCTCCACGGTCTCGACGCCCTCCGCAATCACGGTCATGCCAAGCGCCTTGCCCATGCTGATGATCGCCTGCGCGATGGCCTGGTCTTCGGAATCGACGGGCAGGTCGCGAACGAAGGAGCGGTCGATCTTGATGGTATCGATCGGGAACTGCTTCATCAGCGACATCGACGAATAACCGGTTCCGAAATCGTCGATCGCAAGGCGAATGCCACGGCTCTGGATCGCGTCCAGCACCTTGATCGCGCGCGACACGTTCCGCATCACCATGCTTTCGGTGACTTCGAGCTGCAGCAGCACCGGCGACATGCCGCTTGCCAGCAGCGCCTCGTCGACATCGTACAACAGGTTCGGATCGGCGAATTGCCGCGGCGACAGGTTGACCGCCATCGTCACCGGCCGCAGGCCGCGACGCTGCCAGGCCATGTTCTGCGCGCAGGCTTCCTTGAGCACCCAGCGGCCGATCGGAACGATCAACCCGGTCTCCTCGGCGAGCGGGATGAACTGTCCCGGCGATACGGTGCCGAGTTCGGGATGGATCCAGCGCAGCAGCGCCTCGACACCGGTGATCTGGCCGCTCGCCATGTCGACCTTGGGCTGATAGTGCAGACAGAACTGGTCGCGCTCCAGCGCGCGACGCAACGCGCTCTCCAGCGTCAGGCGCTCGATCGACTGCGTCTTGATTTCCTTGGTGAAGAAGCGGAAGGCGTTCTTGCCGTCCTCCTTGGCGAGATACATCGCCATGTCGGCGTTCTTGGTCAGCGTCAGCATGTCGGCGCCATCAGACGGGTACATCGCAATGCCGATCGAGGCGGTGGTCTGGCATTCGTGACCGCTGAGCTGCAACGGCTGGCTCAGCACGGACAGAAGCTCGCCGGCGATGCGCTCGACCTCGTGGCGCTCGGCGGTCTCCTCCAGGATGACCACAAACTCGTCGCCACCGAGCCGCGCCACCACATCGCTCGAACGCAGTGCGCGACGCAGCCTGCCGCCGATTTCCACCAGCAGCATATCGCCGGCGTCATGGCCGAGCGAATCGTTGATCACCTTGAAGCGGTCGAGGTCGATGAACAGCACCGCGAATTGCCGCCGATAGCGCTCGGCGGAATCGATCGCGCGACGCAGCATGCCGTTGAACATTTCACGATTCGGCAGATGGGTCAGGCTGTCGTGCGACGCCAGATATTCGATCCGTTCGTCGGCCCGGGTCTTTTCGTCGGCGCGATCAAAGTTCTCCAGCGCGAACGACACGTTGCCGACGAGCCGCTGCAACAACTCGGCAAATTCGGGCGTGAAGGTATCCTTCTCGAGCGACATGAAAGACATCACGCCGACGACCTGCCCTTGCACCAGCAGAGGAAATGAGGCGCCGGAATTCGTACCGTCGGTGCGCGCCGTGCCGTGAAATGCGGCGGCACGCGGATCGCCAAGGTAATCGTTGATAATGCAGGCCTGCCGCGAACGTATCGCCGAACCACAGAGCCCACGCCCCTCCGGATGCGCCTCGTTGGTCGATATCTTTGCCTGGCGCGCGCTGGAGGCGGTGGGACCGTCGGCCGCCACGACGTCGAGATATTCACTGTCGCGCTTTATCAGCGCGATGGAGGTCAAGGTGAACTTGCCGCCATTGGCCGCCGCTTCGCACACCAGATCGAACAGTTCCGCCCGGGATGACGCACGGATGATCGCCTCGTTGGTTGCGCTCAGCGCCGCCAACATGCGTGTCAGGCGCTCTTTCTGGACCTCGGTCCTCGCCTTGTCGTCAGCGCGTTCGAAATTCTCCAGCGCGAACGACACGTTGTCGGCCAATCGTTGCAGCAGTTCCGAGAATTCAGCAGTGAAAGTGTCCTTGTCCAGCGACATGTAGATCATGACGCCGACTGGCTCGCCGCGAACCAGCAGCGGAAAAGCGGCGCCTGACTGCGCGCCGTAGCTGCCAACAACGGCCTGGAAAGCGGCGACGCGCTGGTCGGTCACATAATCATTGGTGATGCACGGCCGCCTGGTTCGGAATGCCGTTCCACTGAGCCCGCGGCCCTCGGGACGGGCCTCATCCACCGACAACCTGACGTGCCGCGTCGTCTCGGCCGCCGGGCCCGCGGCGGCCACGATCCTGAGCAGGTCGCTGCCGGGAGTGGCCAGCGCGATGGTGGCCGAGGTGAACCTGCCGCCATTCGCCGCCGCCTCGCACACCATATCGAACAACTCGTTGCGGGATTTGGCCCGCATGATGGCTTCGTTGGTTGCGCTCAGCGCCTCGAACATCCGGGTCAGACGCTCCTTCTGACTTTCGGTTCGCGCCTTCTCGTCGGCCCGATCGAAGGTCCCGATCGCGAACGACACGTTGTCGGTGAGCCTCTGCAACAGTTCGGCGAATTCGGGCGTGAACGTATTCTTCTCGGAGGAAATGAAAAACATCACGCCGACGGCCTGGCCGGAAACCATCAGCGGGAATGCCGCGCCCGACATGGCGCCATCGCTGTGAATGAACTGGTGAAAGGCCGACCCGCGAGGGTCAGCACGCAAATCATTGGCGATGCAGGCCTGGCGGGAGCGGAAAGCGTTGCCGCACAGCCCGCGTCCTTCCGGACGATCGGCGTCGATCGAAACCTTCACACGGCGCATGTTGTCAGCCGTTGGTCCGGCCACGGCCACCATATCCATAACATCACTGTCGGACCTGGCCAGCATGATGCTGGTCGAGTTGAACCGGCCGCCCGTCGCGGCAGCTTCGCATACCAGTTCGAACAGCTCGGACCGCGACGTTGCACGAACGATCGCTTCGTTGGTTGCGCTGAGCGCCGCCAGCATGCGCCCCAGACGTTCCTTCTGGGCGTCGGCTCTCGCCTTTTCGCCGGCGCGCTCGAAATTATCCAGTGCGAACGAGACGTTCTCCGCGATCCGCGCCATCAGGGCGAGGATCTCTTCGTCCTCCGCCCACAGTTTTCCGACAAAGAACAGCAACACGCCGATGCTCTCGTCGGCCTTGATCAGGGGAACGGCGACGCAGGCGGTGACGCCGGTCTCGCGTGCGGCCTGATGCCAGGGCTGTCCCAATGTCGAGTTGAGAATGTCGTTGTTGACGGCCGGCTGCTGCGTTCGGAATGCTCTGCCGCAGACGCCCGTTCCATACGGGTTGCCGGCGTCGATCGAGAATGGCGCCCGCATGATCTGTTCGACGATCGCGCCGGTGCCTGCGACCGGCTTCAACCAGATCGAGTCCGGCTCCGCCAGCAGGACCACGGTGGCCGCGGATTTGCCGCTGTGTACCGCGGCATCGCAAACGCGCTGATAGAGTTCCTGTTCGGTCTTGGCGCGCAGAATGGCTTCGTTGGTCGCGCTGATGGCGCCGAACATCCGGTTCAACCGCCGCATCACGCGCTCGCCGTTCTTGCGCGCGGCCTCATGTTCGAAATTGTCCAGCGCAAACGAAATATTTGCCGACACGCGCTCCAGCATCGAGACGATCTGCCCGTCGATCGAGTGCGGCTCATGCCGCGAAACAAGCAACACGCCGACGCCCTCGCCATTGCAGGTCAGCGGCAGCGCTGCCGCCGTGCCCACCTGGCCGGCTGTGGCTCCCTCGCGCCACGGCAGCGAGCGCGGATCATTCAGGAAATCATTGCTGACGCATATTTTCCGGTCGCGGAAGGCCTGCCCGGAGACCCCGGAACCCTCGGGCGTACCGGCCACAATCGAGATGTCGATGCTGCGCAGGCGAGGAACATCATCGCCAAAGCCGGCGGCGAAGCGCAGGAAATTGGTTTCCGGCTCCAGCAGGAAGATCGCCACGGCCAGGAAGTCGCCGACCGAGAACGCGGCTTCGCAGACCTTCGCATACAGTTCTTCGGGTGATTTGGCGTACAGAATCGCTTCGTTGGTCGCATTCAACGCCGCAAGCGTGCGCGCGATATCGGTCTTCACCGTCCCCAAGCTCCCTGCCGGCAGCACCGGGCTGCCCCCGCGAATTTTATGCGTGCAGGGGGCCTAAATGCTCGTTATTGGCGACCCGTAGTTGCGATTCAGAGTAAATGTCAGACCAACGAACCGCGATGTCGCTCAGGAGAACTACGGGCTGATTCACGATTTGTCAGCCATACCGCCGGCGCGCGCCGGCCCCGCCGAAAGCATTCGAATTTTGCGGGGTGAAATTCCAAACCCCCGAGGACCGTGCCGGCAGCATGGCTAGCAGGATATTTCCACGCTTGCCCTGCCGCCGCCGCTTTGAGACCATGCCCACCGCGACGACAAGCAAGACCCGCCATTGGCGCGGGCGTTCAAGGTGAGGAAATTCCCATGCCGAAGGTCCAGGCCGACCGTCTCAAGCGCATCGGCGCGGCGCTGCTCCAGGCCGCCGGCGCGTCGCAGGAAGAGGCCGATGCGGTGGCGGTCGGGTGCGTCAACGCCAATCTCGCAGGCCATGACTCGCACGGCGTGATCGCGATCCCGACCTATATCGACCGCATCAAGGCCGGCCATATCGTGCCCGGCGCCAAATGGACCATCGTCCAGGAATCGCCGACCACGACCGTGATCGACGGCCATTGGGGTTTTGGCTTCCACGTCAACGCCAAGGCGATGGCGCTGACGATCGAAAAGGCGAAGACCGCCAATGTGGCGGCCTGCACCGTGTTCCGCCAGAGCCATGTCGGGCGGCTCGCCGCCTATCCGATGATGGCGATGCGGGCGGGCATGATCGGTATTGCCACCGCCGATTCCGGCCGCTCGCCGAAGCATGTCGCGCCGTTTGGCGGCCGCGAGGCAAGGCTCGGCACCAATCCGATCTCGATTGCGGTGCCATCCGACCTCGAAGCGCCGTTCTATCTGGACATGGCGACCTCGGCGGTCGCGGCCGGCAAGATCGCGCTGTCGGTTGCGCGCGGCGAACCCATTCCACAAGGCTGGATCATCGACGCCGAGGGAAGGCACACCACCGACCCCACCCAATATCGCAAAGGCGGCGCGCTGCTGCCGCTCGGTGGTAGCGAAGGCTACAAGGGAAGCGGCCTCGCCGCGATGGTCGAGGTGCTGTGCGGCCTGCTCACGGGCCTGGGCTTTGGCGTGGAGCCGACCGGCCGCCACAATGACGGATGCTTCATGGCGGTGTTCAATGTCGCAGCCTTCCGCCCCCTGAAGGATTTCGAGAAGGAGGTCGGCGAGTTCGCGCGATACCTCAAATCGACACCGCCGTCCGAAGGCTCCCCCGGCGTGTTCTATCCCGGCGAGGTCGAACATATTCGCGAGCAACAGCGCAGGCGCGACGGCATCGAGGTCGAGGACGCGACCTGGAATAAACTGAAGGCGCTGGCCACAGACTACCGACTGGCCGCCGTGCTCGACCTCAAATGAAATCCAATCCCACGCGCACGAGGAGAACGGCATGACACGGCAAATGGCGCTGGTGGGATTCCTGCAAGCGCAGAACTGCACCAACCTGCCGAGTTCATGGCGGCATCCGGAATCGCGCGACGATTCGATGTCGGCCGACTACTACCAGGAGATCGCCCGGATTCTCGAAGCCGGTAAATTCCACATGGCGTTCTTCGACGACCGCCTGGCGATGCCGGACCGCTACGGCAACGACCACGCCCACACCGTCGAATACGGCATCCGCTGCGTGAAGATGGATCCGCTGATCGTGCTGACCACGATGGGCATGGCCACGACCAAGCTCGGGCTGGGGTCGACCGCCTCGACCACCTATTTCGAGCCGTTCGACGTCGCCCGCCGTTTCGCCACCCTCGACCTGATGTCGGGCGGACGTGCGGGATGGAACGTCGTCACCTCGCTCAATGACGGTGAGGCCCATAACATGGGCAAGGACGCCCATCTCGAACACGACTACCGCTACGACCGCGCCGACGAATTCATGGAAGTCGTGCTCGGCCATTGGGATACCTGGGAAGACGGCTCGCTGCTCATGGACAAGAAGACCGGCCGCTTCGCCGATCCGGCCAAGGTGAAGCGGCTCGACCACAAGGGCGAGTTCTACAAGTCGCGCGGGCCGTTCACCGTGCCGCGCTCGGCGCAGGGTCATCCCGTCATCATCCAGGCCGGCGCCTCCGGCCGCGGCCAGCGCTTTGCAGGACGGTGGGGCGAAGTGATCTTCACCGCCGCACGCAACGTTGCTGCCGCCAAGGAAGGCTACGCGGCCGTCCGCAACGAGGCGGCGAAAGCCGGCCGCGATCCGGACCAGATGCGCCTTTGCAACCTCACCACGCCGGTCTGCGCCGCGACCAAGGCGGAGGCCGAGGACAAGATGGCCGTGATCAACAAGCTGCCGCTGGAGATCGACGCGCTGTCGCTGCTCGCCGAGGCCTTGAACTTCGACTTCGCCTCCAAGCCGCTCGACGAGCCACTGACATCAGACGACCTCAAGAGCATGCAGGGCATTTTGGGTATTCGCGACGGCGTGCTCAAGACTTCAGGCAAATCCAATCCCAGCGCGCGCGATTTCGTCACCTTCTCGGGCCGTGGCCAGGTGCATGACGCGATCGTCGGCGGGCCGAAAGAGGTCGCGGACAAGCTGGAAGAAATGTTCGTCGAGCGCGGCTGCGACGGCTTTGTCATCGCAGCCACCATCGTGCCGGGCTCCTATGCCGACTTCGTCAAGCACGTCGTGCCGGAATTGCAGCGCCGCGGCCTGTTCCACAAGGATTACGCCGGCAAGACGCTGCGCGAGAATCTCGGCCTGGCGCGCCCCAAAGCCGGAGCCTGGAAAACCACGCCGCGGGCCGCGGCCGAATAACAACAACAAGAGGGCACTTCATGCGTTGGCTCAAATTCACGGCCGCCGGCAAGACATCCTGGGGCATTGTCGAGGGCGACAACGTGATCGCCGTCAACGGCGATCCGTTCGGCGAATGGCAGCGCGGAACGCAGTCGCATGCGCTGAAAGACGTCAAGATCGAGCTGCCGCTGATCCCGCGCACCTTCTATTGCGTCGGGCTGAACTACCTCAAGCATCTTAAGGAAGCCGCCGACAAGGCCGGCACGGTGCCGAACGTGCCCGACCGGCCAGAGATCGGCTATCGCGCGCAGAACGCGCTGATCGCCCACGACGAGGACGTGGTGATCCCGGCGAGCGCGACCGAGAAGATTCACTATGAAGGCGAACTCGTCGTGGTCATCGGCAGGAAGGCAAAACACCTGACCGAGACCAACGCGATGGATTGCGTATTCGGCTACACCATCGGCAACGACGTCAGCGAGCGCACCTGGCAAAAGACCGATCGCAGCCTGTGGCGCTCCAAGAACGCCGATACGTTCAAGCCGATGGGCCCGTGGATCGAGACCGATGTCGACCTCGACAAGATGGAAACCGCGATCCGGGTCAACGGCAAGGAGACTGGCCGCTTCCACACCAACGACATGATTTTTGGAGTCGTGCCGTTCCTGGTCGAACTGACAAAGTATTTCACGCTGTCGCCGGGCGACGTGATCTGGATGGGCACCGATGGCGCCTCGCCTAACCTGAAGGCCGGCGACGTCGTCGAGATCGACATCACCGGGATCGGGACGTTGCGGAACAGGTTCGTGGCGGAGAAGGTGTGACGTCCTCAGAAATGAGGACAGGCGCAGGAACCGGCATTCGATAAGGTTGGTCCGAACGGGTGTCTATCCCAACGGAGGATCATCATGGCTCGCAGCTCACTCCTGCTCGGCTCGGCCGTTACGAGCCTTGTCCTCGCCGCGGCGTCTCCTACGGCAGCCCAGCCGGCAATCGACCTGGATCAGCTCACCGCGACGCAGGCCGCTGCCGATCTCTGCGCCGGCAAGATCACCAGCAAGGCGCTGACCTCGGCGGCGCTGGCGCGTGCCAAGGCAAAGCCCGAGCTCAACGCCTTCATCACGCTCGACGAGGCCGGCGCGATAAAGGCCGCCGAAGCCTTCGACGCCGGCCGCAAGAAGGGTTCGTGCAAGCCGCTCGGCGGCGTCCCCGTCGTCATCAAGGACAATATCGAGGTGGCCGGGCTTCCCGCCAGCGCGGGAACGCCGGCTCTGAAGGGCTTCGTCCCGAAGAAGGACGCGCCGGTGGCGGCAAAACTGCGCGCGGCAGGCGCCATCATCATCGGCAAGACCAACATGCATGAGCTCGCTTTCGGCATCTCCGGCTACAACGCCGCGTTCAAGACGGGTGCGGAGTCCGGGGTGCGCAACGCCTATGATGCGACGAAAATCGCCGGCGGCTCATCGTCAGGAACGGGGGCTGCGGTCGGCGCACGCATCGTCACCGCGGGTCTCGGCACCGACACCGGCGGCTCGGTCAGGGTCCCCTGCGCGCTGAACGGCTGCGCCGCGCTCCGTCCGACCGTCGGCCGCTATCCCCAGGCGGGGATCGCGCCGATCTCCCACACCCGCGACACCGCCGGCCCGATGGCCTCCACCATCGCCGATCTGGCGATCCTCGACCGCGTCATCGCCGGAGGCGGCGCGATTACGGCTGCCGATCTTAAGAAGGTGCGCATCGGCGTCGACAAATCCATGCCGGCCAATCTCGACGGCGATACCGACGCCGCATTCAAAGCCGCGCTGGAGAAGCTCAAGGCGAGCGGCGTGACGGTGGTCGATGTCGAAATGCCAAAGCTCGCCGAGCTGAACGACCAGGTCGGATTTCCGCTCGCGCTCTACGAGGCCTATGACGACATGGTCGCCTATCTCAAGAAGAGCGGCACCGGCGTCAGCATCGAGGACCTCGCCAAGGAGATCGCAAGCCCCGACGTGAAGGGCACCTATGACGGGCTGGTCATTCCGCGCAAGCTACCGGGACCGAACAACACGGTCACTGAGGCCAAGCCGGCCTATGAGGCCGCCATGAAGACCGCCCGGCCCGCGCTGCAGGCGCTCTATCGCGATACGTTTGCCAAGAACAAGCTCGACGCCATCGCCTTCCCGACCGTGCCGAAGGTCGCGATCGCCTCAAATCCCGACTCGTCGAGCCTCGCCAACTTCCTGCTGTTCATCCAGAACACCGATCCCGGCAGCAATGCCGGCGTCCCCGGTATCCAGCTTCCGATCGCGCTAGGTGCATCGAGCAAACTGCCGGTCGGGCTCGAACTCGATGGGCCCGCGGGGAGCGATCGCAAGTTGCTTGCACTCGGCATGGCGATGGAAAAGCTGTTCGGCCGGCTTCCACCGCCGTCGCGCTAGCCGGCGCTCGCCGCGTCGCCAAAATATCGAAAACAACCCCATGCAAAGTAGAATGGGGCCTGCCCTAATGCCGTGCAAACAGCCTGGCGACGCCGCTGCGGCGGCGGACGCCGAGCTTGGTGAAAATCCGCTCGATATGGGTGCGGATGGTGGAGACCTCGACCTGCAGCTGGTGCGCGATCTCCTTGTCGCTGAGATCGTCCGATATCATTCGCGCGATCTCGAATTCGCGCACCGAGAGTTTCAGGATCGGTGAACCGTCGGCCACGATGGCCGCCGCACCGCCGGCCGCGCGGACCAGCGCACCGGTGAAAGCCGGCTCGATCAGCCGCAGCAATTCCAGCGTATGGCCGTCGAAATTCTCGCGGCGCCGGCCACGCCAGATCCTGACGTCGCCGATGTTGCAGTCGCCGACGTAACTATAGGCATTGACGCCCCAATGCAGGCCGTCGCGGGCAAGAAAGTCGTTGAAGAATTCGGTCCGCATCAGGTCGCGCTGCGGCATCACCTGCGTGACCAAGGTCGCCTCGCGGCGGGCCTGAAGCTTTGAGGTGATCGGATCGCGCTGCTGAAAATAGCGGTCGTAGGCCGCGATGTTGGCCGGGTCCATGTTCAGATACACGGCCTTCTCAAACCGGCCTGTGGAATCCTGCCACACGAACGAGGCGTAATGATCGGCTTCCAGCAATTCCAGCAAATGATGACCGACCGCCTCGCGAACGTCGCGTTCGCTGAGGTCCTCGGACAACAGCCCGAAGATGCGCGCCAGCACCCGGCTCTCGGAAGCGCTCACATACATGGCCCCATCCTAGCGAGGAACCGCGATCGGGGGAACCGTTGGCAAGCGGCCTACTCGGCCTTGATGCCGGCGTCCTCGATCACCTTGCGCCAGCGCGTTTCCTCGCCGGCGAAATAGCGGTCCAGCGCTTCCGGCGGCTCCGCCACCATGACCAGGCCTTCATTCGTCCCAAGCTTCTTGAACGCCTCGGCCTGAACCGCTTTCGCGGCAGACCTGTTGAGACGCTCGATGATCTCGGGCGGCGTTTTGGCCGGCGCGTAGAGGCCATACCAGGCTTCGGCGGCGTAGCCGGGAACGCCGGCTTCCGACACGGTGGGGAGTTGCGGGAAAGCCGGCGAGCGTTCGGCCGAGGTCACGGCGATGGCGCGCAACTGACCGGCCTCGACCAGCGAAGCGGCGCTGGCGACCGTCGTGAAGATCACGTCGATCTGTCCGCCCATCAGATCGGTGATCGCAGGCGCGGCGCCCCTGTAGGGCACCGTCGTGAGATTGACGCCGGCCATGTGCTTGAACAATTCGCCGGCGAGATGTGCCGACGTGCCGGTACCGTAGGTGCCATAGCTGAGCTTGCCGGGTGCGGCCTTCGCCGCAGCAATCAGGTCCGCGATCGATTTGATCGGCGACGCCGGATTGACCACCACGATGTTGAAGGAGCGCGCCAGCAGCGCCACCGCGGCAAAATTCTTGTGTGCGTCGTAAGGCAGTTTTGCATTCAGGCTGGGATTGACGGCATTGGCAAACGTTCCCATCAACAGCGTGTAACCGTCCGGCGCGCTGGCCGCGACCATCTGGGTGCCGAGAATGGTTCCCGCCCCCGGCTTGTTCTCGATGATGACGGACGCGCCGAGCTCTCTTGCCATCTCCTGCGCCAGCGTCCGCGCCACCACGTCGGTGCCGCCGCCCGGCGCAAACGGCACCACGATCTTGATGACACGGTCGGGATAGGCAGCCGATACCGGCGCAAGCGAACACGAAAACGCTGCAAGCGCGAACAACATCGATGCGAGAAATCGAGACATGGAGAGCCCCAGCGCGAGAGGAGGACCACTTAATACACGCGTTCGCCATGCAATGGCGCATGGTCCGCCATGACGCGGCCGGCGCGTGGGAATCAAATCGTCCGCGCCACCAGCGGAATCTTTCGCAATAACACCGTAAGCAGCCAGCTGCCGCCAAGCGTGACGGCGAACACGATGGCCGCCTTGACGCCGGCGGGCCATGCGGGGTCGTAGACGAAATATTGCATCCAGATGATGAACATGTAGTGGAAGAGGAAGATGCCGTAGGCCGATGGCTGCATCGCGTCGAGCAGCCACAGGCTGGAGCGCGACAGCCGCAATGATGTCGCCGGCACCGTAAAGGACATGGCGGCGCTGAATATCGCGAAGACGGTGCCATACGCTGCTCTCCACCACAACGCCGGCGAAGCAAAGTTTTCGATCCAGTGGTGATGGGCAAAGACCAGCAGCAGGATCAGGCCAAAGAAAAGGACCGCAAACGAGAGCCATGCCGTCCAGCGTTTTGCCACTTCCCCATCCTCAGCGAGGATGCCCACCCTCAGGCTGACAACGCCAATGCCGATGCCGGTGAAGAAATAGGCGGGATAGAGCAGGATGCGGCTGGTCTGAATTGGAAACGGGTAATGGCCCGGCTCGAACCAGGCGCCGTCGCCGAACCAGAGATGCATCGGCAGGTAGGACACGACCGAGACGACAACAAAGGCCGCAAAGGCCATTGTCGGCCGGCTGCGAAGGGCGCCAATCAGACGACCGAAGGCGCCCAGGATTTTCGGTGCTGTCATCCAGATCGCGGCGGCAATGACGTCGAGCACGAGCAGCACCCACAGGAACCATGACTGTCCCGACGGCCACGGCCCGGTGGTGATCATGCGCCCCCAGTAATGGAAGTAGTTGAAGTCTGTCGTGCCGGGCAGATGATAGCGCAGGAACGAGGCATAATAGGCGATCGGGATCAGCACGAAGATCGACACCAGGAGCGGTATCCCCAATCGCCAGGCGCGGCGGCGCAAGTATCCGCCCGCGCCGTGGCGGGTCAGGCTGTCATGGACGAACAGTCCCGAAATCAGGAACATGAAGGCCATGAAGAAACTGTCATTGAACAGCACGACCAGGTCGAAGCCAAGCCAACGCATCCGGTCGCCATTGCCGAAATGGGTGAAGTTGACGGCGGAATGGTGGATCACCACCAACAGCGTGATGAACGTGCGCGCCCGGTCGAACGCCACGATGCGTCCCGTCATCGTGGTGGCCTGATCGCTCTCGCCGGCTTTTCGCAGCATGGTTTCCGCTCCAAGTATGCCTGCGTCACTTTTCGAACGCATCGTAAACCAGCTTCTTGACGTTCACCTGAACATGCAGGCGGCCGGACGGCGCGTTTTGCAGCACCACGAAGAACATATCCTGCGCGCGGTCGACCACGAGGTAAGCGCCGGTGGCGCCGTCCCATTTGATCTCGCCCGGAGAACCCGGTGGCGGCGGCACCGCATTGCCGGGATCGGTGCGGACGCCAAAACCATAGCCGAACCCAAAACCGTCGCCGGGGTAATAGAAGTAGTTGCGCGCGACGCCCGAGCCCGGGCCGATGTGATCTGTCGTCATTGCCGCAAATGTTGCGGTGTTGAGATAGCTCTTGCCGTCGAGCGCCCCGCCGTTCAGCAGCATTTGCCCAAAACGCGCGAGATCGTCGACAGTCGTGACCAGCCCACCGCCGCCGGATTCCCAGCGTGTGACATCAAGCGAATTTCGCTCGACGTGGCGATCCTTGGCGAGCGGCTGCGCATAGCGTGCACGCTCGGCCGGATCGGTGAGAAAGAATTTCGTCGTCGGCATCCCCAGGGGATCGAGCAGTTGCATCTTTTCGAACTGGTACAGCGACTGGCCGGAGGCGACCTCGATGACGCGGCCGAGCACGTCGATCGAATGCCCGTAGTCCCACAGCGTGCGCGGCTGCTCGGCCAGCGGCAACTTTGCGATCCGCTCGGCAAATCCGGCATTGTCGAAGTCGCCGAGATAGATCCCGTCATAGGCGGCCTTGACCAGTCCCCTGTCGCCATAGAAGCCGTAGGTGATGCCGGAGGTGTGCAGCAGCAGATCCTCAATCGTCACGGGGCGACGCAACGGCACGAGATTAAGTACCGCCTTGCCCAACTCGTCCTTGCGCTCGACGCCGACCTTCATGCCGGCGAAGGAAGGAACGTATTTGCTGACGGGATCGTCGAGCTTGATGGTTCCGCGATCGACCAGCATCAGCGCGGCAAAGCTGGTAACGGTCTTGGTCAGCGAGTGCATCGGAAAAATCGCATCCGGCGTCATGTCGATGCCGGTATCGACATCGCGCTGGCCAAACCACTTGAAATAGACCGGCTTGCCGTGGCGCTGGATCAGGACGATGGCGCCCGGAATTTTTCCTTGCGCGACCTGATCGTTGAGGAATTCGTCGATCCGCGAAAGCTTCTCCAGCGACAACGGCGCATTCGGCGGCGGGCCAAAGGTGGACGCGGAGAGCTGGCGCGGCGGAAAAACAAGGATCGTGACAAGCAGAGCAACGTACCAGCTCAATGAAGTGATCCTGCTTGCCAACATTACGCTTCCCTGCCTGAACTCGCAAAAACCATAGCATCCTGCCCACGGCCGTATCATGTCATCCACCTGCGGATAGTAGCATCACGAATATGGATTGATCCGCTTCTGCTGTTCGCCGCTGTGGTGCACCAGCATGTCGATGAAGGTCCGCACCTTCGCCGAGAGATGATGGCGATGCGGATAGACCGCATTCATGGAAAGTTCGACCGGCCGGTATTCCGGCAACAGCCGCACCAGCCGCCCGGCCGCGAGATCGTCGTGGACCATGAATCCGGCGGCCAGGCTGATGCCCATGCCTTGCAGCGCCGCCATACGCAATGCCTCTCCGCTGTTGGTGACCAGCCGCCCGGAAACCTTTACCGAAGCAGGCTGGCCCTTGCGGTCAACAAACCGCCACTCGTCCTGATACGGATAATTCGCGTGGCGGATGCAATCGTGCTCCGAAAGCTCGGCGAGCTGCTGCACGCGGCCGTGCTGTTCGAGATAGTCGTGCGAGCAGCACAGCACGTGCCGCCAGGTGGCCAGGCTGCGCACGATCAGGCTTGAGTCCGGTGGCGGCACCAGCCGCACCGCGACGTCAAAGCCTTCGTCGATCATGTCGACATTCCGCTCACCCATCGAGAGGTCGACCCTGGTGTCCGGATAGGATTTCAGGAAGTCGGCGACGACGGGCGCGACGAACGGCACGGTGTGGGTATGGGTGTAGACGCGCAGCGTGCCGCGCGGCGTCGACTGCAGCGCGCCGGCGATGTCGTCGGCCTGCTCGATGTCGGCGAGGATCTGGACACAGCGGTCGTAATAGGCGCGGCCCACCTCGGTGAGGCTGACCTTCCGTGTGGTCCGGTTGAGCAACCGGGCGCCGAGCCGGTCTTCGAGCGCCTGCACATGGTTGCTCACCATGGTCGTGGACATGTTGAGGCGGCGCCCGGCGGCGGAAAACCCGCCGCTATCCACCACCCGGACAAAAGCCGTCAGGCTGGTCAGCCGGTCCATCGGGAAGCCTCCGATTGTTTGCTCTCACTTGATAATGCTTCCATTTTTTCCGGGATTATCACACCGGAGCCGACATTGCATCTTGGTGGCGTACCCGGGGCGCTCCGCAAAGGACGCACCCGAGCCGTAACCGAGGATGCCATGTCGATCACGTCCTATGTCTCTGACACCAAAGAAAAAATCAGCCTTCGCCCGTCCCGCAAGGCGGTCAAGCGCGCCGCGCTGGGGCTCGCGGTTGCGCTGGGCGTCGCCGGTATCGGCCATTTCGGCTACGACTATCTCGCCACCGGCCGCTACCTGGAATCGACCGATGACGCCTATGTGAAGGCGGATTCCACGATCATCTCGCCAAAGGTGTCCGGCTACATCGCGCAGGTCCTGGTCGGCGACAACCAGCCGGTCAAGGCCGGGCAGTTATTGGCCGAGATCGACAGCCGCGACTTCAAGGCCGCGCTGGCGCAGGCCAATGCCGACGTCGCCGCATCCGAGGCCGCGGTCCGCAATCTCGATGCGCAACTCGCCTTGCAGCAGCCGATCATCGAGCAGGCCGCGGCTGATGTCGCCGCCGCTGAAGCCAATCTCAAATTCGCGCAGGAAGAACAGGCCCGCTACGACGGGCTGATGAAGACCGGCTCCGGCACGGTGCAGCGCGCTCAGCAAACGGACGCGGCACAGCGCACCGGCACCGCGCAATTGCAGCATGCGAAGTCTGGCCTCTCCGCCGCCCGGAGCAAGGTCGACGTGCTCACCACCGAGCGCGCCAAGGCGGTGGCGCAGGTCGATCGCGCCCGCGCAGTCGAGAGCCAGGCGGCGCTCAATCTCTCCTATACGCAGATCAAGGCGCCGGTGGAGGGTACGGTTGGCGCGCGTTCGCTCCGGGTCGGACAGTATGTGCAGGCCGGCACGCAATTGATGGCGATTGTGCCGCTGGATGCGGTTTACGTGGTTGCGAACTTCAAGGAGACGCAGCTCACGCACGTCCGCAACGGCCAGCCGGTCGAGATCGAGATCGACAGTTTCCACGGCACCAAACTACGCGGCCATGTCGACAGCCTGTCGCCGGCCAGCGGTCTCGAATTCGCGCTGCTGCCGCCGGACAACGCCACCGGCAATTTCACCAAGATCGTGCAGCGCGTGCCGGTGAAGATCGTGCTGGACGACCAGCGCCTGAAGGGCCTGCTGCGGCCGGGCATGTCGGCGGTGCCGACCGTCAATACCAAGGCAACCGTTTTGGCCAAGCGCGAGACCCCGGCCCGGGTGACCTCGGACACCGCCCTCACCCGCCGCCCGAACGGCGGCTCATGTCCGCTGAAGACTATCAATCCCCGCTGGACAATCCTTTCACACCTTCCGGGATTATCGAGACCGACCGCCTAATGCATCCTCCATTTTGCCTGAGCAAGAGGAGTCCGTGATGACCGCGCTGCAGCCTACCCTCAACGCCGCTTCCTCCGCCGACATCCCGCAAGCCAAGGGCGCCGCAGCGCAGGCCATCCCTGCCAAAACCTGGATCGCGGTGATCGGCGCGACGCTCGGCGCTTTCATGGCGGTGCTCAACATCCAGATCGTCAACGCCTCGCTTGCCGACATCCAGGGCGCGATCGGCGCCGGCATCGATGATGGCGGCTGGATCTCGACCTCCTATTTGATCGCCGAGATCGTGGTGATCCCGCTAAGCGCCTGGCTCGCCCAGGTGTTCTCGATCCGCAAATATCTCCTGACCAACGCCGTGCTGTTCCTGCTGCTTTCGGTGGCCTGTGCCTTTGCGCAGAATCTGCCGCAGATGATCGTATTGCGCGCGGTGCAGGGGTTTACCGGCGGCGTGCTGATCCCGATGGCGTTCACGCTGATCATCACGCTGCTGCCGAAGGCGAAGCAGCCGATCGGCCTTGCGCTATTTGCGCTCTCGGCGACCTTCGCGCCCGCGATCGGCCCGACCATCGGCGGCTATCTGACCGAGAACTGGGGCTGGGAGTACATCTTCTATGTTAATCTGGTGCCCGGCGCAGTCATGGTCGGCATGCTCTACTACGCGCTGGAAGCCAAGCCGATGAACCTGTCGCAGCTCGCGGAGGGCGACTGGGCGGGTATCGCCACCATGGCGATCGGGCTGTCGGCGCTGCAGACTGTGCTGGAAGAAGGCAACAAGGACGACTGGTTCGGCTCGCCCTTCATCGTCAAGCTGTCTGTCATCGCTGCGATTGCACTGACGGCCTTCGTCGTGATCGAGTTCACCGCGAAGAAGCCTCTGATCAATCTAAGCCTGCTGGCGCGCCGAAATTTCGGCTTCGGCCTGCTTGCCAATTTCCTGCTCGGCATCGCGCTCTATGGTTCGGTGTTCATCCTGCCGGTCTATCTGTCACGCATCCAGGGTTACAATGCCGAGCAGATCGGCATGGTGCTGGCCTGGACCGGGCTGCCGCAGCTCCTGCTGATCCCGCTGGTGCCGCGCCTGATGCAGCGCTTCGACGCACGCATCATCATCGGCATCGGCTTCGCCTTGTTCGCCGCCTCCAACTTCATGAACATCTGCATGACCAACGATTACGCCACCGACCAGCTGTTCTGGCCGAACATCGTCCGCGCGCTCGGCCAGGCGCTGGTGATGGCGCCGCTGTCGGCGGTCGCGACATCAGGCATCGAGCCGGAGAACGCCGGTTCGGCTTCCGGCCTGTTCAACATGACGCGCAATCTCGGCGGCGCCGTCGGCATCGCCCTGCTGCAGACCCTGTTGACCAAGCGCGAGCAATATCACTCCAACGTGCTGATGCAGTCGGTCTCCCTGCTGGAGCAGGCCACCCGCGTGCGGATCGAGCAGCTGACACAATATTTCGTGAACCACGGCGTCGTCGATCACGCCGAAGCCACTCACCGCGCCATCATCGCCATCGGAAAGATCGTGCAAAAACAGGCTTTCATCCTGGCTTTCAGCGACACCTTCTATCTGCTCGGCGCCGCGTTGATCGTCGCGCTGATCGCCGTGCTGTTGCTGAAGAAGCCGAATACGCTTGCCAGCGGCGGCGCTCACTAGAGCCTTTTCGGTTCTGATTGAATCAGAACCGGGCTCTAGATTCATTTTTTGACGCGTTTTCTTGACGCGAACCGGTGTCCACTTCGCTTGAAAACGCTCTAGGATTATCCACGTCAAACCAAGAGGAGAACGACCATGAAACCCCGCATGAACTACTATCAGGCTGCCCCCGACACCATCAAGGCACTCGTCGCGCTCGAGGAACAGATCCAGGCCTCCGGCCTCGAAAAATCGCTGATCGAGCTGGTCAAGACGCGCGCTTCGCAGATCAACGGCTGCGCCTTCTGCATCAACATGCACACCCAGGATGCCCGCAAGCAGGGCGAGACCGAACAGCGGCTTTACTTGCTGAACGCCTGGCACGAGTCACCGCTCTATACCGACCGCGAACGCGCCGCTTTGGCGTGGACCGAGGCATTGACGCTGATCGCCGAAACCCACGCGCCTGACAATCTCTACGAAGACGTGCGCGCCCACTTCTCGGAAGCCGAGACCGTCAACCTGACCATGCTGATCGGGGCGATCAATGCCTGGAACAGGCTCGCCATCGCCTTCCGCGCGGTGCATCCCGTGAAGGCCAAGGCTGCGGTGGCGTAAACAACAGGGGAGGACGCCATGACGCGATCGATTCACGGCATTGCGGCAACGGCCCTGCTCGCGCTGGTCGCGGGCGGCACGCCGGCCGCGCATGCCGAAGGCGACAAGGTGACGCCCGTGCGTTCGGAAAAGCTGCCGAACGTCCCCGGCAAGAGCGTGACCACCGTGCTGGTGAACTATGCCCCCGGCGGCAAGTCGGTCAGCCATCATCACGCCGGCAGCGTGATGGCCTATGTGCTGACGGGCCAGATCCGCTCGGAGAACTCCGCGACCGGACCGGCCAAGGTCTACAAGGCTGGCGAGGCGTTCTTCGAGCCGCCCGGCAGCGAGCATCTCGTCAGCGAGAATGCCAGCACGACGGAGCCGGCAAGCCTGCTCGCGATCTTCGTCGCCGATGATGGCGCGCAACTGACGACGTTCGAGAAGAAATGAGGAGTCGCGCGGTCGCTAAGAGCGCGCGCCACACTCTACCGAGTCATGCCCCGCCACCGGGTCTCGCCTTCGGCGAGCCCGATGACAGGCTCCGGCGGGGCATCCAGTACGCCGCGGCTTCTCGGTTCAAGCACGGACGTCTCTGGAATACTGAGTCGCCCGGTCCCGTCTACGCCAAGGCTTCGCCGGGGCTTTTCCGTTCTTGGCTCGCCGCAGCTTTAGCGGAGGCGGCGAGCCGGGCGACGACATCTTGGGGCTTACACCGCCGTCGCCTTGGCGAACTCGACATAGATCTCGCGCAGCCGGTTGGTCATCGGACCGGGCTTGCCGTCGGCAACCTTCTTGCCGTCGATCGACACCACCGCCTGCACGAAGACCGTGGCGCTGGTGATGAAAGCTTCCTTGGCCGCCAGCGCTTCCTCGACCGAAAACGCCCGCTCCTCGACACGGAGCTGGCGCTCTTCCGCCAAGGCGACCACCGCCTTGCGGGTGCAGCCCGGCAGGATCGCGCTGCCATTCTGCCGGGTCACGATGACGTCGTCCTGGGTCAGGATGAAGCATGACGACGAGCCGCCCTCGGTCACCTTGCCGTCCTCGATCATCCAGGCCTCGCCGGCGCCCGCCTCGGCCGCGGCCTGCTTTGCAAGTACCTGCGCCAACAGCGCCACGCTCTTGATGTCGCGCCGGGTCCAGCGAAGATCAGGCACCGTGATCACATTGATGCCGGTCTTGGCCGACGGTGCATTGACGATGTCCTTGGTCGAGGTGAACATGATCAGCGTCGGCTTGACGCCCTTGGGAAACGCAAAGTCGCGCCCGGTATCGGCGCCACGCGTCACTTCTAGATAGACCATGCCATTGACGAGATTGTTGCGCTTGACCAGCTCCTTCTGGATCTCCTCAATGCGCGCGATCGTTTCCGGCAGCGCCAGCTGGATCTCACCGACCGAACGCTCCAGCCGCGCCAGATGCGAGGCGTTGTCGATCAATTTGCCGTCCAGCACGGCGGCAACCTCATAGATGCCGTCGGCAAACAGGAATCCACGGTCGAGAACCGAGACCTTGGCGTCAGCCATGGGCACGAACGAACCATTGACGTAAGCGATTTGTTCCAAAGTAGAGTCTCCTGGAGGTAGCGAAGCCGGTGGCGGCATTCCTATACGCAAGTTGTTAACGTGGACAGCTTCAGACCGTCA
Source organism: Bradyrhizobium sp. AZCC 2262 (assembly GCF_036924535.1). Classification (NCBI taxonomy): domain Bacteria; kingdom Pseudomonadati; phylum Pseudomonadota; class Alphaproteobacteria; order Hyphomicrobiales; family Nitrobacteraceae; genus Bradyrhizobium; species Bradyrhizobium sp. AZCC 2262. The sequence goes on along the minus strand of NZ_JAZHRT010000001.1, from coordinate 9,291,883 downwards.
TTCCGGGGCGCCTCGAAGAGGCGAACCCGGAATCTCGAGATTCCGGGTTCGATGCTTCGCATCGCCCCGGAATGACGGCGGGCGTTAATGCGACAGAATCTTCGACAGGAATTTCTGCGCGCGCTCGCTGCGCGGACTGCCGAAGAAATCGGTTTTCAGCGCATCCTCGACGATCTCGCCCTTGTCCATGAAGATCACGCGATTGGCGACCTTGCTGGCAAAACCCATTTCGTGGGTGACGACCATCATCGTCATGCCCTCATGGGCAAGATCGACCATGACGTCGAGCACCTCGCTGATCATCTCGGGATCGAGCGCCGAGGTCGGCTCGTCGAACAGCATCGCGATCGGGTCCATCGCCAGTGCGCGCGCAATCGCCACGCGCTGCTGCTGCCCGCCGGACAGTTCGGCCGGGTATTTGTTCGCGTGCACCGTCAACCCGACGCGCTCGAGCAGTTTCTCGCCCTTGGCCATCGCTGCGTCGTGCGAGCGTCCCAGCACCTTCTCCTGCGCCAGGCACAGATTCTCGATGATCCGCAGATGCGGGAACAGCTCGAAATGCTGGAACACCATTCCGACGCGGGCGCGCAGCTTTGGCAAATCAGTCTTGGGATCGTTGACCTTGATGCCGTCGAGGATGACCTGGCCTTCCTGGAACGGCTCCAGCGCGTTGACGCATTTGATCAGCGTCGACTTGCCCGAGCCCGACGGGCCGCACACCACCACGACTTCGCCCTTGGCGACGCTGGTGGTGCAGTCCTTCAACACCTGGAATGTCGGTCCGTACCATTTATTGACGTGGCTGATTTCGATCATACGCCCTCGCTAGCGAACAATAGCAATGCGCGCCTGCAGGCGCCGGACGCCATAGGACGCGAAACAGGAAATCACGAAATAGACCGCGGCGGCGAACAGATACATCTCGACCAGCCGCCCGTCGCGCTGCGCCACCTTGCTGGCGGCGCCGAGGAAATCCGGGATCGACAGCACGTAGACCAGCGAAGTGTCCTGGAACAGCACGATGGTCTGCGTCAGCAGCACCGGCAGCATGTTGCGGAATGCCTGCGGCAGCACGATGTAGCGCATGGACTGAGCATAGGTCAGGCCAAGCGCGCTTGCCGCCGCGGGCTGTCCCCTTGAGATCGACTGGATGCCCGCGCGCATGATTTCGGAGAAATACGCCGCCTCGAACATGATGAAGGTGACAAGCGTAGAGGTGAACGCGCCGACGCGGATCGGCCGCGACGCGCCGGTCAACCATTGCCCGATATAGGGGACCAGGAAGTAGAACCAGAAGATCACCAGCACCAGCGGCAGCGAACGCATGAAGTCGACATAGAGCCCGGCGATGCGGCCGAGTAGCCTGTAGCTCGACAACCGCATCAGCGCGATCAGCGTGCCGAAAACCAGGCCACCCAGCGCAGCCAGCCCGGTCAGCATCAGCGTAAAGCTCATGCCGTCGAGGAACAGATAAGGCAGCGAGCGGCGGATGACGTCGAAATCGAGATTGCCGAACATCGTCATTTCCCCGTGATGTAGCCGGGGATCGCCAGGCTGCGTTCGAGGAAGCGCATGCCGGTGACGACGATGATGTTGATCGCGAGATACATCACGGTCGCGGCGGTGAAGGCCTCGAACACCTGGAACGAGAATTCCTGCATCGCGCGCGCCTGGCCGGTCAGCTCGATCAGGCCGATGGTGATCGCGACGGAAGTATTCTTCACGGTATTGAGGAATTCGGAAGTGAGCGGCGGCATGATGATGCGGAACGCCATCGGCAGCAGTATATAGCGATAGCCCTGCGCCGTGGTCAGGCCGAGCGCGGTCGCGGCATTCTTCTGCCCGCGCGGCAGCGAAGCGATACCTGCCGCCAGTTGCACGGCGACACGCGCCGACATGAACAACCCCACTCCGATCGCCGCCGTCCAGAATGGCGCATTGGGAAGCTGCTTCAGCCACAGCCCTGCGCCACGCGGCAGCAGTTCCGGCAACACGAAGAACCAGAGAAAGAGCTGCACCAATAGCGGCATGTTGCGGAAGAATTCGACGTAGCAAAAGCCGATCCAGGACGCCGTCTTCGACGGCAGGCTCCGCAGGATACCGACGATCGTCCCGAATATCAGTGCGATGACCCAGGCCAGCAGCGCCGTCTTGATGGTCAGCAGCAATCCCGACACCAGCATGTCGAGATAGGTGCCGGTCCCGGCCGGGTTCGGCTCGAAGAAGATGTGCCAATTCCAGTTATAGTTCACGGGCCCCTACCATCCACCGTGTCGCCACATACAGCACGCCCATGCAATGACCGGGCCATTGCATGGGCGTGGAAACGATTACTTGTACGAATCCGGATCCGGCGAGTCCGACGGCTTGGCGAACTCGTTCTTGAGTTCGGAGCTGATCGGAACGTTGAGATTCAGGTTCTTCGGCGGGATCTTCTGCGTGAACCACTTGTCGTAGATCTTCTGGCCTTCGCCGCCGGTGTAGAGCGCCGCGGTCGCGGCATCGACCACCTTCTTGAAGGCCGGATCGTCCTTGCGCAGCATGATGCCGTAGGGCTCGGGTTTGGAGAACGCGTCCTTGGAGAGCACATAATCATCCGGCGCTTTCGAGCCGGCGACCAGGCTCGCCAGCAGGATGTCGTCCATCACGAAGGCCACCGCGCGGTCGGTCTCGACCATCAGGAACGCTTCCGCATGATCCTTGGCCGGGATGATGTTGATGTTGAGGCTGCGCGCCGCGTTGGCTTCGGTGAGCTGCTTGATGTTGGTGGTGCCGGCGGTGGAGACCACCGACTTGCCCTTGAGGTCGTCGATCGAATTGATCTTGCCCGCCTTCTTGGTGACGTAGCGGCTCGCGGTCAGGAAGTGGGTGTTGGTGTAGGCGATCTGCTTCTGGCGCTCGGTGTTGTTCGTGGTCGAGCCGCATTCGAGATCGATGGTGCCGTTGGCGAGCAACGGAATGCGGGTCGACGACGTCACCGGATTGAGCTTGACCTCGAGCTTGTCGAGCTTGAGCTCCTTCTTCACGGCATCGACGATCTTGTAGCAGATGTCCATGGCGTAGCCGACCGGCTTCTGGTTGTCGTCGAGATAGGAGAACGGAATGGACGAATCGCGGAAGCCGAGCGTGATCGCGCCGGTCTCCTTGATGTTCTTCAGCGTCCCGGTGAGCTCCTGCGCCGTCGCCGGTCCGGCACAGAGCGTGACGGCGAGCAGATAGCCGATAGTCTGACGATGTTTCACGTAACTTCTCCTTTAAACGCTACAGATGATTGCTCATCGACCCAAACCTAGCGACTTGCCAGGTAGCTTACGAAGTAGTTTGCCGGATAGTTTCGCCGGCAAAATTCGAACCTGTCTTTTCATGACCGCTCTGGCGCGGCACTATACCTGCATAATTCGGACCAAAACATATCTGGTGGCCGCTGGCTATTCATACGATCGCTTGCCTACCGACGGCCGCTTCGGTCTGCACCCGTTTCGGCAGCCAGGACCTGGTCGAGGACCGGCGAAATGTAGCGACGAAACTGTTCGGGATTTTCACTCATCGGAAAATGGCCGAGCTGCTCCATGATGGTGACACTGGCGCCCCCGATAGCGGCAGCGGTCCGTTTAGTATCTTCCGGCGTGCAGGAGAAATCATACTCGCCGGTGAGCAAAAAGAGCGGGCATACTTTAGTATCGATCTTCTCCACTCGTCCCCGTAGATCGCCGTCGACCCGATAGAAATACAGGTCGCCCTTGAACACGCCCGGTCCGCCCTGCTTGTAAGCCCACAATGTCTCAATTCGGGAATTATCCGGGCTTTGCGGCGCAATCAGGCCGGATACCAGCGCGGCGCAGACTTCCCCGCCGTGGACGTCGGGCCGGTTCAACCATGACGTGTCGTACCACGGCGCCTGGAAGTCCGCGGCCTCCAATCCGATGAGGGCGCGGAATTCGGCGGCATGATCGATCGCGAGATTGAGAACGATGCGGCCGCCGATCGAGCAGCCCATCACCACCGGCCTGTCCAGCTTCAGCGCCTTGCAGAAGGCGCGGATCGTCTGCGTGTAGCGCGCGGTCGTGAGTTGATACTCTGTGCCATCCCAGCTTGCCGGCGGATTCGATTTGCCGTGCCAGGGCATGTCGAAGGCAATCATGCGGAAGTTCTTCGCAAACTCCTCGTCGGCAAGCAGATGCCGCCATTGCCTTCCATCGGAGCCGGCGGTGTGCAGGCAGACCAGCGGAATGCCCGTGCCGCTTTCCTCGAAATAGATGCGGTACATCTCGCCGTCGATGTCAACATGCACATAGCGACCGACGATCGGTTCTATCACGCCGTTCATGACACGGCCGTTGCGAAATGGCGGCGGGGCAGCGCCAGCACATCCTTGAAGTACTGCAGATGCGTCATGAATGGATGCAGGTCACCCTCCAGCACCGCCTCCCCGCGCTTGGTTAAGGCCAGCAGGTCATGGAAGCCCGGGCGCGGTGCGGGCTGCCAATACTCCGCCCACGCCGCAACCGAGGCGCGATAGGAAAATCGCCAGGACAGCATCAGGACCGGCGACGGTGTCAGGTCGACGATCCGCCCCTGCCGGATCGAGGCATGAAAGGCGCGGCTCGCGGGGCCGAGCAGGCAATCGCAATCGAGGAACCGGCCGCGCTGGATCAGCGCCGGCGTCTGGTCGAGTAGCGCAGCAATTCCGGCGAACGCCTCAATGACAGCGGCGTCGGTTGCGTTCGAAGCTGAAATCATGGGCTCCAGGCGGGGCTTCCTGCAATGCCGCCATCGGCAGGGAAAAGGAACCGGTTCTTCCGGCAGGAATATGATGGCAAGAACAACCTGATGTCGCAAGACACCGTGACCTTCAGCTTACCTTGATTATTGCTTCGGCTTGAGCCCCACCCGTCAAATTCCGTGCCTCGGGATGCCACAGTAGACCAATTGTCGCACTCGGCGTTTCCAGCCGATTGCAGCGGCCGCGGCGCTGGCCTCGGCGGGCTATAGGCTTTTCTTCTCAGGCGATTTCAGAGAAGATTGATCCCAGGAAAAAAATAAGCGCGCCTCCTCATCAATGAGGCCGCAGGGGAGTGTTTGAAATGTTTCGACGTAGCCGCTTGACGATCGCCGTCGCAGCCGTCGGCATGCTGATTTCAGCAGCCGCCGGCGCCCAGGAATATCCCACCAAGCCGATCACGCTGATCGTTCCGTGGCCGGCGGGCGGCTCCACCGACATCTCGATGCGGGCGATCGCCGAAAGCGCCTCAAAACTGCTCGGTCAGCCGATCGCCATCGATAACAAGGCCGGTGGCGGCGGCACGGTCGGCCCGGCCACCATGGCGGCTGCGGCCAAGCCGGATGGCTACACCATCGCGCAAATTCCGATCACCGTGTTCCGCCTGCCGCTGATGCAGGAGGTGTCGTGGAATCCGGACAAGGACTTCACCTACATCGTTCATCTCACCGGCTACACGTTCGGCGTCACCACCAGCGCCGAGTCGCGATTCAAGACCTGGCAGGACGTGATCGATTACGCCAAACAGAATCCCGGCAAGGTGACCTATGCGACACCGGGCGCCGGCACGTCGCTGCATATCGGCATGGAGCAGATCGCAGGCATGGCCGGCATCAAGCTGACGCAGGTGCCGTTCAAGGGTGGTGCGGAAACCAATGCCGCGGTGCTCGGCCAGCACACCATGCTGCAGGCGGACTCGACCGGCTGGCGGCCGTTGGTTGACGCCGGCAAGTTGCGTCTCCTGATGGTGTGGACCTCGGCCCGCTCGCCAAACTTCCCCGACGTGCCGACGCTGAAGGAGCTCGGCTATCCCATGGTCTATGACTCGCCATTCGGCCTCGCCGGCCCGAAGGGCATGGACCCGAAAATCGTCGCCAGGTTGCACGACGCCTTCAAGAAGGCGCTGGACGATCCCGCCGTGATTGCCACGCTCGCCAAATTCGACATGGTGCCGAACTACAAGAACACGGAAGACTACAAGAAGTTCGTCGTCGAAGTAACCGAATCCGAGCGCAAGGTGATCGACAGGCTCGGGCTGGCGAAGAAGACCAACTAAAGCCCCCGGAGCGCTGGCTACATCCTGCAGCCATCCCCCCGTCATTGCGAGGAGCGACAGCGACGAAGCAATCCACACTCTCCGCACGCTCGGCGACGATGGATTGCTTCGCTTCGCTCGCAATGACGGAATACAGACGCAAGCCCTAATCGTCACGATAAGACGGGCGACATCCGAAAGCATCACACATGAACAATGACACCAACGTCAAATTCCGCCCCAACAATTCCGAACTGTGGGGCGGTTTGATCGGGTTGGGGCTCGGCGGCTTCGTGATCTGGTCCGGGCTCAAGCTCAAGCTCGGCACCATCAACGATCCCGGCTCCGGGTTCGTGCTGTTCTACACCGGCATCCTGATGTGCCTGTTCGCCGCCTCGATCACCCTCGGGGCATTGACCGAGGGCGGACCGACCTTTGGCTCGCGCTGGGTGGACACGCGCTGGACCAAGCCGCTGCTGGTGATCGTCTGCCTCATCGCTTTTTCCTTCGCCCTCAACCCGCTCGGCTTTCTGCTGTCATCGATTCCGCTGATGCTGCTGCTGTTGCGCGTGGTCGACCCGGTGCGCTGGCCGCTGGCCGTTCCGATTGCAGTACTCGTTCCGCTCGGCATGTGGTGGGTTCTCAAACGCCTGCTCCTGATCCAGTTGCCCTCCGGCATCTTCGAAATCGGCTGATCGCACCATGGACACACTCATCAATGTCGCCCATGGCTTCGGCGTCGCCCTTCAACCCGTCAATCTGGTCTACTGCTTCATCGGCGTGTTCATCGGCACACTGGTCGGCGTGCTGCCGGGCATCGGCCCGATCTCGGCGATGTCGCTCTTGCTGCCGATCACGCTGTCGGGAACGCCGGAATCCGGCATCATCATGATGGCCGGCATCTATTACGGCTCGATGTATGGCGGCTCGACCACCTCTATCCTGGTCAACATTCCCGGCGAAGCCGCTTCCGTCGTCACCTGTATCGACGGTCACCAGATGGCCAAGCAGGGCCGTGCCGGACCTGCGCTCGGCATCTCCGCATTCGGCTCGTTCTTCGCCGGCACCTTCGCGCTGGTCGCGCTGATGCTGGTGGCGCCCAAGCTCGCCAGCGTCGCGATCGCGTTCGGACCGGCCGAATATTTCAGCCTGATGGTGCTCGGCCTTGTCGTCCTGACCTTCCTGACACAGGGCTCGATGGCAAAGGCGCTGTTGATGGCCTGCATCGGCGTCGTACTCGGCGTGGTCGGGCTCGACAGCATCACCGCGCAGCCGCGCCTGACTTTCGGCCGGGTGGAGCTGATCGACGGGATCGGCCTCGTCCCCGTGGTCATGGGCCTGTTCGGCATAGCCGAAGTGCTGCTCAACACGGAGCAGGTCATCAAACGCGACATCATCAACACGAAGATCACGCACCTGCTTCCAAGCAAAGAGGACTGGAAAGCCAGTGCCGGCCCGATGACGCGCGGAACGATCCTTGGGTTTTTCCTCGGCATCCTGCCCGGCGGCGGTGCGGTGATCTCGTCGTTCGCGTCCTATGCGCTGGAGAAGCGGCTGTCCAAGACACCGGAGCGCTTCGGCAACGGCGCGATCGAAGGCGTGGCGGGGCCCGAAGCCGCCAACAATGCCGCGGCCGGCGGCGCCTTCATTCCGCTCATGACGCTCGGCATTCCGCCGAATGTGGTGATGGCGCTGTTGCTCGGCGCTTTCGTCATTCACGGGCTGCAGCCCGGTCCGCTGATGATCACGCAGAACCCGGGACTGTTCTGGGGCATCGTTGCCAGCATGTATATCGGCAATCTGATGCTGCTGGTGCTCAATCTGCCGATGATCGGGATGTGGGTGCAGCTGCTGAAATTGCCCTACAACATCCTGTTCCCCTTGATCATCCTGTTCACCATCATCGGCGTCTATTGCTCCAGCAACAACGTGTTCGACGTCTACGTGATGATCGCATTCGGCATTATCGGCTATTTCATGCGCAAGCTCGGCTACGAGCCGGCGCCGCTGGTGCTGGCCTTCGTGCTGGGGCCGATGCTGGAGAACAATCTGCGCAAGTCGCTGATCCTGTCGCAAGGCGATCTGATGACCTTTGTCGAGCGGCCGATTTCGGCCGCCTGTCTCGCATTGGCGTTCATGCTTCTGATCGGCCCGCTGCTGCCGGCACTGCGCAAGAAGCGCGAGATGGTCGCACTGGATGAAGGGGCGTGAGCTCCCTCCTGTAGCCCGCATGAGCGTAGCGACATGCGGGGAAACTGTTCCCGGGTATCGCTGCGCTCACCCGGGCTACGACTTATCACCCAGTAGCTACAACGCCCGCTTCTTCTCGCCGAGATCCCAGAACAGCCCCGCCATGATCGCGAGCGCCTCTTCCGTCACCGGCAGAAGAATGTGTTCGTCCGGCGCGTGCTGCGAGCAGCCGGGATAGGAATGCGGCACCCAGATCGTCGGCAGCCCGAGTCCTTCGGCGAACACGTCATTGGGCAGCGAGCCGCCGAAATTCGGCAGGATCGCCGGCGCCTTGCCGGTGGTCTTCAGGATCGATTCCGCAGTCCAGTTCACCCACGGACTGTCGACATCGGTGCGCGAGGCCGCAAAACGCTGCGTGCCGCTGACCTCCACCATCGAAAAGCCGTTGCCATGCAAATGCGCGCGCACGGCGTCGATAACCTCTTCATATTTGGTCCCGACGACGAAGCGGAGCTGCAGCACGGCGTTGGCGCGTCCGGGAATGGCGTTGGCCGGCTTCTCGACATTGCCTGACGACATGGCCAGCACTTCCAGCGTATTCCACGCGAACAGCCGCTCTGCCGGCGTTAGTCCCTCCTCGCCCCAGTCCGCCGCCAGCGCCGGCTCGTCCGCGGTCGGCTCGATCTTCACGTCGGCGAGCGCCGCGCGGACGGCGTTCGATATCCGCGGCGGCTTGAGCGCATCGAGCTTCATCCGCCCCTTGCCGTCGACGAGGCTCGCGATGGCGTTGCAAAGAATCGTCGCGGGGTTGGCGAGCACGCCGCCCCAATTGCCCGAATGGTTTCCGCCCTCGCGCAGATTGACATCGAGATGGATGCGGTTGCCGCCGCGGCAGCCGAGGAAGATGGTAGGCCGGTCGGCAGAAAGCCGCGGTCCGTCGGATGCCAGGAACAGATCCGCCTTCAATTCCTCGCGATGGGATTCGCACACCTGCCGCAGGTCAGGCGAACCGATCTCCTCGCCGGTCTCGATGATGAATTTGGCGTTGAAGCCGAGCTTGCCGCCGCGGGTCTCGCGCACCGCGCGCAAGGCCGCGAGATTGATGCTGTGCTGGCCCTTGTTGTCGGCGGTGCCGCGGCCATAGACGCGTTCGCCTTTGGTCGTGGTTTTCCAGGGGTCGAGATTGTCGCGCCATTCGCCCTCCATGCCGTCGACGACATCGCCATGGCCATAGGTGAGCACGGTCGGCAGCGAGGCATCCTCGCGATAATCCGCCAGCAGGTACGGACCCCTGCCGCTCGGCGATTCGATCAGGCGGGTGGAGAAGTCGAGCGCGGCAAAGGCGGGCTGGAGATCGTCGACGAGATAGGCGCGCAACGCCTCGCCGCTGCCGGGATTCTGGCTTTCGGTCCGATAACCGACCCTGCGGCCGAGCTCGGCGAGAAACGCGCCGGAATTCAGATGCTCACGTACCCGCGCAATCGCGTCGGCTCTATCAGCCATATTTCTTTTCCTTGTTCGCCAATTTTGTGGAGCGCAACCTATCGGGATAATCCGCCCGCTGGAAGTGGCATGGCCTGCCGAATGAGGCCTTGCTAAAAGCGGCGAGGATGCAACAATTTCAGGCAACAGCCCGGCGTCTAACCGGGCGAACGCGCAGGGAACCCTGCACGCACCGAGGTTCGCGTCATGACAAAACAAATCCGGCTCAACGCCTTCGCCATGAACTGCGTGGCGCATCAATCGCCGGGGCTCTGGACCCATCCGCGCGACCGCACGCTGGGCTACAACCGCCTGCCTTATTGGCTCGATCTGGCAAGGGTGCTGGAGCGCGGCCGGTTCGACGGGCTGTTTCTCGCCGATGTGCTCGGCGTCTACGACGTGTTCGGCGATAGCCCGGACGCCGCGCTGCGCAACGCCGCGCAGACGCCGGCAAACGAGCCGCTGATGCTGATCCCGGCGATGGCGGCGGTGACGCAAAATCTCGGTTTTGGCGTCACCAGCAATCTCTCCTTCGAGCCGCCCTACCCGTTTGCCCGACGGATGTCGACGCTCGATCATTTGACCGAAGGCCGGGTCGGCTGGAACGTGGTGACCGGCTATCTCGACTCTGCCGCGCGCGGCGCCGGCAAGGACAAGCAGACCGCGCATGACGACCGCTACGAGATCGCGGATGAATATATGGAGCTGGTCTACAAGCTCTGGGAAGGAAGCTGGGAGGACGGCGCCGTGCTCCGCGACCGTGCGCGCGGCATTTTCGCCGATCCATCGAAGGTGCACCGCATTGAGCACGAGGGAAGCAACTACCGGCTCAATGCGATCCATCTGAGCGAGCCGTCGCCGCAGCGGACGCCAGTGCTGTATCAGGCCGGCACCTCGCCGCGCGGACGGCAATTCGCCGCCCAGCACGCCGAATGCGTGTTCATGTCGGGCCCGTCGGCCAAGATCATCGGCCCGCGCGTGGCGGCGATCCGCGCTCAAGCAAAGGAAATCGGGCGCAATCCGGCCGAGATCCTGATGTTCTCCATGATGACGATCATTCTCGGCGGCACCGAGGCCGAGGCCAAAGCAAAATACGCCGACTATCGCGCGCACATCGCGCCCGAGGGCGCGCTGGCGCTGATGTCGGGCTGGACCGGCGTCGATTTCTCGACCTACGACCTCGACCAGCAGGTGCGCCACGTCCAGAACGACGCCGGCCGAACCGCGCTTGATAACGTCACACGTGCCGATCCGGACCGGGTCTGGACCGTGCGCGAGGTCGTCGAGCATGTCGGCATCGGCGGCGCCGGCCCCGTCGTTGTCGGCACGCCCGAGAAGGTCGCCGACGATATCGAGGCCTGGTTCGAGCAGACCGATGTCGACGGCCTCAACGTCGCGTTCGCCACCTCGCCCGGCGATTTCGAGGACATCGCCGACATGCTGGTGCCTGAGCTGACGAAGCGGGGGCGGTACAAGAGCGAATATGTACCAGGGACGTTGCGCGAAAAACTGTTCGGTGCCGGGCGCGCGCGGTTAGCGGAAGGGCATCCGGGAGCAAGTTATCGGCCGCATGCAGCAGCAAGAGCCGCCGAATAACGATGCCAGACCTCATCCTGAGGAGCGCAAAGCGCGTCTCGAAGGATGAATGCCACCAGCGGGGCCGCATGGTTCGAGACGGCGCTCACGCGCCTCCTCACCATGAGGGTTTGGCAGTTGCGACGAACGCCCCTATCGAACCGAAAACCGCGCCAGCGCATCCCGGTCGACCTCGATGCCGAGGCCGGGACCATCCGGCACACGAACGATGCCGCCGGAGTGTTCGATCGGCTGAACCAGGAGCGATTGTCGAATGGGATGTTCGGTCCGATCGAACTCCAGCATCGGCTGGAGCGGTGCGAGCGAGACCGGCGTGTGGGCCGGCAGAACGGCCAGCAGTTGCAGGGACGCCGCGATCGCGATGCCGGTGCCCCAGACATGCGGATTGTAGCGGACGCCGAACGCCTCGGCCATGTCGGCGATCTTCTTGCATTCGGACAGCCCGCCCGCCGCGCACGTGTCGGGCTGGATGATGTCGATCGCCCGCGACACCAGCAGGTCCCGGAAACCGAACCGCGTGAACTCGCATTCTCCACCCGCGACCGGGATCGATAGCGCAGCCTTCACCGCGCGATAGCCTGCCACATCCTCCGGCGGCACCGGCTCCTCGAACCATCCGATGTCATATGGCTCGATCATCCGGCCGAGCCGGATCGCGGCGACGGCGTCATAGGCGTGATTGGCATCAACCATGAGTGCGACGTCCGGCCCGATCGCCTCGCGCACGGCGCGCGTCACCGCAGCATCCTCATCCACGCCGAAGCCGACCTTCAGCTTCACGGCCGCAAAACCTTCCGCGACATAGCCTGCCGCTTCCTCGGCGAGATAGCGGAGCGGATCGCCGGATTTACGCCGGTAAAGTCCCGTCGCGTAGGCCTGCACCTCGGTGCGAAGCGGACCGCCGAGCAGGCGGTGCGCCGGAACGCCAAAATGCTTTCCCTTGATGTCCCAAAGCGCGATGTCGATCCCGCTCAGGCCCTCGATGACGACGCCCTTCTGGCCGTGATCGCGCAAGCACGTATAGATCATCTGCCACAAATAGTCCGTTCGCAGCGGGTCCTCGCCAATCAGCCACGGCGCCACGCTCTGGACGACGGCAGCGGTCATCCGCGCGGGTCCATAGCATTCGCCCCAGCCGATCAGGCCTACATCGGTTTCGATCTCGACCACCATGGCGGTGCGGGTGTCGTACCAGGCACGGGAGTAGGCAAAGGGTTGCGAAAGCCTGGCTTCGAGAACGTGCGTGCGGACACCCGTGATGATCATGCGTTGGTTCTCGCTCTTGCTTCGCGGAACTTGTCGGCGGACGCGCTGCGACGCGTATCTTCGTTACTCCGTCACCCTGAGGAGGACGCAACGCGGCCGTCTCGAAGGGCGACGGCCCGGACGGTGGCCGTTCACCCTTCGAGGCTCGCTCCGCTCGCACCTCAGGATGACGGGGATAGATCGGCTCAGTTCACCGAATTGCTCACGACCACTTCGATCAGCTTGGCGCCCGGGCGGCTGAAGGCGGATGACAATACCGACTTCAACTGCGTGGGATCGGTGACCCGTGTCGCCTCAAGCCCAAACGATTTTGCCACGCCCGTAAAATCCACCGGCGGATCGATGAAATCCATGCCGACATAATTCTCGTCGCCGTGGAAGGCGAGCAGCCGCTGCTTGATGATGCGGTAGCCGCCATTGTTGACGATCACGAATGTCAGCGGCAGTTTGTGGTTGGCCGCCGTCCATAGCGACTGGATCGAATACATCGAACTGCCGTCGCCCGAGTAGCACACGACTGGCCGCTGTGGATTGGCGAGACTGACGCCGACGGACGCCGGCAGTCCCCAGCCGATGCCGCCCGAAGCCAGCGCGTGATAGCCATAGCGGTCGCGATGCGGCCGCAGCGCGATCATCTGCCGCGATGACGTCAGTCCCTCGTCGACCAGGATCGCATTTTCGGGCATCGCCTCGACCACCTGCAACGCCAGCCAATCCGGATCGATCGGCGAGGTGCTGGCGTGTTTTGATATCTGTTCGACCAGTGGCTTCCGCCTGGCCGCCCAGTTTTTCGACGCCACCGCCGCCAATCCCTGCTTGGCGCGCAGCTCGAGCGCGCCCGCCGCCCGACGCCTTCAGCGCCGGCACCAGCGCGCGTAGCGTCTCCCGCACATCGGCCTTGAGCGCGATGTCGACGCCGTAATTCCTGGCGAGATCGTGATCGACCAGCCCGATCTGCACGATCGAAAGCCCGTCGGGCAACGGGTCGGTCTCGCTGTAGACCGACATCCGCAGGGGATCGCCGCCGAGCGCGATGATGAGATCGTAGGGCGAAAGTGTGTCGCGGGCGATTTTCTGGATGCGCGCCAGCGCGCCCATGAAGCACGGGCTTTCGGACAGGAAGTGCGCGCCATAGGGCGTCGAAGACTGATACGCCGGACAGCCCAGCGTTTCCGCCAGTTGAGCGGCCTCCCGCAACGCGTCGCTCTTGACGATCTCATCGCCGACGATGATCACGGGACGCTCGGCTTTCAGGATGCGCGCGGCCAGCGCCTGCAGCGAGTCGTCCGATGGTTTGACGCGGGTATCGACCCGGGTCGAGCGGCCGAGTTCGATGCCGGCCTCGGCATTGAGGATATCGCCCGGCAGAGAGATGAATATCGGCCCGGTCGGCGGCGTGGTCGCGATCTTGGCGGCGCGGCGCACGATGCGCGGCAGGTCCTCCAGCCGCGTTACTTCCACAGCCCACTTCACCAGCGGCGCCGCCATCTGCACCAGCGGGCCGTAGAGCACCGGCTCCGTCAGGCCGTGGCCCTGCTCCTGCTGGCCGGCCGTCAGGATCAAGGGCGTGCCGGTGAAGCTGGCGTTATAGAGCGAACCCATCGCATTGCCGAGGCCGGGCGCGACATGGACGTTGCAGGCGACGAGCTTGCCAGAGGCGCGGCTGAAGCCGTCGGCCATGGCGACAACCAGGCTCTCCTGCATCGCCATCACATAGGTGAGATCGGGGTGGTCCTTCAGCGCGTGCATGATCGGCAGCTCGGTAGTGCCGGGATTGCCGAACAGATGCGTGATGCCCTCGTCTTTCAGCAGTGCAAGGAATGCGGAGCGCCCGGTGATCTTGTTTTTCATGTCCCCTCCTGCCCGCCGGTTCGTTCACCCGCGAGATAAAGGCACATGATCAAACTTGAACGACGCACGCAATGGAGGCAGGTCATGGCTGCCCTGCGCGGCCGAGGCTGAAAGGATCGTCGCTCGCACGCTTCTTCTTTTTCGAACGCTGCCAGACCACGCCGGGATAGCCCTTCAGCGGCACCAGCGGTTCGCCAGTGTAGGCCCATTCCTGCAATTCCTCGATCGCGATGTGATAGAGCGGTTGCCGCCCGGTGCGGCCCGAAAACAGCGCGCGGGGGATGTTGACCATATGCGGCGAGCGCGGACGTTCATAGGCGATCGGCGTGCCGCAGTTCGAACAGAAGCTGCGCACGGTTTTAGTCGCCTCGTCTTCGTACCGTGCAAGGCTGGTCTTGCCCTTGGTGATACGAAAACGCTTGCGCCAGCTTCCGACATAGGTCGCATAGGCCGCGCCGTGCGCGCGGCGGCTCGCCCGCGAATGATCGTGCCAGGCCCAGCGCGCCGGCACATCGATCTCGAAGGCGACCTTGCCGCACAGGCACTGGCCGGCGGCGGGCTTGCCGAGCGCGACGGCTTTGGTTTTCTTCTTTTCGGATTCCTCTTCCGGAAACATGGCGAGCCCTTGTAGTCCGGATGAGCGCAGCGACATCCGGGAACGCTGCTGATACCGGTCCCGGATGTCGCTGCGCTCATCCGGGCTACGATCTGTTTACGCCTGCTCCAGCTCGTTGTGCTCCGGATAATCCGTATAACCCGCCACATCGCCGCCATAGAACGTCGCGCGGTTGTAGGGCGTCAGCGGGAAGCCGCGTTGCAGGCGGCGCGGCAGGTCCGGATTGGAAATGAAGATGCGGCCAAACGCGACCGCGTCGGCATGGCCATCCCGGATCGCGGCATCCGCCGCCTCGCCGGTGAAGCCGCCGGCGGTGATCAGGACGCCCTTCCAGATCGGGCGAAACAGCACCATCGCCGAGGGCACGTTCTGATGGTTGACCTCGGCGCGGCCGGCACCGGAGGAGCGCGGCTCGATGAAGTGCAGATAGGCCAGGCCAAGCGGGTTGAGCTGATCAATCGCGTACGTGTAGAGCGGCATCGGGTCCGGCTCGCCGCTGCCATTGGCGACCCCATAGGGTGACAGCCGCACGCCGACGCGATCCGCGCCCCAGACCTCGACCACGGCCTGCGTCACTTCCATCAGGAAGCGCACGCGGTTCGAGATCGAGCCGCCATACTGGTCGGTGCGCAAATTGGTGTGCGACTGCAGGAACTGCTCGATCAAATAGCCGTTGGCGCCATGTATCTCGACACCGTCGAAGCCGGCCGCAAGCGCGTTCTTCGCCGCCTTCCGATAGGCGTCGACCACCAAAGGAATTTCCGACGTCTCAAGCGCGCGCGGTGTCTCGTAAGGCACCGCCTTGCCGTCGGCGGTCCCGGTTTTCAGCTCCGCAATCGGCACTGCCGACGGCGCGACCGGCAACACGCCACCGGGCTGGAACGAGGAATGCGAGACGCGTCCGACATGCCAGAGCTGCAGAAAAATGATTCCGCCTCTGGCGTGAGCGGCGTCGACCACCTCGCGCCAGCCCGCGATCTGCTGCTCGGTATAGATGCCGGGCACGCCGGGGCTGCCGAAGCCCGTCTCCGTCACCGGCGAGGCTTCGGCGATCAGCAATCCGCCCGGCGTCGCGCGCTGGGCGTAATATTCCGCGTTTAACGGCCGCGGCGCGAGAGAAGGCTTCGCCGCCCGCATGCGCGTCAACGGCGCCAATGCGAGACGGTGCTTGAGCTGGTAGGGCCCGACCTTGAGCGGCGAAAACAACGATGGATAATTCATGTCTATTCCAGAACCCCGTGTTGATACGGATATGTAACCGCTTCAGCTTGTTCGTAAAAGGCTCCGGTGGCAATCTCGCCACGTGATGCAAGAGAGCAAGTCGTCCATGCCGAAATCGAGCGCCAGATCACTGCCTTCCCTGAGCGTCCGGATCGATCTGACGGACGATGGCCGGATCGGACCGGGCAAGATCCAGTTGCTGGAGAATATCGAGGCCTGCGGCTCGATCTCGGCGGCCGGCCGCGCGATGGACATGTCCTACAAGCGCGCCTGGGATCTGGTCGACGAGATCAACCGAATCTGCCGCCAGGCCGCGGTGGCACGGCAGACTGGCGGCAAGAATGGCGGCGGCGCGGTCCTGACGCCGTTCGGCACCTCGTTGATCGCGCGCTACCGCAAGATCGAACGCAATGCTGCCAGCGCCGCGCGCAAGGAGCTCGAGGCGCTTCGCAAGGACATCGGGCGGCCAAAGAAGGCCGCCAGCCGATAAACGACCCCGTAAACGGACAGCGGCGGCCGAAGCCGCCGCTGCCATGTTTTCACTGATCGGGGAGCGTCTCAGGCCGTCTTGACCCAGACCGCCTTGACGTTGAGATACTCCTCGACATGCTGCTTGCCGGACTCGCGGCCATAGCCGCTCATCTTGTAGCCGCCGAACGGCACCGCCGGGTCCATCGCCTGATAGCAGTTCACCCAGACCGAACCGGCGCGCAGCGCCTTTGCGACCTGGTGTGCCTTGCTGACATTGGTGGTCCAGACGCCGCTGCCGAGGCCAAAGGTCGTGGCATTGGCACGCTTGATCAGTTCGTCGGAATCCTTGAATGAGATCGCCGAGATGACGGGGCCGAAGATTTCCTCTTGCGCGATCCGCATATTGTCCTGGACATTGGCGAACACCGTCGGCGGCACGAAATAGCCCTTCGACAGCGCGCCCTCGGTCAATCGCGCGCCGCCGGCCAGCGCCTTGGCGCCTTCCTTCTGGCCGATGTCGAGATAGCCGGAGACGCGCTCGAGCTGATCCTTCGACACCAGCGGCCCGATCTGAGTGTTCGGATCGAGGCCATTGCCGACCTGCAGCTTCTTGCTGAATTCCGCGACGCGGCCGACGAACTCGTCATAGATCTTGCTCTCGACAAAGAGCCGGGTGCCGGCGCTGCAGATCTGCCCGGAATTGGCGAACACGGCCATCGCGGCCCCCGGCACCGCCGCATCGAGATCGGCATCGGCGAACACGATGTCCGGCGATTTGCCGCCAAGCTCAAGCGAAACGCGCTTCAGGTTGCCGGCGGAGGCACGGATGATCGACTGTCCCGTGATGTGCGAGCCGGTGAACGCGACTTTATCGACATCGGGATGCGCGGCCAGCGCGGCGCCCGCGGTCTCGCCAAAGCCGGGCACGACGTTGATGACGCCGGGCGGGATACCCGCTTCCATGCATAGCTCGGCCAGCCGGAGCGAGGTCAGCGGCGCTTCCTCGGCCGGCTTCAGCACCACTGTGCAGCCGGTCGCGATCGCCGGACCGATTTTCCAGACGCTGGCGCCGAGCGGACCGTTCCAGGGAATGATCGCGCCAACAACGCCGATCGGCTCCTTCAGCGTGTAGGAGAATATCTCGCCCGGCAGCGAGTTCTCGATGGTTTCACCGTGCAGCGCCGTCGCCTGCCCGGCGTAATAGCGGAGCATGCCGAGCACGCGCAGTTTGTTGCCGCGGGTACGGCTGATCGGCGCACCCATGTCGACGGTGTCGAGCTGCGACAGCTCCTCAAAGTTCTTCTCGACGAGATCGGCAAGCTTCAACAAAAGGCCCTGCCGCTCATACGGCTTGACCTTGCTCCATGGCCCTTCGAAAGCGCGACGGGCCGCCGCCACGGCGCGGTTGATGTCCTCGGCGTCACCCTCGGCGACGGTTGCGAGCAACTCGCCGGTCGCCGGGTTATGCGTCTCGAACCGCTTGCCGGAAGCGGCGTCGACCCATTGGCCGTCGATCAGCATCTTCTTGTAGGAACCATCCGCATAAGGATGGCGCGTGATCGGTATTGCCTGTGTGACAGCCATGTCTGCTCTCCCTTGATATCGGTCAGTATCGTTGATCGCTATATTTCATCGTTTATAGCGATTGAGCGGAATCGTAAAGCTAATCGGCCCGTTGAGAACGCCCGGAAGCGAAGGGCTCCCATGCTGGTACGTGCATGGTCCGCATGCAAGTATGCAATACTGAATGCGCCAGATATTTGTTCGGAGGAACAGCCATGCCCCATCCAGCCATGTCGCCCGGCAACATCGCCGTGATCACCGGAGGCGCGTCCGGCATCGGACTTGCCGCCGCCACACATTTCGCCGCCATCGGGATGAAGGTCTGCATTGCAGACATCGGGGCTGACCGGCTCGCCGAGGCGGCCACCCAACTGGCATCCGTCGCGAAGGGCGGCGTTGCCGATATCATGACCGCTCCCGTCGACGTCAGCCGCTTCGACGACCTGGCTGGCCTGGAAGCCGCCGTGCAGAAGCGGTTCGGCGGCACCGATATCCTGATGAACAATGCCGGCATCGGCCCCGACAGCAACAGTTTTGGCCCGCTGGAGAACTGGCAGCGCATTCTCGCGGTCAATTTGTGGGGCGTCATTCACGGCACGCAGGCCTTTGCCGCTCACATGGTCGAACGCGGGCGGCCCGGTCTCATCATCAACACCGGCTCCAAGCAGGGCATCACGACGCCGCCCGGCAATCCCGCCTACAACGTCTCGAAAGCCGGCGTGAAAGCGCAGACCGAGGCGCTGCAGCACGAGTTGCGCAACATCCCGGGTTGCAAGATCAGCGCGCATCTGATGATCCCCGGTCACGTCTTCACCGCGCTGACCGCGCGCGGCCGCACCGAGAAGCCACCGGGCGCCTGGACGGCCGAGCAGACCGTCGACTTCATGATCGCACGTATCGAGGCCGGCGATTTCTACATCCTCTGCCCCGACAATGACGTGCCGAGGCCGCTCGACGAGCGGCGCATGCTGTGGGCCGCCGGCGACATTGCGGAAAATCGCCCCGCGCTGTCGCGCTGGCATCCCGACTATGCGGAGGCATTTGCGAAGTTCGTGAAGGGCTCGTAGTTCGTAGGGTGGCCAAAGGCGCGCTTGCGCCGTGCCCACCATCGCGAACGCCGCAAAGAATGGTGGGCACGCTTCGCTTTGCCCACCCTACAAACCGCGAACGCCTACAGCGTCACCTGCTTGTCGCCGCATTGCTTGCAGACGTACTTGACGCGGGTTGCGCCCTTTTCCGCCTGAACGCGGTTCGGCGCGCCGCATTTGCCGCAGACCGCCTCGATCCGGGTGTTGCCCTGTTTGACGACGAGGGCCTTCTTTTCCATCGTCTCGCGGATCAGGCGCTCGGCCTCCTCGCGCATCGCTTGCTTCGACATCGGCCTGCCCCGTCATGAACCGCTACGGCGGCGGTCTTATCACAATCACGATGCATTTCGTAAGTCGGGCGGGCGTGAAAAATCACGTGATGGAGAATGTCAGACGGTCTCCGGCGTCAGCGCCAGCAGGCGCCGCACCAGGGCCAGCGCCGTTTCCGTGGCCGGATCGGCCGAAATCACGGGAACCGCAAGCGCGATGACGTCGATCGGATCATGCGACAGAACGATGAGATGCGTCGCGCTGTTGGCGGCCAGCAGCGACGCGACGCGCTCAACGGCCGGATCTGACAATGTCAGCCCCCATGGCGCATCGGGGCGACGCAGCACCCGCACGCCCGACAGGAAATCACGCAGCAGGGACGGATCGTACGTCGAGAGCTCGCTCTCGCGATAGCGCCTGGCGCTCTCGAAAATCGGATGACGCGCGAGTTCCGCGATCAGCGCGTCGCGGGTTCTGGCCGGCGACGCCGCGACGGAGTTGAGAACGCCCGGCACCTGCGATTCGAAGTGGGCGCGCAGCGCGTCCACCGCCAACCCGATGGTGAGAACGCCCGCGATCGCAATCGCGCTAAATCGCATGACCTGCGCCGCGTCGACATCCGGCGCGACAAACGCCGCGGCAATACCGAGAAGCGCCGAACTCGAGAGCCGCAGCGCCGTCATCATCAGCGCCTGACGCTGCGTCTCCGCGCCGCGTTCCGCGATCAGGATCGCGGTGACGACGAGCAGTGCCCCCAACGCCCCCAGCCTGACCGGAATATCCGGCATCAGCACCCTGAAATCGGTGACGATGAAGGGAATGACGAGGACGGCGCCGACGGCGAGGCGCCCGATGCTGCGATTCTCGGACGCCAACAGTGTGGTCCGGTCGCGCGTCGCCAGCAGCCAGGCGCAGATGGCAAAGCCGCCGAGCTGGAAAAGCACAAGCAGGATGGCATAGGGCGCAGCAAAGCGCTCCGATCCAACAGCGCCGGCGAGACCGAGCGCGATGCCGCCGGCCAGAATCGTTATTTTGGCCAGGCGCGGGGCATGACGCCGCAAAATCCCTTCGGTGACGATCAAGGCACCAAGTGGGACCAGCCCGGCCGGGATCATCGACAGGTTGTCAAGCACCCCGCTGCCGCTCCACCACGCGACGCCGCGTACCAGGAACAGCGACGCGATGATGCCAAGCGCCACCAACAGGCGACGGGTCAGCGGGCTCCTGGGATCACGCCGGTACAGCGTGGCCATGGCGACGCCAAGGCCAATCGCGCCGCACAGGTTGACGATGGAATCGGCGATCATCCCCGGCGTCATGGGCCGGCTCCATTTGCCGGCGCCCGCGGCCGCAAGATGCCGCAGGGCCGCGTATCGTCCATCCAGTGAACGGCAGGAAGCACCATCCGCTGCAGGGCCAGCGCGGTGCCGGTTGCGAGCAGTGCCGGCAACGAACCGGAGGGCACTTCGCTCAGGAGATAGCGGCGCGCGCCCGCGAGATCGATGCGGCCGAGCTGCAGGACGTCGTCGCCCCTGGCGTAGTCAAGCTCCCGCGCGCAAAACGCGTTGTATTGCTCGTCGCGATGTTTTGGCGCGGCTTCGAAGGTTTTCTTCAGCGCGTCCGATCCGCCGGTATAGGCACTGGTGATGACAAACCGCGCTTCATCGAAGCCGGCTTCCTCACCCACGCCGAACACGGCACGGTGACGTAACATGATGCCGCGCGCCAGTTGCAGATGCGCAAAGCTCTGGCGTGCGTCCGGATGCGGCGACGGAAAGACATCCGAAAAGGTCTGGCTGACCATGCCGACGACTGACGGCACCTGGGTGACGTTCGAGATCCATTTCGGACGCAGCCCGTCACGGACAAAGAGAACCAGCGCCGTCAGGCCGTAGAGGACCCAGGACAGTCCTCGCCCGCGCTCGTCGGGATCGACCATCACAAGACCGAGATGGGTGACCTCCGCAGGTTCCCCGTCGAGTTCGACATCCATCACCGACAGCGCGTTGAAAGCGATCGGCCGCGCGGTCGCTTCCTCGGAGATCAGCGTGACGATGGCGCGTGACAACCTTTCGCGATCGCCGGAGAAAATGCCGTAGGTGAGGCTTTCCTCAGGCAGCGTTTTGGCGGCCACGACGCGCAATTGCGACACCAGTTCGCCGAGTTCGGCCTTGGAAAGCGACAGCCCGGGAGTTTCGACAATGCGCGTGATCAGGCCGGTATGGGTGCGCA
Source organism: Bradyrhizobium sp. AZCC 2262 (assembly GCF_036924535.1). Lineage (NCBI taxonomy): Bacteria > Pseudomonadati > Pseudomonadota > Alphaproteobacteria > Hyphomicrobiales > Nitrobacteraceae > Bradyrhizobium > Bradyrhizobium sp. AZCC 2262. Next base: position 9,270,002 of record NZ_JAZHRT010000001.1, on the reverse strand, counting down.
GGGTGAGATCGATGGTCGGCTGGCGCAGCGCCTTCAGCCAGAACACGCCATAGCCGCCCAAACGTCCGGCCGCGGAGCGAACCTGCCCCAAAACACGACGGATCGCCGAATTGCCGCTCGAGATAAACGCCATGCCATTTGCCCGCACTCGGTCCGGATTTGTGCGCCGGGCCCGTTAAGGAGCCATGAGTGCGACACCTTACGGTGGCACGAAGGTAAACGATGTGTTGGTGAGGTCAAACATTCTACGAGGCAGGCAAACGGCGGACGCCGAAGCATCCGCCGCCCACCTTTGCCACGACCTCGCCACAGGTTACGAAGCCTTGGAAACTACGAAGCCTTGGAAACTTCCATCAGCAGCCGTTCGGCCTTGGCATCCTCGATGCGGTTCACAAAGCGGCTGCTCTCATGCACGTCTCGAACCGTCTTGGTCAGGGTGACGCAGGACTGAATGAGCATCACGATGCCCATCGCGAGATAACCCTTGATCCAGAGGTCAACCGGGAGAAAGTAGACGCCAATTGCGACCAGGAAGGCCGAGGCGCCGAACGATCCGTAGGTAAAGGTGACCCAGGCATTGCTGTGATGCGGGGAATTCTGATTCACGGCGCCATCCTGCTAATGAGATTATGCGATGAAATATCGGTTTCAGACGACTGCATGCGTTTTACGAAGCCACGCCGCAACCCTCAGCCGCACTTTTGCGCCCGCGCCAGTTAAGGAGCTATGAGTCGATCACCTTCAGGTTGTGACAGGGTAAACGATACATTGAGCGGCGATGCCAAATGATTCACGACAGGAAACGACGGATGCCGGATCGGCCCCCTAGCTCCGATAGTTGTGCGAGAGCAACGAACAAGCGCCCGTGCTGAGTGCCCCAGACGGCGGATGCTGAGACATCCGCCGTCCGCGCTCGCTGGCGCCGCGCGTCACAGGTTACGCGGCCCTCGCGTCCCATCCTCACGCGCAGGCCGGTTCAATCAAATGCCGTCGCCGGTTGCCATCGTCGTTCGACAAGAGCGAACACAAGGCCATCGGCAGCAGCAAGAACAAGCCCGCGCAGAGTGCTCCAGTCATGACCTCAGGCGGCACTGTCGGTGAGAAAATCATCGTGAAAAGGGCCAGAACCAGGCTGACAGCACCGGTCATGCCGATCGCTGCGGTCAGGGGTGCCCTCAAGGGCGCCGGCAAGGCCGACGCAAGATATCCGTCCGCGAGCCCGGTGATCGCCGATACAGGCAAGGTGAGCAGAAAGGACGCCGTTGCGCATAATGCAACGAAAGCGTCGTCGATCCGACCCGCGATGGCAACGGCAACCATCCACACCGCAAGCGCGACCAGCGAGGGCCCCAGCAGAAGAAACATCACGGTTCGTTTCATTGAAGTCGATCCTTCCTTTGAATCTTCCGTCGCGAGCTGGATTGCAGTGATTTCTGGATCATGCCGGCCCGCGAATCGGGAGCGATGGCCGCCGACCGACGGCGGATGCCGAAACATCCGCCGTCCGCCTTCGCCAGCGCCGCGTCACAGGTTACGCGGCCTTGGAAATCAGGCAGCCTTGGAAACTTCCATCAGCAACCGCTCGGCCTTGGCGTCTTCGATGCGGTTCACCATCTTGCCGCTCTCGTGCATGTCGCGCACGGTCTTGGTCAGGGTGACGCAGGACTGGACGAGCATGACGATGCCCATCGCGAGATAGCCCTTGATCCAGAGATCGAGCGGCAGGAAGAACACGCCGACGGCGACCATGAAGGCGGAGGCGGAAAACGAAACATAGGTGAAGGTAACCCAGGCACCGCTGTGGGGTTGGACGTTCTGGTTCATGACAATCTCCTGTTTGATATGGGTTTAATCGATCGAGTTCAGTTTCAGGCAGCTTGCGTGCGTTTGGCGTTCAGCCGCGCGAGCACGTCGTCCGCGGTTGATTTCAGCCGGGGGCCAAAGCCCTGTTCGGCGAGTTTCTCGGCAGTCGCCTGCGGCCCGCTGGCGGCATCGAGTTCGATCAGGGCGTCGGCCGCGGCCTGGGCCTCGATCTGCCGTTCGCGCAACCGCTTCAGCGTGTTCTCCGCTTCCGGCAGCGTGGATTCGTAGGGACGCGCGGCTTCGATGCCGCCCCTGCGAAGCGCGCGTACCGCTTCCGAGGCGCGGGCGATGCGACGGCCGCGATCGAGTTCGGTGATCCGTGCCTCGGCATTGGAAACGTGGCGCTTGAGCCGCGCGATTTCGGACGCGAACAGGGTTCGCGCGGTCATCGCGGCATCGCGGTCCGCCTCGAGGTTGGCGATCGACTGTGCCGCCTCGCGGGCGAGATCTTCCCGGCCACCATCAAGCGCTGCGGTGGCGCGGACTTCGAGATCGGCGATCCGGGCGTTGGTGGCGTCGAGACGGCGGCCTTCCTGCTGGTCGCCTGCGATCGCCAGCGCCAGCGTGCGCTTGGAGCGTTCGACGGCCGCGGCCGCATCGCGCATCTGCTGGTCGAGAATGAGAAGCGCCGAGCGGTCTTCCAGTTCTTCCCCCGCGGCAGCTACACTGCCCCGGAAGAGCGTCAAAACAGTTTTGAACATTGGTAGCTCCCTGTGTTATGAGCGTTGCTCATGAATCAGTTTGTAGCACCAACATGAGCGTTGCTCAAGAATCATTTTGAGCATCGCTCAAGAAATTGGTAAATAATGTCTAAAGCACTGGAAAGACGAGCAAAATTTCGCGAAGAACTGATCCTCGCGGCGGAGCGAAGCATCTCCGCGGGCGGATTGGCCGGCCTGAAGACGCGGGAGTTGGCGCGGGAAATCGGCGTCGCCAACGGCGCGGTCTACAATCTCGTCGAGGATATGGACGAACTGATCCTGCGGGTGGGCTCGCGGACGCTTTCCAGGCTGGACGCCGCCCTCACCGCAGCGGAAAGCAACGGCCCGGCTTTGCCGCGGGAAACGCTGGTTCGAATTGCAGTGTCCTATTGCGAATTCGCCGCCGAAAATCTCGAACTGTGGCGCGCGCTGTTCGAACACCGGATGGCGCCGGGCAAACCCGTTCCGGATTGGGCGATCAGTGAACAGATGGATCTGTTCCGCCATATCTATCGTCCGCTCGCCGCGCTGTTTCCAAACCGATCACCGGCCGAACTCGGCGTGACGGCGCGCAGTCTGTTCTCTGCCGCTCACGGCATGGTGTTGCTCGGCCTCGAGCAGAAACTGATCGCGGTGCCGGTGATCGAACTGCGCAAGGAAATCGCCATCATCGTCGGCGCGATGATCGATGGGCTGACGGCAAAGGCTGCATGATCGCGGCAATGCTGTTACAGGCGTAACATCGGATCGCCGATGTTTAAATTTTCTTTTAGCCGGGCATCGCGAACAGTTGAGCGGCAAACGCGTCGATCGCAATAGCGATTTCAAAAACGATCGCCACGTCAGAAGTATCGCGGTTGGGAGCGAGATCTGACGGAGAGTGATTATGGTGCGCAAGAGTTTGATCGCGTTGTTGGCGGTTGCCGCCCTGGGTCTGGTTTCGCCAACGATGGCGTTGGCGCGCGGCGGTGGAGGTGGAGGCGGAGGCGGCCACGGCGGTGGCGGCGGCTTTGGCGGCGGAGGCGGCCATGGCGGTGGCTTTGGCGGCGGCGGCTTCCACGGCGGCGGCTTTGGCGGCGGTGGCTTCCACGGCGGCGGTTTTGGTGGCGGCGGCTTCCACGGCGGCGGCTTTGCTGGCGGTGGTTTCCGTGGAGGCGGCTTTCATGGCGGCGGCTTCGCAGGCGGATTCCACAATGGTGGTTACGGCCGGGGATTCCACGGCCGCTTCGGAAACCGCTTCGCATTCGGTTCTGGGCTAGGCTACGGCTTCTATCCGTACGACTACTATGACGACTATAACGACTATACCTACGATCCCTACGCCGATTACGACGATGGCGGCGGCTGCTACGTGGTGCAGCGACGCGTGCACACCAGCCATGGCTGGCGGCACCAGCCCGTTCAGGTCTGCGGTTGATCGCGCATCGGCTGATATCGTCAGGTGACCTCGGCGCGGCCTCGCGCTGAGGTTACCATTTTGCGAGCGACACGACCGTTCTCCTGGGCGCGTTCGCGCCCTGCAAGGCGGTCACACGGTTAGAACCGTCGAGCCCGTGGTCTTGCGCGCGGCGAGATCGGCATGCGCCTTCGCCGCGTCCTTCAGCGGATAGGTCTGATGCACCTCGATCTTGACCGCGCCTGATTTCACGACATCGAACAGTTCGTTCGCCATGGCGACGAGGTTGTCCCGCTTGGCGGCATAGGTGTTGAGCGTCGGCCGCGTGACGAACAGCGATCCCTTCTGCGCCAGCAGGCCGAGGTTGAGCGGATCGACCGCGCCGGAGGATGCCCCGAACAGCGCGGCGACGCCGGTTGGAGCCAGGCAGTCCAGCGATTTCAGGAACGTGTCCTTGCCGACGGAATCGTACACGACGGGCACCTTCTTGCCGCCGGTGATCTCATCGACGCGTTTGGCGAAATCCTCGCGCGTGTAAACGATGGTGTGGGCGCAGCCATGGGCCTTGGCGAGCTTTGCCTTCTCGTCGCTGCCGACGGTACCGATGACGGTGGCGCCAAGATGCTTGGCCCATTGGCTGAGGATCAGGCCGACGCCGCCGGCCGCGGCGTGCAGCAGGATCGTGTCTCCCGCCTTGACCCGATAGACCTGGCGGATCAGGTATTGCGTCGTCAGGCCTTTCAGCATCATCGCCGCCGCGGTCTTGTCGTCGACGCCATCAGGCAGCTTGAGCAGCCGATCGGCCGGGATCAACCGCGCTTCGGCATAGGCGCCGATCGGCGCGCTGCCATAGCAAATGCGATCGCCGGGCTTCAGATCGGTGACGCCGGAACCAACTTCCTCGACCACGCCGGCCGCCTCGCCCCCGAGGCCACTCGGCAACTGAGCCGGATAAAGTCCTGAACGATTGTAGATGTCGACGAAGTTCAGCCCGACCGCGGTGTGGCGGATGCGTGCCTCGCCCGGACCGGGTTTTCCGACCGCGACCTCTTCCCAGACCAGAACTTCGGGACCGCCTGTTTTGTGGAAGCGAATGGCGTGCGTCATGGAATGGCTCCTTTGCGTGAGATCAAAATGAGAGGATATCTTCGTATCAGGACAGGCTGGCGCCGGCGCCTCACGTCTCGATGATGACGTAGCTGAGCCTGATGAGGCTGATATCCCTCAGGCTTCAGGTCAACGACGATGTTTTGTGAATTTTCTCTCTTTTCGTTACGCAATTGAGAAAACAAGGCAGTTTTGCCGGCCCCTTTGCGCCCTAATACTATATTGACCTCACCCCGCGAGGCTCGACCGAATTCATCAGTCCGCAAGAAATACTTTCCCAAAGTTTGAAATTCGTTCTCGGCAATAGGGTCGCCTAGGGAAAGCTGCGCTAGGAAATTACCTGTAGGAATTGGTAGAGGTTCGACCGCTTGCAGTCTCTCCGTAACGTCGAGGGCCAATTCACCTATTTGATCAGCTATGTCTTCCGACCGAGCATAAGTCTTAACAAGATCGCGAACATCAAGCGGGGCAGGACCGTTTGATGGCTGAAGGATAACTGTGGCTTTCGCCATAGCAAGAGCGACGCCCGCAACAAACGCGGCGCGCATATTATGAATGTCAGCGTCAGCAAAGTCTTTAGATAGCAACGGAACGACCACGCCCAACGAGGCAGAAACGTCATCCACCGCCTTGATGGCGGATAGACGCGGCTCTTCTTGTGGAAAGAAACTCCTGAAACCGAGTCGAGCTTTCTTAATGCGCGAAACAATCGCCAACATTGCTTGACCCGTAGTCGGCGTGTTCAACACATAGATTGGCGCTTTAACATTTAGTACGGAACTTAACCTGATCGCCCCATCACTATTGGCGTCAAGTATCATCCTCGCTAGGTCTTCCTCATTGGAATATGGCTCGAACCCTAGGGTGTCGAATACGCCAATTTTATCAATTAGCTCCACTTCTCGGCGGAAATTCGTGTTGCGGGTAATGTGGACACGTTTTCCGAGGCCAATCGCGTATCCGATCTCGAACGTCACATTAAAATTTACGGTTGTGACGTCTGCAAACAGAATATCGCATTGATGAATCTCTTGGAAAATCGGATCAGTAAGTGGTCGGCCGGCGATATCGTTCTCGACCCAAAGACGCAAATAGATTTCGTTACCTCGACTTGCAACCAGACGTCCCGCGCCTTTAGCGGCCTGCATCACTTCCGTTTGACTTGAAGGATACGCGAAAAATACTTTCTTGACCGCCATGTGGGAAGCTCGCCAACTTGAGAATCAAGTTCGTATTATAGTATCAATATTCAACTTATCACTGCAGTATTGACCCAATACAATCATACGCTCTTGGGGCTCTAAGCGATCTAGAATCTCGTGATTTTATAGAGTTACACACCAAATTTTGGCTGGGGATGAGGAGTAAGATCGTCATCCATAACTTCGGCGGGACAGAATCGCGCCGGACAGGCGTTACAGCTAAGTCTCGATGATGACGTAGCTGTCTTCGACATGAACCGGGAAGGTTTCCGCCACATACGGCCCCTTCTGCAACACCTCGCCGCTCTCGACCGAGACCGGATAAGAGCGGATCTTCACCCGCTTCGGATCGAACCAGGATTGCCCATTGCGCATGTCGAATTCCCAGCCGTGCCACGCGCAGCGCAACAACTCGCCGACGCGCGAACGTTCGTAGACGCCCGGCTCCGGCGAGGTCAGTCGCGCGACGCAGGCGGCCTTCTCCAGCGGCGCACCCGCATGCGGGCAGCGATTGAGCAGCGCGAAGAACTCGCCGTTGACGTGGAACACGACGATGTCGCGGCCGTCGACGCCGAAAACCTTGTTGCCGCCGGGCGGGATGTCCGAGGTGCGGGCGACGATGTGCCGGGTCATGTTTTCCTTGTCGCCGATCAGAGCTTGTAGAGCGCGCGCGCGTTGCCGTTAAAGATCTTGCGGCGTTCGGTCTCGGTCAGCGGCGTCCTGAAGGCGTAGCGCGGATCGTCGAAATCCCAGTGCGGATAGTCCGACGAGAACAGCAGGCGGTCGACGCCGACCCATTCGATCAGCGAGCGCAGATGCTTGCCTTCATCTGGCTCGTCGATCGGCTGCGTCGTGAACCAGAAATGCTCCTTCACATACTCCGATGGCCTGCGCTTGAGATGCGGCACCTCGCTGCGGAAGGCCTCGAAATGCCGATCCATCCGCCACGTCGCCGACGGGATCCAGCCGAAACCGCCCTCGATGAAAATAATCTTGAGGTTCGGGAAGCGTTCGGGAACGCCTTCGAGCACGAGGCTGGTGAGCTGCGCCGCCATGGTGTGCGCGTTCGACTGGTGCTCCTCGGCATAATAAGACGGCCAGCCGCCGCCGGTCGGCGCGTGCCCGCCATAGCCGCCGACATGAATGCCGAGCGGCAGGCCGAGCTCCTGCGCGCGTGCGTAGATCGGCCAGTAGCGCCGGCGGCCGAGCGGCTCGTTGGCGCGCGGGCAGACATTGATCTGGACATAGCGGCCGATTTTCGCGCAGCGCTCGATCTCGGCGATCGCAAGCTGCGTGTCGTCCTGACCGGCGAGGATGGAGGCCTTCAATCGCGGATCGCGGTCGGACCAGAACGCGAGCTGCCAGTCGTTGATGGCGCGCTGGATCGCGGCGCCGAACTCAAGATTCTGCTGCGAGAAGATAAAGAGATCGAGCACCTGCAGAATGCCATACTCGATATCGAGCGGATCGAGATGCTGCTTGCGCATGAAATCAAGATCGGAGCCCGGAGGCCCGCCGGTCGGCGGCCAGGCATCGCGGCGCGCGATCAACGGCGAAGAGCGCGGATACGGCGTGGTGCCGATATAGGGCGTGCGCAGATGGCTGCCATAGGTGCGAAGATGCTCCTGCCAGCGCTTCGGCATGAACTGTTCGATATCGGAATGCGCGTGGATACTCGGATGCACGTCGCAATCGATGATACGCAGGCGGCTTTTGGCGGCGGCTTCCTCGGCGAGGATGGGGCGGTCGATGACATCACTCATGCGATCCTCCTTGTGTATTCTGGCTCAAGCCGCGAGCTTCAGCCGCGGGAAGGTTTCAAGCGGATTATCGGCGCACATGCGCGAGACAATGCTGGCAGGCAGATGCGGCGGCACCGGGTCGTCGCCGTCGAACTGCCAGTGCGGATAGTCCGACGCAAACAGGAACATCTTGTCGGAGCCGATCTGCTCGATGACGTCGGCAACGCCTGCGGCATCGGGCGGACCGTCGAACGGCTGCATGGTGACGCGGATATGGTCGCGGATGATCGAAGCCGGCTCGCGCTCGACCCAGGGCACCTCGACGCGGACGCCGCGCCAGGTCTTGTTGGCGCGCCACATGAAGGCCGGCAGCCAGCTCACGCCCGATTCCATCAGCACGACTTTCAGCCCGGGAAATTTACCGAACACGCCTTCATAGACCAGGCTCAAAATCTGCGCCTGGAACGCCTGCGCTTCGGCGAGATAATATTCGTAGCGATAGGACGGCCAGCCGATCGAACTCGGCGCGCCGCGATAGGCGCTGCCGGCGTGGATCGCGACCGGCAGCTTGTGCTTTTCGGCTGCCTGCCAGACCGGCCAGAAGTGCCGCTTGCCGAGCAGGCTGTCGCCCTGCGCCAGCACGAGGACGGAGACGAAGCGATTGTCAGCGGCGCGCCGCTCGATTTCTTCGACGGCCAGATCAGGCGCCTGCATCGGCACCACGATCGAGGCGCTCAGCCGAGAATCCTTCGACAACCATTCGGCCGCGATCCAGTCGTTGATCGCCTTGCAGAAGCCGGCCGCCATGTAGGAATCGAACACCGCCTGCGCGCCGTAGACGACGTTGCAGATCGCATGGCTCGAACCGAGCTGGTCGAACGCGCCGCGCTGCACCATCGCAAGCTCGCAGCCGGGCTTGCCCTTGGCCGGCCGCCAATCGGCGCGCCCCGAGAACGGCATGTTGGGCGGATAGGAGTTGAGATCGAGGCCGTCGATGGCGCGGCTGACCACCTGCTCTTTCCAGTGGTCGTCGAGATAGGGCAGCAGCGTGGTGCGGGTTCCGCCCACCGCGGGATGAATATCGCAGTCGATCCGCGTGGCCGCCATGGAGCTTCCTCAGGCTTTTCGTTTCGGCGATCTTGGCGTCGCGCGCGCAAATGTGCCGCCGATAACCCTCCGGCGCAAGGGTTTGGCGGCCGTTTAGCAGCGCAGCATAGCGGGTCTGCAGGAATCATATCCGGTACAGCCGTCCGCCTACGACTTCGCTGCAGGGTCGGCAACTTCGCCGAAGATTTCAGCGGCGATACGCGTCGGCTCGATCGCGGCCGGCACGCCGCAATACATCGCCACCAGCAGCAGGACATCCTGAACCTGCGCGGCCGTGCAGCCGTTCGCCAGCGCACCCTTGGCGTGGACGCGGAATTCGGCAGGCTTGCTGCTGGCAGCCATCATGCCGAGCATCACCAGGCTGCGCATCGCGTCGGTGAGGGCCGGCCGCTCCCAGACGTCGCCATAGACATAGGCATTGATGATGTTCTGCAGCGGCGCCCCGAATTCGCCTGCTGCTGCCATGCGTTCGGCCACATCGGCCTCGCCGAACAGCTTTTTGCGCCGGCGCAGGCCTCGCGCGTACAGTTCGCTGGTGTCCAATTCGAGCTCCTCCGCGCGGCGTTGGCTTGGTGACTTTATTTATACGGTCATTTAAAGAGCGGCCCAATCGACCAAATAGCAATTTTGTGCCACATATCTTGCACAGCTTAGCCATTTGTCCGTATAAATCCAGCTCAGAAATCCGTGAAGAGATTTCGCTGACCATGGCTGGAGGAAACAGGATGAAGCTGCGATTCCACGTTCTCGCCGGTCTGGTCCTGCTCGGACTTGCGGGGCCGCTCGCGAAGGCCGCCGACGACTATCCGACGCGGCAGATCAAGATCATCGTGCCGTTTCCCGCCGGCGCCGGTCCCGATCAGGTCGCGCGCCTGATCGGCCAGCGCCTGCAGGAAGAGCTGGGACAGACGGTCGTGATCGAGAACCGCAGCGGCGCGCTCGGCAGTCTCGGCGCGCAAGAGGTCGCGCGCAGTGCGCCTGACGGTTACACCCTGCTGATGGGAACCAACACGACGCAGGCCAGCAACGTCGCGATGCTGAAAAATCTGCCCTACGATCCCGCCAGGGATTTTGCGCCGATCATCCGCACCATCACGACCGCGATGGTGCTGCTGGTGAAACCGGACTTCCCGGCCAAGGATCTCAAGCAATTCATGGAATACGCAAAAGCCCACCCGAACATGACAGCCGGCTACGGCTCCGGCGCGTCGCAGATATCGAATGCGCAACTGCAAAGCCGAGGCGGCATGACGATCACCTCGGCGTCGTATCGCGGCGTGCCGCTGGCGGTCACCGACGTGATCTCGGGCGTGATCGATCTCGCGTTTGCGGATTTTTCGGTCGCGATCCCGCAAATGCAGGGCGGCACGCTGCGCGGCATCGGCGTGACCTCGCCGAAGCGAAACGAACTGACCCCGGACCTGCCCGCGCTCGCCGAGGCCATGCCGGGCTTCGAGGCCACGATCTGGTACGGGCTGCTGGCGCCCGCGAACACGCCGGAGCCGATCGTCAACCGGCTCTACACCGTCACCGAGAAAATCCTGTCGACGCCGGCCGTGCGGGAAAGGCTTGCGAGCCTCGGCATGGTCGTCTCCCCGATGCCACCGGCCGAATTTGGCGCCTTCATCCGCAGCGAAATCACGCGGTGGACGGCGGATGCCAAGGCCGCCGGCATTGAAGCCAAATAGTCGCGCCATGGCGGTCGCATCATGACAGCGGATACGCCGGTCGGGATCGTCGGACTGGGCCTGATGGGCTTCGCGCTGTCCGCGCGGCTGGTCGATGCGAAGATACCCCTGGTCGGCTTTGATATCGACCCGTTCAGATGCGGGATGTTCAAAGCCACCGGCGGCAGGGTGGCGACATCAGTGCGCGAACTCGCCGCGTGTTCTCGAACGATCATCGTCGCCGTCTATAGCGGCGAACAGGTCGAGGCGCTGTTCGGTGAAATCGATGATGGCGCGGGTGCCGCACGGCCGGTCGTGATCTGCATCACGACCTGCGGACCCGGCGAGATCATCGGGATTGCCGAGCGCGCATCACGCGCCGGCCTTCCGCTGCTGGAGGCGCCGATATCCGGCACCAGCATCGAAGTGCTAAACGGCACCGCCACGGCACTGCTGGCCGGCGACGACGCCGTCCTCGACCAGGTCGGCGGACTCCTGAATATTCTCTGCCCGCGCAGCCTGCGCTTCGGCGCGATCGGCGATGCCAGCCGGGCCAAGCTCGCGATCAATCTGATCCTGCAGAACAACCGCGCAGCGTTGGCCGAGGGACTAGCGTTTGCCGAACGCCTGGGGCTCGATGGACACGCATTCCTGGCGGCGGCGCGGCAATCGGCCGCCTATTCCCGCGTCATGGACACCAAGGGCGAGAAGATGTTGACGCGGGATTATCGGCCGCAGTCACATATCGCGCAGACATTGAAGGATGCCGAGTTGATCATCGAGCAAGCGGGGCGATGCGGCATGCATCTCCCACTCACCACCATTCAGGCCGAACTTTTGCGCACGGCGATCGCACTCGAGGGACCTGACCGCGACAGCGCCGCGGTCATCGAGGCAATCCGGCGGCCGCCCGCCTCACCGGAGGTTTTGCGATGATCCGCGCCGCCATTGCCGGTCTCGGCCGCTGGGGCCGCAAGCTGGTCGAAGCCGCCGCTGATCACCCACAGCTGAAAATCGTTCGCGCCGTCGAGCCTGACGTGACAGCGGCAAAGGAATTTTGTGCCCGGCATGATCTCGGCTTGACCGCCGATCTCGATGCGGTCCTCGCCGACGACACGATCGGCGCGGTCCTGCTCGCGACGCCGCATTCGCTGCATCCGGCGCAGGTGATCGCCTGCGCGGCGGCGCGAAAGCAGATTTTTTGTGAGAAGCCGCTGGCGCTGACTTGCGCGGACGCCGCACGGATGTTCGGCGCCTGCCGCGCGGCCGGGGTCATCCTCGCCGTCGGCCATAACCGGCGCTTCTGGCCATCGATACGCGCGTTGCATGAAACATTCGCGAGCGGCCAGCTCGGGACGATCCTCCACGTCGAGGGGCACAACAGCAACGAAAACTCCCAGAAGATCACCAGCGGATGGCGGTTGTCGCCGGAGGAATCGCCCGGCGGCGGTTTGACCGGCGCCGGCCTGCATGTGCTCGACGCCTTCGTCAGCATGCTGGGGCCGGTGGAGCGGGTCTATGCCCGGCTGCGTCAGCGCGAGGTCGGTCCGCCGCCGATCGATACGGCCGTCGTGGCTCTGGATTTTGTCAACGGTGTCACCGGCACCCTTGCCACCGTCCGCGCCACGCCGTTTTACTGGCGCGTTCACCTGTTCGGGACGAAAGGCTCCGCCGAGGTGCTGGATGAAACGACAATGATGCTGCGAAAGAGCGGTGCTGCGCCGCAACGGCTCACCTACCCCGCGACAGACGTGCTGCGTGCCGAGCTCGACGCTTTCGCAGGCAGCATCGAGAACGAGAACCCGTTCCCGGTGCGGGAAGCCGAAGTGCTGGCGACCTTGTCGGCGTTCGAGGCGGCGCTGCAGTCGATGATTTCAGGCATGCCGGTGCAGTGTCTTGACGGTCAGCATGGCCGCTAGGAAGGAACAGCGCAAATCGACGCGATATCGCGATATCGCCGCCGAGCTGCAGAAGGAAATCCGGCTCGGCTCCACGCCGGTCGGCGAACTGCTGCCGACCGAGACCGAATTGATGGCGCGGTTTGGCGCCAGCCGTCAGACCGTGCGCGAGGCGCTGCGGATCATTACCGAGCAGGGCCTGATCGTGCGGCGGGCGGGGCTCGGCTCGGTCGTGATCGCGGCCGAGCCGCCGGTGTTGTTCACGCACAGCGTCAAGTCGCTGAACGAGTGGCTGCGATATTCCAACGAAACCTATCGCCAGGTGGTGCGCTCCAGCGAAATCGTCGCCGACCGCAACCTCGCCGCACTCCTGAAATGCGAACCGGGCAAGCACTGGTTCCTGATCGAGGCGATCCGGCGCTCCGATGAATTCGCGGCTCCACTGGGCTGGGTGGAAATCTACGTGTTGCGGAAATTTGCCGGCGTCGTGAAGCGGCGCGATCACGGCCGGGCGCCGGTGCATGAGCAGATCGCAAAAATGTTCGGCGAGACCATCGAATATGCGCAACTCGAAGTCTTCGCGCGCGGCATGCCGGCGAATCTCGCCAAGGCGCTCGGGGTCAAGCCCGGTTCGCCCGCACTGACGATGGTGCGACGTTATTACGGCCTGCGTGAAGAACTGTTCGAGGTCACTGTCACCACGCATCCCGAGGGACGGTACACCTACACCATGGACATGCAGCGCTCGCTGCGGCCGAAGGTTTAGCGCGGACCGCCAGCGGCACGATTGACAGACGAATCGAACCCGATCCAAATGACCGCGCAAGAAGAGACAGGCAGGCGCGCGGCCGAACTGGGGGAACGAAATGCAAATGAAATCCGGCAGGCTGGCCGTTCTCGCCATCTCGCTTTTCACCGCAACGGTGTCCACCGCATCGGCCGCCCCGGCGACAGCCAACGGACCGGCAGCCTTGGCGCTGGCCGGCGTCGTGGCGCTGTATTCGCCGCTGCTGACCGCGGATGAACGCGAAGCCGTCTCGGCATTTTTCGTCGGACAGAGCGGCGTGCGCTACGCCAAGAAGATTTCGGTCACCGCGGACAACATCGTCTGCCGGGTCAGCAATGTCGACATCACCGCGCGCTCCTGTGAACTGACCTTCAAGGGCGTCAAGCAAACCATCACCGGACGCCGTGCCAGCGAAATCTTTGCGACCGAAGCCATGGCCGGCATTGCCGCCGACGGCGCCGCCGGATCGATGCTGGAAAGTCTCTCGAAGCTCACTTGCACGCTGGATCCGGCCGAGATCAGGCAGAAGGCCGGCGGCGGCGCGACGTGTTCGTTCGAGACGGGGAATTGAGCGCGCGGGAGTTGGCGCACGCGTCACGACGCGCTGCTTCTTTCCTTCTCCCCTTGTGGGAGAAGGTGGCGTAGGCGGCCTATGGCCGCCGTCTCTTAGAACGCCGATGCTTCGCATCGGCTATGGCGCCGGATGAGGGGTTCTCTCCGCGGAGACAGACCCCTCATCCGTCTCGCTGCCGCTTCGCGTCAGCGATCCACCTTCTCCCACAAGGGGAGAAGGGAAGAAACCCGCGCGATTGACAGACCAGTCGATCCCTATCCAAATGTCCGCCCATGGCACAAACCGAGGCGGATCGCGTGGCGGGTAGCGAACAAGAAACTTACGAATGCGATGCGCTGGTGGTCGGCTCGGGATGCGCCGGCCTGTCGGCGGCGGTGACCGCGGGGCATCACGGCCTCAATGTCCTGATCGTCGAGAAGGAGCCGCGCTTCGGCGGCACCAGCGCACGCTCCGGCGGCTGGCTCTGGATTCCCGGCACATCTCTGGCGAAGGCCTGGGGTATCGAGGAAAGCCCGGAGCAGGCGAAGACCTATCTGCGGCATGAGGCCGGCAACAGTTTTGATGCCGCGCGCGTCGATGCGTTTCTTACCGCAGGTCCCGACGCCGTCGACTTCTTCACGACCAAGACGGCGGTGCGCTTCGACATGCCGCTGACTTTTCCTGACTATCATGCGGAAGCCCCGGGCGGTGCGCAGGGCGGCCGCTCGATGGTGGCTCGGCCGTTCGATGGCCGCGAACTGGGCGAGCATATCAACGATATCGGCAGTCCCCTCCCCGAACTCACGGTGTTCGGCATGATGCTTGGATCGGGCAAGGACATCGTCCATTTCATGCGCGCGACCAAATCGCTGACCTCGGCAATCTATGTGGCGAAGCGCCTCTCGAAGCATGCGATGGACGTGATGCGTAACGGCCGTGGCATGACGCTAACCAACGGCAATGCGCTCGCGGGACGTCTGGCGAAATCGGCGTTTGACCTGAAGATACCGCTGTGGCTGTCATCGCCGGTGCACGAACTGGTCGTCGAGGACGGCGCTGTGCGCGGCGCGGTCGTCGAACGCCATGGCAAGCTGATCCGCGTCAATGCCAAGCGCGGCGTCGTGCTGGCCTGCGGCGGCTTTCCGCACGATGTCGCAAGGCGCAAGGCCATGTTCCCGCACGCGCCCAGCGGCGCCGAGCATTTCTCGCCAGGCCCTGTCGGCAACACCGGCGACGGACTGCGCCTGGCGGAGGCCGCAGGTGGCCGTATCGAGGACAATTTGCCGAATGCCGCGGCCTGGGTGCCGGTCTCGATCACCGAACGCAAGGACGGCAGCAAGGGCGTGATGCCGCATTTCATCGACCGCGCCAAACCCGGAGTCATTGCTGTCACGCGCGACGGCAAGCGCTTTGCCAATGAAGGCAACTCCTATCATGACTTCGTGCAGGAGATGGTGAAGGCGGCAAAACCCGGCGAGGAGATCACGGCGTTCCTGCTGTGCGATCACCGCGCGCTCAGAAAATACGGCCTCGGATGCGTGCCGCCGTTTCCGATGCCGCTGCGCCATCATCTTGCGACCGGTTATCTCAAGCGCGGCACGACGCTGGCCGAACTCGCCGACCGCACCGGCATCGATCGACAAGGGCTGGAAGCAACGATCGCCGAATTCAACGCCTCGGCCGCGGAAGGGCGCGATCCTTCATTCGGCAAGGGATCGCGCGCCTATAACCGCTACCAGGGCGATGCGCTGCATGGCCCGAACCCCTGCGTCGCGCCGATCAAGGACGGACCGTTTTATGCGATCAAGATGGTGATCGGCGATCTCGGCACCTATGCCGGCATCAGGACCGACGAACACGCCCGCGCGCTCGACGAACACGGCCAGCCGATCGCGGGCCTCTACGCCGCCGGCAACGATATGGCGAGCATCATGGGCGGCAACTATCCCGGCGCCGGGATCACGCTGGGGCCGGCACTGACGTTTGGGTATATCGCGGGAACGCATATCAGCGAAAAAGCTGCGCCCTAGAAATGTCCGGAGCGGGAACGAACCTCGATGGATTCGATTGTCTCGCATCGAACCGGAGATCGTTTTATGCGTGCGCCGCGCTTGTTCGCCGTCAGCGTCTTGATCTTCATCCCGGCGCTCGCCTCAGCCGGCGACGCCGAATGGCGGCGATACGTGATCCCGAGCACCGGGACCAGCGTCGACATGCCGGTCTCGATCTTCACCAGCGACGGCGGAGCGCCCGAGAGCGGAACCGGGCGACGGTTTTTCACCGAAGACCGACGCGCCGATCTGACGGTGCAGTCCGTTCCCAATCCCGAGAACGATTCACCGGCCAAATTCCTGGCCAAGATGCAACCGCCTGCCGGCATCGTCTACAAGCGGATCACATCCGATTTCTTCGTCGTGTCCAGCATTCGCAACGACCGCATCTGGTACAACCGCTGCAACCGCGGCAACGACACCTTGAACTGCGTGCTGATCAATTATCCCGCCGCCGAAAAACGCCAGTGGGACAGCGTGGTCACGCGGATAAGCCATACCCTGGCGAATTAGCGCCTGCCGAGTAGCTACCCATCTTGAGCTCATCACCTGCAATTTAAGGTAGGTTATTGGACCGCAAGAAGGCCACCGTCTGCCGCTCAACCTTGGCCGGCGCGGCAAATCTGCTAGACTACTTGTCAGCGAGGCGGAAAATGGAAGCGCCCGGACCCGAGCGAAGACTTGCTGCGATCCTTGCCGCCGACATGGTCGGCTATAGCCGGCTGATGGAGGTCGACGAGGCAGGGACACTTGCACGCCTCAAGACCCACCGCCTTGAGCTCATCGATCCCTCCATTGCCAAAAACCACGGCCGCATCATCAAGACGACCGGCGACGGCATGCTGGTGGAGTTCCACAGCGTCGTAGACGCGGTGACGTGCGCCGCCGAAGTTCAGCGCCGAATGGCGCGGCGCAATGCCGATGTTTTGCCGGCGCGGTGGATCCAGTTCCGCATCGGCATCAATCTGGGCGACGTGATCATCGAGGACAACGATATTTTCGGCGATGGCGTCAACGTCGCGGCGCGTCTCGAGGTGCTCGCCGAGCCCGGTGGCATCTGCGTCTCGGGCGCCGTGCGCGATCAGGTCAACCACCGGCTCGACGACATCGCCTTTGAGGATATCGGCGAGCAGAATGTCAAAAACATCACCCGCCCGATCCATGTCTTTCGGGTCCGCCTCGAGCCGAATGCCGCCGAGGCGCACGTCAGCGGCAAGGACGGCGCGGCAACCACAATCACGACCAGAAAACCGTCCATCGCCGTGCTGCCGCTGGTCAACATGAGCGGCGATCCGGAACAGGAATTCTTTGCCGACGGCCTCACCGAGGACATCATCACCGAACTGTCGCGCTTCCGCGACCTGCTCATCATCTCGCGCAACTCAACCTTCGTGCACAAAGGCAAGGCGGTGAAGGTGCAGGAGGTCGCGCGCGAGCTCGGCGTCGAATATGTCCTCGAGGGCAGCGTGCGCAAGGTCGGCGATCGCGTCCGCGTCACCGTGCAGTTGATCGACGCGCAAACCGACCGGCATGTCTGGGCCGAACGCTACGACCGCAAGCTCGAGGATATCTTCGCCATCCAGGACGAGGTGACGGGCGCGATCGTCGCCACACTTCCCGGTCGCGTCGAAGCGGCCACGCAGGAACGCGCGAAGCGCCAGCGAACCGACAACATGGCGGCCTATGAGTGCGTGCTCGCCGCCAAAGTCCTGCACCACCGCTCGCGGCGCGAGGACAACGCGGAGGCGCAAATCCTGCTCGCGCGCGCCATCGCGCTCGATCCGAACTACGCGCACGCCCATGCCTGGAAGGCGTGCGTGCTGGGCCAGACCTGGATCTACGGATGGTGCGCGGATCGCGACGCCACCTTCCAAAAGGTGGCTGACGAGTTGCAGATCGCACTGGCGCTCGACGACAATGACAGCGACGTTCACCGCATCCTGGCCGCGGTGAACCTGACGCGCGACGATCACGAAAGGGCGGCCTACCATCAGGAGCGGGCACTTGCGCTCAATCCCAATTACGACCTGGTCGTGGTGCAGCAGGGCGAGTTTCTGACCTGGCTAGGGCGACCGGAAGAGGGGATCGACTGGATCAGGAAGGCGATGCGTCTCAACCCGTACCACCCCGAACGCTTCTGGAACCACCTCGGTCGCGCGTATTATTGCGCGGAGAAATTTGCCGAAGCCGCCGAGGCGTTCGCGCGGATCACACGGCCCGACTACACGCATCACGCTTTCCTCGCCGCGATCTTCGCCCAGATGGGCAATGGCCTTGCGGCCGCGGCGCATTCCGCCGAGGTCGTGAAGCTTGAACCGGGTTTCTCGGTGGCCACCTATCTCGCGACCCAGCACTACAAGCAGGAGGTTGACCGCAGGCGCCATGAGGCCGGGCTGCTCAAGGCAGGATTGCCGGTGTGAGGTTTGCGATTAGTCGTAGTGGTTGCGTTCTCGTGGCTTGCCGAGCCGTAGCTTGCAGATATAGCCCGCCTTCGCCAAGTGGCTTCGGCGCGGCAGCCTTCGCTTGCTTCGCTACGATAGGACTGAGTGCGGCTTGCCGAGCCGTAGCTTGCGGCGGATAGCCCGCCTTCGCCAAGTGGCTTCGGCGCGGCAGCCTTCGCTTGCTTCGCTACGATAGGACTGAGTGCGGCTTGCCGAGCCGTAGCTTGCGGCGGATAGCCCGCCTTCGCCAAGTGGCTTCGGCGCGGCAGCCTTCGCTTGCTTCGCTACGATAGGACTGAGTGCGGCTTGCCGAGCCGTAGCTTGCGAAGCAAGCGAAGGCTGGTGGTGTGCCCAGTCGTATGCGAACCAGTCTCCACTGAATCTTCCCTGTTATCAGGGAATTTAACAGGGATCTCTGCGATTTTTAGGCCTTCGAAGCAGTTTTTACATCGGAGAAGTGGCTGCGCCGCAAGGGCTTTCGATACAATTCCCTAACGCAATTAACAGGGTAAAGTTATAGAATAACAGGGATCGAATTTTCACTAACTGGGAAATCCAATCTGGATATCACGAAGCGTCCGTTTCCACGCCCTGCCCGCGATGTGTCCACCCGCAAGGTTCTTGTGTGAGGAGGCTTAGCTAGATGCTCGATCGTGTGAGTATCTGCGGATAGTCCGCATCTGCCGGCCTTATGAAATCTTCTTCGTCAGGCGCACAGCAATCGCCGCCGTAGTAAAGCGACAACCACCAAAACATTCGAAGGAGGTAACAAGGAATTCGAACTAGCTATTTGAATGCGCGGGTAACAACGAACAACTGTTGATATCTCACGTGCGGATATTGTTCGAAGCGCACCTTCCGACGTAAATTGAATTCGTCTTGCAGGGACGATCATCCAGAGCCTCTTCTCCGACAAGGAGAGGCCAATATAGGTCCTGCAAGATATGCCAAAGCTAAACACTTCAATCCCCACCGCAACCGATGTGGCCGCGCGCCGGCAGCTCTTGTCTGTCGCGATAGGGGATCTGATCCCTGACCCCCACAATCCACGCAAGCATGGCCGCGCGCAGATAAGGGCGATCGCCAGAAGCATCGAAGCATTCGGCTTCAATGCGCCGATCTTAGTCGACAAGAACAACAAAATTGTTGCCGGCCACGGCCGGTATGAAGCGGCTATGCTGCTCGGCATCGACAAGGTCCCAGTTATCTTGCTTGACCACCTGACGCCCACCCAGGCCAAGGCGTACCTGTTGGCCGACAACAAGTTGACGGATCGATCGACGTGGGACGACCCCAAACTCGCGATCCACCTGAAGGAATTGTCCGACCTTGTGCTCGACTTTGACATCGAGGCGATCGGATTTGAGCCACCGGAAATCGATTTGCGAATCCAATCGCTGGATACTGCGTTGGAAGAAGCCGACGACCAGTTTGAATTGGCCACCGGGCCTGTCGTTTCAAGGACCGGCGATCTTTGGCTAATGGGTTCTCACCGCCTATACTGCGGCAACGCGTTGGATGTGACCAGTTATGATGCCCTCTCAAACGGCGAAAAGGCCTCCGCGGCCATCACCGACGCGCCGTATAACGTTCGAATCAATGGACATGTGTCCGGCAACGGCAGGGCTACACATCGCGAGTTCGCGATGGCCAGTGGCGAAATGTCCGAAGCCGAATTCTCAGATTTCCTGCACCAGACGTTCCTGAACATAATTGCCTACTGCCGCGACGGCGCGTTGATCTATAGCTTCATGGATTGGCGCCACATGTCCGAAATCCTAGCGGCCGGTCGCGCCGCCAACCTGGACCTCCTGAATCTTTGCGTTTGGGCCAAAACCAACGGTGGCATGGGGTCGCTCTACCGGTCCCGCCACGAGCTCGTCTTCGTGTTCAAGAGCGGAAAAGACCCGCATACCAACAACATTCAACTCGGCCGCTTCGGCCGGAACAGATCTAATGTGTGGAATGCTCCGGGGGCAACCAGCTTCGCGCGTAGCGGCCCTAAAAAACAGCTGGAATCGCACCCGACGGTGAAGCCAATCGCGCTGGTTGCAGACGCCATGCTCGACTGCACCCAGCGCAACGACATCGTGATCGATCCCTACCTTGGCAGCGGTACGACGATTCTGGCGGCGGAACGCACCGGCAGACGCTGCCACGCCATTGAAATCGACGGACGTTACGTCGACACAGCAATCAAGCGATGGGAGCAACTGACCAAGCAGGAAGCCAAGGACATTAATGGAAAGACCTTTGCACAGACGGGAACTGACCGGGGAGCGGATCGATGAGCCGCTCCACCAAGGACTACGAGATTGGGCGCGGACGCCCACCTAAGGCGACCCAATGGAAAAAAGGGCAAAGCGCTAATCCGGGCGGCCTATCATCTCGCTCGGTCGACGTCGCCGAAACGATCGACAAGCTGTTGTTGACACCTGTGAAGGTTACCGTGAACGGCGAATCCAAGCGGGTTGCGGTGCTGAAGGTCATTCTCGAGCAGCTTTGGAACAAGGGGATCGCCGGTGATCGCCGAGCCAGGGCTGTCTTTCTTCGATGGCTGGAACTTGCTCCCCAAGTCGCGGACAGAACGGTCAAGATCACCTTCGCGGACAGCGATTACACCAGGACTTTCACCGGTCACTCCATAGCCGCGAGCCCAGGCAATGAGTAAAAAGTCTGGCCGCGGGAATCCCCCCAAGCATTCTCGGTTCAAAAAGGGTGTTTCGGGTAATCCCAAAGGTCGCCCTCCCAAAAGTCGTAAAGACCAGCTTGTCATCGACATCATCAGCGAGTTCCGAAATATCCTCACCGCATACCGCGAAGGCGGACGTGCGAAGCGAGCATCGCGGCTTGAGTTGATGCTCAAGAAGCTGGTGAATAGCGCACTGGAAGGCGATGCAAGGAGCGCCGAAGTACTGTTTAAGCTTCGCGCCAAGGCCAGCAAGAGCAGCGGCGCCAAGTCTCAGAAATTTATCGTAGAGGATTGGGTACCCGATTTCGAAGGTCAAACCGGCGAGCAAAAAACCCGCGCGCACGCACGAGAAAACGAAATCGATCTAGCTGACCCTGGAGAAGAGGCTGGCTCGCCCGCGACTGAACCGCCTGGTTCACCTTCATCCTCGCCGAACGCTTCCCGGGAAGAATGAGCCCGGCGACCGGCTGCAATTCGCCCTGCAATCAAAATTCTCGGCCCAGAATTGAATGAGGCTTCAATACCGTCATGAGTGCAAGATCTGAAAAAAATAACACGGAGAGCGTGATCTCGCTGGGAAAAATGCATCCCGGACAAATCAAGGCCTACTGGGCCTTGAAACCTCATCGCTACAAGATACTGCGATGCGGCCGGCGGTTTGGTAAGACCGAATTTGCCAAGATCTGGATCGGTCAAGGTCTCTTGCAGGGCTGGGAATGCGCATGGCTCGCCCCCCAACATAAGATCTGGTCGGAAGCCTACATGGAGATTAAGGGCATGCTCCGCCCGCTCTGGGAATCAGGTTCAATGGGGTCTTCTGTTATTCGATTGAAAAATCGCGGACGTCTTGACTTCTGGACCTTAGGGAACGAGATCGCCGGCCGTAGCCGGCGCTATAGAAGGGTCGTGATCGATGAAGCCGCCTTCACCAAGAACGGCGACAACAAGGTCGATGGCTCCATGATGGAAATCTGGGAGAAAGCAATCAAGCCCACTTTGTTCGACTATGGCGGCGAAGTGCTGATCTGCTCGAATTCGGCCGGAAAGAATCCAGACAATTTTTTCTACAATATCTGCACCGACCCGAGCTACGGATTCGGAGAATTCCATGCAACAACGATGGACAATCCTTTGCTTCCGAAACCGGCCTCCGACGAAAGCTTGGCGGTTTGGTCAGAACGCCGGGAACGTTTTCTCGCTGAACTGATCAGAGACAACGACCCCCTGGTCTACCAACAGGAATATCTTGCTGAATTCGTCGATTGGGCCGGGGTCGCCTTCTTTGGCCGCGAAAAACTTCTGGAGAACGGCCAGCCGGTCCCCTCCCCCACAAGTTGCGACGGCGTGTTTGCGGTCATCGACACCGCATCGAAAACCGGCACAGATCATGATGCAACCGCCGTCACGTTCTTTGCACTCGACGGGCTCAGCAGGCGTGCACCTCTCCTGATCCTGGACTGGGATATCGCTCAAATCGAAGGGGCCCTACTGGAGACTTGGCTACCGATGGTATTTGATCGGTTGGAAGAATTGTCACGGCTCTGCGGTGCCCGCAATGGTTCGCTTGGGGTATGGATTGAGGACAAAAACTCCGGAACTATCCTGTTACAGCAGGCTATCCGCAGGCAATGGAGAGCAACCGCCATTGATTCGAAACTGACTGCCATGGGCAAAGACGAGCGAGCCCTCTCGGTTTCTGGCTACGTCTACCGGGGAAGCATCAAATACACTGACTACTCCTTCGATAAGACCACACTTCACAAGCGTAAATCGCGCAATCACTTGGTCGACCAGATCGAAAGCTTTCGGATCGGTGACAAGGACAACAAACGAGAAGACGATCTTCTGGATACGTTCTGTTACGGGATCGCAATCGCGCTCGGGAATAACGAAGGCTTCTGAAGAAGTGCCGTCGCATTTTCTGTAGCCGGACTCGGGTTTGGATGGAACGGCCCCGTGCGGCAACGCACAGCGCGCCCTGCGATGTTAATCGGCGTGGGGTCCCGACGCCGATTGGCGAGCGAAGCCATTGATCTACCAAGTGATGGAGGGGTCTTGGACGCTTATTTACAAGAAGACGTTCGACTTCCGGCGGCGACCGGCCGGCTGGCTCCTGGCGCTTTGGCATTCCGGCGACGAAGGGCATCACGTGACCGCACCCGACCAATGCTGCAGAAACGTCAGAAAGTTCTTGCCAGGGCGCCGTCCACACGAGACCCGAAGCGGACATCGATGCTGAAGCGGCAGATTTGAGCCACGGTTAGTCGAGCTTCAGCCCGAGCGCTTTGACGATCGGTGCCCAGAGAGCAACATCCGCAGCGAGGGACCGCCGGAATTTTTCGGGGTTTGAATCGAGAGTGGGTTCGATACCTGCGTCGATCAACAGCTGCTGGTAGGCCGGTTCGGCGATCGCGGTGCGCGTTGCCTGCGCAACTTGTTCAATGATCCCAACTGGGGTTCCGGCCGGTGCGAGCAGTCCGATTGAGCCTCTAACGGTCATGCCGGGGAAGCCAAGTTCGGCCGCCGTCGGAAGTTCAGGCGCAGCGACGAGGCGCGTGGGACTCGTCACAGCAAGAACGCGCATCTTACCGGACCGATGGAGTTCGATCACCTGCCCGGTTACGCCTGGCGTACCCATCGGAATTTGTCCGCCGACGAGGTCTGTGATCACCGGGCCAGTGCCCCGATACGGCACCTGCACGATCTCAGGCGTTCCCGTGAGGGATTTGAATAGCTCACCGGTCAGGTGCTGGATCGAGCCGACACCGGAGTGCCCGTAGGACAGCTTGCCAGGATTGGCTTTCGCATATGCGATGAGTTCGTTCAGGGTCTGAACCGGCACCGCGTGATGCACGGCGATGCAGAGAACGTTGGCGGCCACGCCCGCAATGGGATCTAGATCTTTGACCGGGTCATAGAGTGGCCGGCTCTTGAGCAGAGCCTCGTTGACGTGCGTCTGCGTCCCGCCGAGCAGGATCGTGTAGCCGTCAGGCCGGGCGCGTGCGACGGCGGCAGCGCCTATCGAGCTGCCGCCGCCACCCATGTTTTCAACCACCACCGTAGCGAGCAGGGGCTTCACCTTATCCGCCCACGGGCGACCGACAGCGTCGAATGCACCACCCGGTGGAAAAGGGATAACGAGCCGAATCGGCCGCGACGGATAAGCTTGCGCCCTCGCGATGCGCGAGATGGTCGGAAACACGGCAGTGCCCGCGATCAGGTACAGAAATTGTCTACGGGGAAGTTTCATCTGACGCTCTCAGATGCGAGCGACTGCCATTTCGCCGGAGCTTACATCAGTTGCCCAATTGTGAGAAGCCGAGGTAATGGTGGGATAAGGCCCAATACGTTGCACAACTATTTCTGTGACAGCGACATAGTCTGTTTGCGGAGGAGCACAATTTCCGCTTCTGGCACGAAACGGACAAGCCGGCCAGTCTGGCGATGTCCGTTGATTGGGGTAGACCAGAAGTGGCGCTCCGGGGCCGCGAGGACTGTTGTTGACCCTGAGCTGAACTCGCGGCCCAGCCGCCTGTTCTTTGGACGGTTTACGGGCGCAATCTCCCGGCTCGCACTCGAACAAAGAGAAGAGAATCAGCCGACGGCGCGGAAAAACTCCAGGAGATCGGCGTTGATTGTGGCCGCTTCCGTGGTGGGCATGCCGTGCGGGAAGCCCTTGTAGGTCTTCAGTGTCCCTTTCTTCAGCAGCTTTGCCGATAGCGGCCCGGCGTCGGCATAGGGAACGACCTGGTCGTCGTCGCCATGCATCACCAGGACCGGCACGGCGATCTTCTTGAGGTCGTCCGTAAAGTCGGTCTGCGAGAACGCGACGATGCCATCGTAATGCGCCTTGGCGCCGCCCATCATACCCTGGCGCCACCAATTCTGGATGACGGCCTCCGAGACCTTGGCGCCGGGTCGGTTAAAGCCATAGAACGGACCCGCCGGAAGGTCGCGATAGAATTGCGTGCGATTGGTCGCAACCTGCGCCTGAAGTCCGTCAAAGACTTCCTTGGGTAGGCCACCGGGATTTGCTGGCGTCTTCACCATCAGCGGTGGTACCGCACTGATGAGGACCGCCTTTGCCACGCGGCTCTCGCCGTGCCGCGCCAGATAGTGCACCACCTCGCCGCCGCCGGTGGAATGACCGACGTGGATGGCGTTCTTCAGATCGAGATGCGCCGTCAGCGCCGCAAGGTCGTCGGCGTAATGATCCATGTCGTGGCCGTCAGCGACCTGGCTGGAGCGGCCATGGCCGCGGCGGTCATGGGCGATCACTCGATAGCCGTTATTGAGGAAGAACAGCATCTGCGTGTCCCAGTCATCGGCCGACGCGGCCAACCGTGGCTGAACACAACAGGCTGACCTTTGCCCCAGTCCTTGTAGAAAATCTCCGTGCCGTCCTTGGTCTTGATGAAACTCATGTTTCCGTCTCCGTCGGTTGCGCGAGGGAGCTTGGCCTTTGGTGTAATCGGCTCCGAGTTCGCTGGCATCATACCAAGAAGTCCGCCGCCGAGCGCCGCGGCGCCTCCTAACAGGATTCTCCTGGTTGCCGGCGCACCGAAAGTGTGACGATCTGGGTCTGTCATCGACGTCTCTCACGTTTTCCGTGGTTTTGGCCAAAATGCGTGGCGGCCTCCAGGCATCGTTGAACTGGTCAGCATTCGGTTCTTGGACGGATGTGATCGATTTTGAACGCGCGTGTCGTTAGCGGCAGAAATCTCTTAACTGCGCTACCCTCGATCGTCTTTATGTCGTCCTTCTACCAGATGGCCGACTCCCCCATCGGATTAGTGCGTCGATCCCCGCTGACTGAGGTGATCAATGTCGCCTATTGGCAGATATTGTTGCAAAAGTCGTTTTGGGGGGACGAACGAAAATTTTGAGAGCCGCTGATGCGTTTTGCGCGCGACGACGTGAGGGACCATATCGTTTCATCCAAAATCGATCACGGACCTTCGTAGTGGCGTTGAAAAGGGACGCAGCAGCAGAGAAGTCCAAAGATCGACGTTCGTGAGATTTTCAGGGTTGTCCGATTTTCGACTTTTGCAACACTATCGGCACTTTTCGGACCAGACAAGCCCGGCTGGCGACGTCTGTTCTTGAGGGTTAAAGCGGACTGCCCAGTGGCGCGCCCGGACTTCTGAGTTTGACCCCGTTTCGGAGATGGGCATAGCCTGACATCGGCCCACAATTCTGTTATATAAGCATTCAATGTCCCCGACCCCGGGGTGCACCTTGAGCAGCGAGCACGTAGAGCGGCGACTGGCGGCAATTCTCGCGGCGGATGTCGCGGGCTCTTGCCGCTTGATAGGGATCGACGAAGAAGGCACGCTGGCGCAACTGAAAGCTCTTAGAAAGACGCTTTTTGATCCCAGAATAAATGATCATCGCGGGCGCATCGTCAAGAATACCGGGGACGGCGCTCTCGTCGAGTTCGGCAGCGTCGTCGATGCCGTACGCTGCGCCGTCCAAATTCAACGCGGCATGGTCGAACAAAATATCGGTGTACCGCAGGTCAAGCGGCTCGAATTTCGTATCGGCATTCACGTCGGCGACATCGTCATCGATGAAAATGATATCTTTGGAGACGGCGTCAATATCGCAGTGCGGTTGGAGGGAATTGCGGAGCCGGGGGGCGTCTGTGTCTCCGATGATGCCTACCGGCAGGTCCGGGGCAAGGTCGAGATTGCCTGTGATGATATGGGACCGCAGCCCCTCAAGAATATTGCTGAGCCTATGCGGGCGTGGCGGGTTCGGCTGACCGGTCAAACCCCTTCCGCAGTACCATCAGGTTCGGCCGTGAGCCAACCTCTGGCGCTCCCGCTACCCGACAAACCTTCGATCGCCGTACTGCCGTTCCAGAACATGAGCGGTGATCCCGAACAGGAATATTTCGCAGACGGCATGGTTGAGGAGATTACTACGGCCCTTTCTCGTATCCGCTGGCTTTTCGTGGTCGCCCGAAATTCGAGTTTCACCTACAAGTGGAAGGCTTTCGATATAAAACAAGCTGGACGAGAGCTTGGAGTTCGCTATGTGCTTGAAGGAGGTATTCGAAAGGCGAACAACCGTATTCGAATAACAGGTCAATTGATCGATGCGGTAACCGGCGCTCACATTTGGGCAGATCGATTTGAGGGTAAAATTGAGAACGTGTTCGATCTACAGGATCGGATTACGATAAGCGTTGTCGGAGCGATCTCGCCAAAACTAGAGCAGGCAAAAATAGAACGATCTCGTCGAAAGCCCACCGAGAACCTTCAGGCATACGATTACTATCTGCAAGGATTATCTTACCTCTATAAATATTCGAAGGATGCGAATGAGCAAGGCCTCAAGTTGTTTCTTAAGGCCGTCGAGCTCGCTCCTGATTTTGCCTCGCCCCTCGCACAATTGGCCCATTGCTATGTGCAGCAAAAGGTCAACGGATGGAGCGCCGATCGCATATCTGACGCCTTACAAGCTTGTCTCTTCGCGAGGAAAGCAATTGACCAAGCCAAAGATGATCCCATTGTGCTCGCAATTTCTGGCTTCGCCCTGGCGTACGCGGGAGGCTATCTAGAAGAGGGAGCCGCATACTTAGAGAAGGCCACTGATCTCGACCCCAACTTGGCGGAAGGTTGGTATTGGCGAGGATTTACACAGGTTTATCTAGGCGAGGCAGGAGCCAACGAACACTTCCATCAAGCAATTCGCCTCAGCCCATTAGACCCGAGAATTTCAATTGCATTTAATGGACTGGCTTACAGCCATTCTTTTGCTGGGAACTATGACGAGGCGTCGATGTGGGCAGAAAAAGCAAAGAGGGAAAGGCCAAATTATTTGACAAGTCACAGGATTGCGATGGCTTGTCTAGCTTTGTCCGGAAAGATTGATGCAGCAAGAGAGGCTTGTTCAAAGGTAATGGAAATGGATCCGGCGCAGCGAATTTCAGAAATTCGATTGAAACAGCCATTTCGGCGAGATGCCGACGTGGCAAAACTGGCTGAAGCGTTTCGACTTGCCGGAATGCCAGAATGAAACGCCGTTCGATCGCCAGCGGCTTCCGTAGCCGATATCGTCGATCCTTCACAGCACAAGGCGAGTTCACTTCCGATAATGGCACGTTTGAGACATGCGGACTGCGTCGAGCAATGTCCGAGTTCGGGGGCAAAGCGGAAAACATCTGCTCGTAGTGAGTTCTTCGCATTTTGACCCACAACAGACATTCCGCGGTGGGCTCGATTTTGCATCGCCGGCCTGGGTCGTATGATTTGCCAGCGATTGGAGCGACGTTGGCGGCCAGCTCGGATTTTTTGGCCTGAGGCGCAAATCGCATCCATTCCGGTTGGCCGCAATCGGTGGAAAGGTGGCCGATCGTTTTGCAAGGAATCGCTGGTAGTTCTGGAGGCGCAAAGGTAACCTGAGACAAACACAGCTCGACGATCTGAATGTCGACGCCAATGTAAGGAGGCACGCCGATGGGCACGAATTCTGGGGTTGGGATGAGCCATCATCGCAACCCGAAGACAGCCGGGCGCGAGGCTGCCGAGAGAGCGTTGGCGGCCGCTGGGATCGACCGGCCCGACTTCGTTTTTATGTTTGCCTCTGTAGGATACGAACAGCGCGCTCTATTAGACGCCGTTCGCGCCGCCACCGGTGGCGCCCCACTCGCCGGCGGGTCTGGCGGGGGAATCATCGCAGGTGCCGAAACCGACGAGTCGAACTTCTCAGTAGCGGTGATGACCATCAGCTCCGACGAATTGAATTTCAAGAACACAATCGCCTCCGGCCTCAAGGCCGATTCAGAAGCCGCGGGAAGGACCATCGCCCAGAACTTGGCTTGCGAGGTGCAGCCTGACACGCTTGGGCTGATTATGCTCGGCGACGGGTTGACCCTGAATTTTGACCGTTTCGCTGCAGGCCTCACGAGTGAATTGCGGCTTGATCGTCATCTGCCTTTGTTTGGGGGTACGTCGGCCGATAACATGGAGTTTAAACGAACTTATCAATATTGCGACGATCAGATCACATCCGACGGTGTCGCCTGCATTCTGCTGTCGGGATCAGCTCGGCTTGCGTGGTCGGTTAACCACGGCTGCCTCCCCATCGGCGGCGAACGTAAGGTGACTCGCTGCTCCGGCAACGTCATCTACGAGATTGATGGTATGCCAGTTCTCGAAGTCCTAAAGGAATATCTCGTCGGTGATGAGATCGATAATTGGAGCAAGGCGGTCCTCAGTCTCTGCATGGCATTCAAAGCGCCCGAACAGATCAAGGGCTACGACGACTATTTGATCCGCTTCATGCCGACAAAAGATGACAAGGCAGGGTCAATCACAATTCCGACCGAAGTTGAAGAGGGTACGAGCGTCTGGATGAGCCGACGCGACCACCAAAAAATATCGGCCGGCGTCGAACGCATTGGCGAAGAAATCAAGTCAACATTAGGTAATAACGCGCCGAAGATGGTGTTTCAGTTCGACTGCATAGGACGCGGGAAAGCCGTGTTCCGCGACCAGCAAAAAAGCCAAATGCTGGAAACGCTTCAGCAAAAAATTGGGCCCACCGTGCCATGGATAGGTCTGTACACGTATGGAGAGATCGGTCCGATAGGAGGGCATGACTATTTCCACAACTATACCGCCGTAGTGCTAGCAGTATACTGAGTTAGCAGATGTCCAGCACCGCCATACTTCCGCACTTCATGGAAAGGCCGGTGGCGTGAGTGAGATTGATCGGCTTCGAGTCGAAAACCAGCGCCTCTCGGATGAGGTCAAGCGCCTGGTGACAACCGAGAGTCAGCTCTACGAAATCCAAGAGCATCTCGACGGCCAGATGAAAGCATATCGCCAGCTCTACGAGCTTGGTAAGAAGTTCAACACAACCGTCGACCTTACTACGATCCTGCAGCTGGCCGCCCAATTCGTTTTATACGAACTCAATTTCGAGCGCTGCATCTTTCTTCTTAAGCAACCCGGCTCGAACATCTTCTCCATTGAGACGATGGATGGATACTATGACGATGCCGAGAGTGCCAGCGTTGCTAGGCTGGTACTACCCACAGCCTCATTGGCGCTCGCACCACTTTATGCCGGCGTTGATCGGGTGCTGTGTTTGCCCGATTGCCGTCGCAGCGAGCTGACCTCGCTGCGACGGCCCATCGGTATGGACGAGTACGTCATCTTGCCGTTCGGCGGAGAACCGAAGAACCCAATTCGCTTGCTAGTCGCGGGAAATACAGCGGGGCGAGCGCCTTATCAGTCGCGGGTTATCCAAGACGGTGAGGCCCTACTCGGGCTAGCCAACCTAGTAAGCCAAGCCTCTACCGCGATCAACAACGCAAGCTTCTACCAGGCGCTCGAATGGGAGCGGCAGTCTCTCGAAGAGAAGGTCCGAGAACGAACGCGGGAGCTCTCGCGCTCGCTGGAAGAATTGCGCGCTGCGCAGGATCGGCTCATCCAAACCGAAAAGCTTGCCTCGCTAGGCCAACTCACCGCCGGCATCGCCCACGAAATCAAGAACCCGCTTAATTTCATCAATAATTTCTCCGCGCTGTCGTCGGAACTGATCGACGAGCTCAATGACGTACTGATGCCCGCCGCGCTCGACGATAAGATGCGCGAAGAGATCGACGAGCTCACCCATATGCTGAAGGGCAATCTGGAAAAGGTAGTGCAACACGGCAGGCGGGCCGACTCGATCGTCAAGAACATGCTCTTGCATTCGCGCGAAGGCTTGGGCGAACAACGTCAAGCGGATATCAACGCTATCGTCGAGGAAAGCCTCAATCTCGCCTATCACGGCGCGCGCGCGGAAAAGTCCGGCTTCAACATCACGCTGCGGCGAGACTTTGATCCCACCGCAGGCTTGATCGACGTCTTCCCGCAGGAAATCACGCGGGTTTTTCTCAATTTGATCTCCAACGGATTTTACGCCGCCACCAAGCGAAAGCAGGCCGGCGACGAGGCGTTCGAGCCGACCCTGAGCGCGACGACAAAAAGCCTTGGCAACAAAGTAGAAATACGGATTCGCGATAACGGAACCGGCATTCCGCTAGAGGTGAAGGAAAAAATGTTCGACCCGTTCTTCACCACCAAGCCGGCCGGCGAGGGAACCGGGCTTGGCCTATCGATGAGCCACGACATTGTGGTAAAACTGCATGGCGGCAAGATCGACGTCGTAACTGAACCTGGCGCGTTTACCGAATTTATTATTACATTGCCGCGAGCAGCGGTGGCTAAAGCCAGTACTGGAGGCGCGAGTTGAGCGCTTACATCCTCGTAGTTGATGACGAGCCCGACGTCGAAGCCCTGTTTCGTCAGCAGTTCCGGCGCGACATCAAATTTGGGCGGTTTACGATGGAATTTGCCATGTCCGCCCAGGCGGCCCTGGCCCGCGCCGCCAGCGTCGCAGACCCCCCACTTGTCCTGATCCTCTCCGACATCAACATGCCCGGCATGAGCGGGCTGGAAATGCTGCCGAAAGTACGCGCAGAGCGGCCGGACGTTCCTGTCATCATGATAACGGCCTATGGCGATACGGAAACACGGCGTAAGGCGGTTGAGCAGGGCGCCGTTGCTCTTTTGACAAAACCGATAGATTTCGCAGTGCTGCGGCACGAGATCGATACCAGGCTGGGGCAGGCGGCATGACCGCTACCATCCTTGTCGTCGACGACGAGCCCGATCTTGAGGCGCTGGTGCTGCAGAAATTCCGCAAGCAGATCCGCGAGGGTAAGGTTGCATTCGTGTTCGCCCATGACGGCATCGAAGCGCTGCAGGCGATCGTGGATCATCCCCATGTCGACATGGTGGTGTCCGACATCAACATGCCCAGGATGGACGGCCTCTCGCTGCTGCAAAAGCTACAGGAGGCCGACGAGAAAAAATCGACCATCATTGTGTCGGCCTATGGCGATATGAGCAATATCCGCACCGCGATGAATTGCGGCGCATTCGATTTTCTGACCAAGCCGATCGATTTCGGCGATCTCGAACTGACCATCGACAAGACGATCCGCCATGTCGATATGATGCGCGACGCGCGACACCGCCAGGCCGAGGCCGAGCGGGCGCAAGCCTCGCTCTCGCGGTATTTTTCGCCGCAGATCGCGAGCCGCCTTGCGGCCGTTGGCGACAGTAACGGCATGGAAGTACACCGCCGCGAAGTCGCAGTGATTTTCACCGACATCACCGGTTTTACGTCGCTGGTGGAAATCGCCGTACCAGAGGTGCTGGGGACATTGCTCGGCGAGTATGTCGGCGGCATGACCGACGTCGTGTTCGCGCATGAAGGGACGGTCGCAAAGATCATCGGCGACGCGATCCAGATTCTGTTCAACGCGCCCGGCGACCAGCCCGATTACGCCACCCGCGCGATCGATTGCGCGCACGATCTCGATATCTGGGCACAGGCGTTTCGCGAACGCTGGAAAGCGCAAGGGGTAGATTTCGGCGCGACCCGGATCGGCGTACACGCGGGTCCTGCGCTGGTCGGCAATTTCGGCGGCAGCCGGTTTTTCGATTACACCGCCTATGGCGACACCATCAACATCGCGGCGCGGCTGGAGGCCGCCAACAAATTTCTGGGCACGCGCATTTGCGTCAGTGCCACGGTCGCCGAAGGCACCGAGAATTTCAAGGGACGGCCGGTCGGCGATCTGGTGCTGCGCGGCCGCAGCGAACCGCTTAGGGCTTATGAACCACTGTCGGTAGCAATTTTTCAAGAACCTGCGACAACGCAATACTGCGCTGCCTTCGCCAAGCTGAAAGCCGGAGACGCGGCGGCGATGCCGGCCTTCGCAGCGCTTGTCGGCCTGCATGCCGACGATGCGTTGGCTGGCTTTCACCTGAGACGGTTGCTCAATGGTGGCAAAGGCGCCCGCATGCAATTGGAATAGCGGTCGCCGAAGACCTCGAACGCGAGATGCTTAAAGAGGTGTGCTCCTGGAACAATCTCGCGAGACTGTCGTCGTTTCTACAAAGATGCATGTGGGCTAGCCCGAACTCTGCGAGGTCGTTTGGTCCATTGTTGACCGCAGAGAGGTCGCTGCGAGTCTGCTTATGGCACTTTTGAGACATGCCGACTGCATTGAGCGATGTCCGCTTTCAGGGGTAACTCGGAAGACATTTGCCCACACTGAGTTCTTCTCAGTTTGACCCGTTCCGGAATTCCGCGAGGCTTTGCTTCTTCTGTCCCCCCAGTCTGTCCGGTGGCTGACACGCCATGAACCAAGATCCGTTTGGGGGACACGGACACGTGCATTCCCCGATTGGCGCTTGGGCCGTTCTCGTACGGCTGGCCAGAGCAAAACGGGGCACTCGCGAAACTGAAAGGGACGAGGTCGGAACCTTTTTCTCGGCTTCTTCTTATTTCTTCAGGTCGTGTCGGCTCGTAACAGCATGATCACCCAAGAGCACTTCAAACTGCTTGCTGCTTACAACCGTTGGGCTAACGCCCGACTTTACGCGGCAGCTCTTGACCTATCAGAACTGTCATACCGCCTTCACACCGGTGTCTACTTCGGTAGCCTCCACGGAACACCGAATCATCTACTGCTGACCGACAGGCTTTGGTTGAAACGATTGACCGGTGAAGGCGACCTTCCAAACGATCTTAATGCAATCTTGTATGAAGACCGCATCGAACTAACCAAGGCTCGTATCGCAGAAGACAATCGGATGGTCGAGGTCACCGGAAAGTACGATGAAACAGCACTGAGAGGTCTTCACAGTTACAGAACCACATCCGGAATGCCACAGTCACAGGTTCTCGCGGATATTCTGCTGCATCTATTCAATCATCAAACTCATCATCGCGGCCAAGCGCATGCCTGTCTCTCCATCCTTACTGGTGGTGAGCCGCCGTCGTTGGACTTGTTGGCCTTTCAAAAAGGCGGCGCAGCGCCAAACCTCGAAAAACTAATTGCCAGCAACCCAGCAGATTGCGAGAGAGATAAAGTGCACGATGACCGCCGTGGTCCGAAGGCGCGCTCGCAAAGGGATTCGCCCTAGCGGTTGCCTCGCCTTCCTGCGAACTCCGACGGCGATAACCGGCAAGAGACCGTAGACACCCCATCCGGGCAGAACTACAAGGCGGCCTCTAGACTTGCAGTCTAGGATTGGGGTGTCACGTAACTCATGATCGCGTCAATGGTCGATTTTTCGTCGCCGGCTCGTCGATCCCGTCGGAGAGGATAAAATCGCATAAGAACGCACGGTTCTGCTTGACCGGGGCTCGTCATTGAGGTGAGAATCTCCAGCGCTTTCAGAGGTTACAGGAGTACCCTTGGACATTGTTCTGGCGCTTCAGTTGGTCGCGGCGATCGTCATCGCGTTGTTCGTAGCATACAACATTTTTCATTACGTACTTTTTCTCTTGGTGACTCAACCGAAGGACGCGAGCAAGATCGGCCACGAATTGAATCAATTCGAGCAACGCCAACTATCGAGTGGACACCGCAGCCGAGCGACTTTCTCAAGCACGACGACGAGAAGCGTACATACGATGACGTGTTCGGCGCGTATCGCGACGAGCAAGCGAACTACAGCACGTGCGTTTTTCCCCGCTTCGCGTTTTCGCGTCCCTACGAAGCCGAATACGTTCTTTTGAAGCCGAAGGAAGGGATGCGGGTGTTGGATCTCGGGTGCGGATCTGGCGCGGCGGCCTACTACCTCGCCAGCCGACGAGATATCGAAATTGTGTGCGTGACCAATTCATCCGTACAGGCGGACATCTGCCGGCGAAAATTTGCAAAACTGGGTGGGCGCGGACAGGTGATCGTCACCGACTTCGACAGCCTCGATCTCCCGAGTGAGAGTTTTGACGCCATCTATGCGCTCGAATCGATCGGCTACACCAAAAACTTGGACGCTTGGCTGGTGCGCTGCTGGCAGATGCTCAAGCCGGGAGGAAGCCTGCTAATCCGCTCACCAGGGTCGTTGGATCATTGTCGGCGTAAGGAGGATTACCTCAGCGTCACCGTCTTCTTCGACAACTGGCGCTACAATTTTGTCGGCGCCAATCTTCTCGTCTACAAGATGCGCAGACTGGGCTTCGAGGCGATCCGTTATCGGCGACTGCCATTCTGGGCCTGGGGCCTCACGTGGAACTTCATTCAACACTTGGTGTTGTGGAAGTACCGGCTAAAGATGCGGACATTCGTGGAATTGGAGCGAATTATTTGGCGCACTTCGAAGGTATTTGTCTTCGGCAACCCGTACAACACGGTGCTGGCTACCAAGCCCGAGGCAGCATCTTGCTCCCGGCAGACTCTTGCATCCTCAGAAGCATTGGATGGTGTTGCCGAGACTGACCGCTAAAGCGACCCTTCGTTCATTGCGGCCGAGGGCTGACATCATCTAAAAATCTCGAGGCGCGAGGTGCTTGATGGATTGGAAAACCTGCGCGACAGATGTTTCTCCACATCGTTCAGCCATGTCGGGTTTGGCAGGATTGGGAAACTTCTCGAATCCAATCGTCACATCTCTGAATGGACTGCCGGGTCGATGGCACGCTCAGATTTTTATCGACGACCTTAGCAAAACAGCACTTCCGGAATTGCTCGGCGATTGCGTCCGTGACTTCAGTTATTGGCACCTTTGAGACATGCCGACGGGCAGTGACGATGTCTGTTCTTAGGGGTAGAGCGGAAGTCGTCGATGCGCCGCCAAACCGACGCAAATGACCCGATGCGGATATCCGACCCGCGAATCCTCGCGATAAACCCGCTCTGGGCGCGGCATCTGTTTGTTGAATCAGGCACGTTGGCAACCATTCCGGTTGTGCTACGCTGCAACTGCCCTTCTCATCGCAAAATCAATGCCGGTGAAAGACGATGAAAATACACGCCGCGACAGTCGTCCTGTTGATCTGGTTTTGCTTCCCGGCGGCAGCGCAGCAGACCGGCGCGGCCCTCTATGCCCAACGCTGCGTGCAGTGTCACGACAGCAGCAACAAGGACATTCGTGCGCCGAGCCGCACCGTGCTGAAGTCAAAGTCGTTCGATGAGGTTCTGAGCGCGATCACCACGGGCACGATGGCATCCTTCGCACAAGGGCTGACCAATGACGAGCGGACGGCCATTGCCTCACTCGTCACCGGAAAGGTCGCGGAAGCCCCGCATGCGACGGCCGACAAGAGTGGGCAATGCGCGCAGAACGAGGCCGGCTTTCCGCAAGCGATCGACGGGCCGCAGTGGAACGGCTGGGGCGCGGATCTCAACAACAGCCGGTTTCAACTGGCCGCGATGGCTGGCATTGCTCCGGACCAGGTCTCCCGACTGCGTCTGAAATGGGCGTTCGGATTTCCCCTCACAACCAACGCCAACGCTCAGCCAACCGTTGTTGGCGGCTTGCTGTTTGTTGGTGGCGGCGACAGCAAGGTGCGCGCCCTTGACGCAAAAAGCGGATGCACCCGATGGGCGCTTCCAACCGAGGCGGCGGTCCGAACCGCCATCAGTTTTGCTCCGCTGGATAACGATCAGTTTGCCATCTTCTTTGGCGATGTGCGCGCCAACGTCTACGCCGTAAATGCGATGACGGGCGCACTGATCTGGAAGAGCAAGGTCGACGATCATCCAGCGGCCCGAGTCACTGGTTCACCAACCGTCTATTCCGGCGTTGTCTATGTGGGGGTTTCATCGATCGAGGAGGTCACGGGGTCTCGCCCCACCTACCAATGCTGCACGTTTCGCGGCAGCGTCGTCGCGCTGAAAGCCGAGACCGGCGCGCAGATCTGGAAGGCCTATACCATCCCCGAAGCGCCGCATCCCACAAAGTCGAATGCCATCGGAACCCAGCTCTTTGGTCCGGCCGGAGCGTCGGTATGGTCCGCACCGACGATCGATGTTCAGCGCAAGGCGCTCTATGTCGCGACTTCGAACAGCTATTCCGACCCGGCAACAGACACCAGCGATGCCATCCTCGCGTTTGATCTTGCGACCGGCCGGATGATTTGGCATCAGCAGGCCACGCCAATGGACAGCTTCGTCGTTGCCTGTTTAGGCACCGACCAGACCAATTGTCCGGAAGACCGCGGCCCCGATCACGACTTTGGCCAATCGCCCATCTTGGTGAGCTTACGCAACGGACAACGCGAGCTGGTCATTGGCCAGAAATCCGGCGTGGTCCATGCGCTGGATCCCGACCAAGAGGGCAAGATCCTGTGGCAGACGCGGATCGGCAAGGGTGGCCCGTTGGGAGGGACCGAGTGGGGCTCCGCCGCGGACCAGGACCGAATCTATGTCGCCAACTCGGACGTGCGGTTTCTTCGCGACGGCACGAGGCGTCTTGATTCAAACGAAGGTGGAGGCCTGTTCGCACTGGATCTTGCGACCGGGAAAATCGCGTTTCAGGTGGCGCCGGTTGCATGCGGCGACCGCAGCCAGTGCAGCCCTGCCCTCTCCGCAGCGATCACCCTCATTCCCGGTGTCGTCTTCTCGGGCGGGGTCAGCGGCTATTTGCGCGCCTATGCGACCGACGACGCACGGCTGCTTTGGGAGATCGACACCGCGCGCGACTACACCACGGTGAATGGCGTTTTGGCCCATGGTGGTGCCATGGACGGACCCGGGCCGATCGTCGTCAATGGCATGCTGTACGTCAATTCTGGCTACTCGCAATGGGGCGGTCTGCCCGGCAACGTTCTGCTGGCATTCGAGGTCGGCAATCCTTGACAAACGAAGTCTCGGAATTGGCGCCGGCAATCGTGATACTGCGTCCACGTCGCCTCTTGGGTACTTTTCGGACATGCCGCAGTAGTCGCCGAGTGTCCGTTGTTGAGGTGATGAACGGACCAAGCTCAGATGTGGGCCGAGGTCTGAGTTTGGTAGAGTCGAGATGTGGGCGCGGTGGCTTTAGGTAGAACATATCTGTTGCCGCCTCTTTCGTCTGGCGGTGCCTTAGTAGTTCAGCCGTGACTCCGTTTCCACATCCCGCTCATCGAACCGGACAGGCAGATCTCCCGCATCCGGCTCTCGGACAAGACTTCACGCCTTCACCCACGACACGTCGTGCCCAAGCCGGCTTAGGCGTACGAGCCCGAAGTGCCCGTAGAGATGCGAGAGTGGATAGGTCCCGCCCTTGCGTCGCCTGACCTTGTGCTTGATGCGCAACCACCGGCGCAACCGCACAGCGGTGTAATTGTCGATCGCCCGATACGCTATGTTAACAGTGCCAACGCTGAAGTAGTTGGCCCATCCGCGTAGCGCGCGGTTCAACCGATCCACCAACTCCGTGGTCTCTTGCCAGGTACCCGTTCGGTCGGTCAGGACATGGACCTTCTCGACCATGTGCCTGATGCTTTTCTTTGATGGCCGTTGGCCCAGGCGGGCCTTTCCGGTTCTCGCCGAGTACATCCGCCCAAACGTGTATCCCAGGAAGTCGAACTCGCCTTCCGGCACCTTGCAGATTCGTGTCTTCTCCTCGTTCACCGTGAGCTTCAACCTGCCCATGATCTCGCGCAGTCGCTGCAACGCCTCATCGGCGGTGCTTTTCCGGCACAGGATCACGAGGTCGTCGGCGTAATTCACGATGCGCGTGCCGAGGCGGTGCTCCAGCCCGAGCTTCTTCCAGCCCAGCACAAACCGGCGCATGTAAAGATTCGCCAATAGTGGTGAGATGGGTGAGCCTTGCGGGATACCGCGCCGACAGTCCCGAGCCTCGGTCGTGCGTGTCTTCCGGCCTCGATCGTCGGTTTCTTCCACGGGGCACTCCAGCCACATCTTGATTAGATGCAGCACACGCCGATCAACAATTCGGCGCGCTACCGACTTTAGGAGTTCGGCATGGGGGATGCTCCCGAAGTAGTCCGCGAGGTCGGCGTCAACGACTTCCGGATGGCCTCGGAACAGCAGCCCTTCCACCTCGATCACCGCCTGCTGGGCGTTTCGCCCGGGACGGTACGCGTATTGTTCTGGTGGAAGGTCGGCTTCGAAGATCGGTTCCAGCACCAGCATTGCTGCTGTCAT
Source organism: Bradyrhizobium sp. AZCC 2262 (assembly GCF_036924535.1). NCBI lineage: Bacteria > Pseudomonadati > Pseudomonadota > Alphaproteobacteria > Hyphomicrobiales > Nitrobacteraceae > Bradyrhizobium > Bradyrhizobium sp. AZCC 2262. The sequence continues at coordinate 9,230,842 of NZ_JAZHRT010000001.1, read as the reverse complement.
GCAGACCCGATCCCGCACGGTCGAGATGCCCAGCGGCCTGAGTTTGCCGTTGGCCTTCGGTATGAACACTCTTCTGATGGGGTCCGGTCGGTAGCTCTCCTCCCTGAGTGCAAGCGCCAGTTCGCCAAGCCACCGCCGCACCCCATACGCCTCGACGTCCGCGAAGTTCTGGCCGTCCACCCCTGGTGCGCCCTTGTTGGAGCGGCACTGGGCATAGGCATGCGCCAGGATGTCCTCGCGGCTGATCTTGTCGTACAGGGCGTAGAAGCGATACCCGGCTTCTGCCTTCGCTTTCGCGTGCAACGCCTTCTGCAGTTTCTGAACAGTTTTCGGAGTTGATAGGTTGCCCAATCTCCAAATCCCTCACCACTTGTTGCGTCTGTCTTGAACTGAGGCCCCTTCCCTCCACCGGCATTACCCGGCTTCAGCGGTACTACGAACCTCTCCGCCACCCCATGGCGTCCGACCTGTCCCTCGCGGGCGTTCGGTTGGTCATCGCTGACCACGCCATGGGGCTTCCCGTGTTGCGTACGCTTTCCTTGTGTACATGCTGTCGCCACTACCCCGGCGCAGCGGCTGGGCGTACTTTTCGCTCTGCTTCACCCAGCCGTATCAGCCTTCCCCGAAAGGGTTGTCGGGTCGGCCTGCGCATTGTCCTTTTCGAGGATTGCTCAGCGTTCACTCGCGTTACGGCCTGCACACTCGCGCTGTCACCAATTCGTGACACGCTAATCGAAGGCTTCAGCCACTTCGTTGCCTCCATGACTGCTCCGATTGCTTCCGGCTGGAGCGGTTGCCGGGTGGGGCTTGCACCCACTGGAAAGCGCCGCCTTTTCACGGCGCACACCCGGTACGGACATCGGTAATCGTAAAAGTGGTCTTCGTTGTAACCCCTGCAGCCTTCCAAATCCGAGCTTTAACGAGTTACGATGTTGCCTCGTGATAGTTGGGGAGCAGGCATGAGACCGCGCCAGTTCATGGGGCTTGCAGGTGACGCGGCAGAAGCGGGACTGCGGGCGAAATCGGCGGCAGTCCGAAACTCTCTTCAAAAAGACGCACCAGATTTCCCGTTGATTGTTGCAAACCTGCCTGCAACCGCCCAGCAAAAGGCTGTTGCGGTCGGCGTCGCCATCCTCCTTGCCGTTGCAGCGGCGGGGATCACGCCGTTCGCGAACATCCAGTTGGGTCGGGTTGACGCCTTCATCCCGGTCTTGCAGACCTGCTTGGGAATCGTCGATCTCATCACCGCTGCTCTTCTGTTTGCTCAGTATTCGATTCAGCCTCAGCGGGCTCTTCTCGCGCTTGCAAGCGGTTACATGTGCAGCGGTTCTTTCGCATTCCTGCAGACGCTGGCTTTTCCGGGTGGGTACGCGCCCGCCGGTCTGATCGGCGACGGCCCCAACAGCCCAGCTTGGATCTACGTGCTTTGGCACACCACATTTCCGGCAGCGATCCTAGTCTACGCGTTCACCAAGGATGCAGCCGTGGTTGCAAGGCCGGGCAGATCGGCAATGGCGACCATTGGAATCACGATTGCCTGCACCATCGTAGTGATAGCTGGACTGACCTGGATCGTGACGACGAAGACGGAACTTCTCCCGAGCTTCTATCTCGCTGACGTTAGGGTCCAGACGGCCCTTGGCAATCAAGTCAATGTCGGGCTTTTGCTCTGGTGCGCTACTGCGCTGGCGGTGCTGCTATTTCGCAATCGCACAATTCTAGATCTTTGGCTGATGCTGACTTTGCTTGCTTACTCCCCAAATTTCTTGGTGGCGATCATTGGCAGTTCGGTACGATTTTCTGTGGGCTGGTACGCGGCCCGTTGCTTTGTCTTGGTTGGCAGTTGCATGTTGTTGACGGTATTGCTGATTGAAACCATGGTTCTCTATTCGCGCCTTGCCAACTCGTTGACATTGCAGCGACGCGAACGGACTAATCGGCTCTTGAGCTTGGAAGCCGTCACAGGCGCCATCGCTCACGAACTGCGAACGCCTCTCGGAGCCATCGCGCTTAATGCCAGCACGGCCCTCAGCCAGCTGAGGTCGGCCCCTCCCGAGCTAGAAGGCATGGAGGACGTCTTAAATGACATAGAGGCCGACAGCCATCGCGCTGCTGGGATGATCAAGAGCATTCGTGAAATGACAACCAAGACGATGCATCGAAGCGCGCAGGCAAACGCCGAGGAAGCCGCGCAGCTTACACTAAGATTGCTAAGCCACGACCTCCAACTCAACCACGTATCGGTCACGGTGGAGTTTCAAGGTAACCTTCCTGATGTGCAGTTTGATCCCATGGAGCTTCAGCAAGTACTCCTGAACCTCATCAGAAACGCTATTGACGCAATGCAATCCTCGCACCGTGGCGCACGACGGCTCCACGTGAAATCCAGCCTCGGCGATCAATCGACCGTATTGTTGTTAATCCAAGATTCCGGACCCGGAATTTCGATCGAAGACCGACAGCGGATATTTGATCCGTTTTTTACAACAAAATCAGATGGTATGGGGCTGGGGTTGGCAATCTCTTCGACCTTGGTTGCTAACAGTGGAGGCAAATTGACGCTGATCAAGTCTGACTCCGACGGCTCTATTTTTGCGCTCGCCATGCCCGTCAGCAGGGAGCTCCGACGGGAGGTTTCCTAACTGTGCCCAATCTTGGGGACGCGACCCGCTGGCCAAAACTGCTGAGGTCTGCTGTTGGCACTTCTCGGACGTGGCCGCTCGGATTGACGATGTCGGTTCTTGAGGGCAAAGCGAACTTCCCAGTTGCGCGCCCGGACTTCCCGCTTTGACTATCCCGGACGTCTGCCGGTTTCACGGCTCATATTCCGTCGTGCTTAACTGCTGACGTCGCCGCGGCGTTCGAAATTGCAAACGTCAATCATGAAACATTTGAGTCGCATAGCCCGCGAGCCAGAAGCAATGCCAACTCATGACCGGGTTTGGACCGCTCTTCAAAGCGGCGTAAGCAAGCCTTAACCAAACCGGGGTTACTCTCAGATCGGGCATTCTGTGGGGCGTTTGCGTGCTGGCTCGCAGCCAGCTATAGCCATGGCGCGTACAATGGCCATAGACCCAGAAGTATACTTTGTGCCCGCGTTCTCGGCTCTCAGCCAATCCGCCCGTGCTCAGCTCAACGAGCTGCAGGTGCGGTTCCGAGTCTTTAAGATCGACGGGACGGGCGCTGGCTAGGATACGGTTCTTCCAATGAGGCATCATGTGCTCTCCTAGCCTTAGCAGGCGGGAGCAGACGGGTGACGTTTGCCGCGACATGCTTGCGATACAAGTCGATCACGTCGGCAGTCTTTCCGCCACTTATCAGCATGGATCCCGCTTCAAGAGCGGCGATCACCTTTTCGCTGACCATTAGGCGAGTTTCTTCTGCGGCGTTCACTTTGCCAGCCACGATACTCCGAAGGCGAACATCGATCACGTTATTGCACTCGACGGCCAACATGAGGGCCGGATACCACGGGTAAAAGAACATCTCGCTGTCTCCTGCACAGCGGGATGCTGCACATGCTAAGCGAGAGGCGCGTCAATGGTTGCAATAATCAGGCTCCAGGCGACCGGATAGAACCAACAATCCGTCGGTAGGTCGGCACCCAGGCCGTGTTCCAGCTTTCCAACGTCACGCCGCACTCTGAGCACTCGAAGCTATCCACCTGGCGCTCAGGGGCCATCCCCTCCGTGCGGCGGTAGACAGCTCCACATCGACAAGTTCGGTGCTGCTCGTTCATAATCGATAACATACGCCTGATTTGCTTTGATTCCTACGCAAACATTGGGTGAGACGCTGGAGCAGTAGCCGCGGCGCAGATAGGACCAAATTGCAGGCAGCGCTGCTTTTGACAGACAAACACCGCGACCGAGTAGGGGCATGTTCCCGGTTCGCGGCGCCAAGCCGGGAGCATTGGAGGTACTCACCGGCTCTGACGCTGATATAAGCGTCGACCTTCGCTCGGCAACAAGCCTTGCGAAGCTTTAACTCGCTATGGTGGCCCTAGATGTTCCGGCGCCTGCTTGTACTTGCGACAAACGCCTAGTGATGGCGATGGTTCGCTTGACCGGTTTGTCGGTTCTCATATTCAATTAAGCCGGTTGAGCGAATGTCTGCACGCACTGATGATGCCGACGTCATTTTCGACGGAACGATGGGCCTCGAACTGCTTCTGGAAACGTCCAAACCAGTTACTCTCTTACAAGCATCGCCTTCGAGCTGCGGGCCTTACTTTATTGGGAGCTGACCCGCTTATCCGGCTGAGCGCTTATGAGGCAAGGCCAGACATCGTGCGCAGAAGGAAGAAAAGCCTTCGGGCGAGGGCATCCGAGGCCCCTGCGAAGGAGCGCTGAGTTGCCTCTGACCTACTTCGCTTCGTGCTCAACGTGATGCTAGGCGAGATGATGCGAGGACGGCGCGCTGCGCAGGACGGGCCGTTTATCGTAGCGTAGGACCGATCTTGATCTATGCGTTGGCTTGGATAAAATCTCCCCGCCCAGGAAGGCAAAAGCGGCTGAAGGCAGCCGCTCTTGCTCATAGTCGAACCTGTATGCCGGGTTAGGCGGTGCGCCGGATATCTTCCATACTTTGTTTGATCTGCTTTCCGGCGTCGTCGGCCATTTTGAGCGACATGTCGGCTATCCGACGGCTGCTCTCCAGGGCAGTTTCCACGGTCTCTCGCACCATGTCACTTTGTACGGCTGCAAAGTCCTGAGGAGTTCGGCAAGCCCACAACTCGTTCATGTGCTCCATGCTCTTCTCGAGTTGATGCCGAACCATCTGGAAGTACTCTTGAGACATTCCACCCATCACTCTGGCAGCAGCGGTGCCAGTGTAAAGCAGAGTTTGGGTGTTGCGCGCCGAGCGTTCCGTTGCCTCCGTTGCCTGTTGCACCCCTTCTCCTGACACGCCGAGCGTGCGACCGAATTGCTCGGTAGACCGTCCCATAGCGGACGTCGCCGCTTCCAGGCCGAAGCGCCAGGCGTTCTGCAACGTCTCGACGTTTTGCTTGAGCAGGTTCGCACTTGCTCGAGCCACTTCCTCCCCGGCTTCAGCCGCTGCTTGCCCGACACGCGCAGTCTGATCAGCTGCAGCTTGTCCGATACGGGTGGTCTGCTCAGCAGCACTCTCGCCGGCGCGGCGGGCTGCGTCTTCCATGCCTAGCGTAGACTTATCCTCCTGGCGTGGATTTGCCATCTTCGTTCTCCGCTGATTGGTTGATGACCCCAGCTCCTTGCCGAGAACGCAATCTGGGTGAGACCGTTCCTAAGCCCCGCACAGTCTTTCCGCCAATGTCGCTAGGAACGACGGCTACATGTTCCGGTTATGCCGCAGACTGGCTCTTCGCTTGCTGCAAATCGGCTGGCTACTCACGTCGCGAGGCTCAGCAAATGCTCTCTGCTGATATTGAAGGAGGGCGCACATATAGTTTTACCATAGGGTAACACTGAGCGACGAGATGACCTCCCGCTCATATGCCGCGAAGAGGGCTTAGTGAAGAGAGGGCTTAGGGCGGCTGCCCCTCTGATTCTGCTTTTGGATCAAACATCAGCGCGCCGCGTTGAGTACACGAATGACCGTCGTGCTCGACCCAATCAATCCTCGGAGTTGTCAAATGAGTAAGCGTAAACCGGCAACTAAGTCAACGCACAGCCGCGGCCCGAAAATAGCCGCTAAGGCCCGTCGGGTCGCTCAGGCTGTTGTTAGAAGTCCCAAAGACAACCGTCTGCCCTCAGTTGGGGCAGCCTCGACTGAATCACACCCAGAGCGACATAACGAAGAAGAGGCTCTCGTGGGTGATCCGATGACAGTTTTTCACGAGGCTCGCCTTGAGCCGGCAACAGCCATACAAGATGAGCCCAATAACGTTCCAACGAAAGGATCTGATTTTTCTTCAGCCACGGCAAACGTGCGAGCTTTTCAAGCGAAGTTGCTGGAGGTGGCACAAGCCAACATGCAATTTGGCTTTGAGTTCGCTCAGAGGCTTGCGACGATTAAGTCGCCCGTCGAATTTCTCAGTGTTACTGCGGAATTCACGAGCAAGCGGAGCGCCATGTTTCTGAAGCACTCGAAAGAGATTGCTGAATCAAGTATCAGGAGGCGAACTGCCCTATGAATATCCGTTCCGTTCAGCTCAACCCAATCATCTTATTTTCGAGCTAACGGGATACACGTCGCTGCCGGAGGGTATCGCTGGTTTCAAGCCTGATGCCAAATCACCACCTTCAACAGACCGGGTGTGGATGATGGGAAAGGGCAGACTTCCAGACGTTGAGTCCGCGGGACATATGCCATGCGCGCTTGGCCGGGAGCCCCAAAAAGACTTTTTCAACACTATCGGCACTTACAACACTATCGGCACTTAACGGACTTGGAGCCAGCGCTCTGTTAGGTCTGCTGTTGCGTTCAAAGCGGACACCGTCGGACCTTGCCCCGCACCTTGAGTTACTATTTTATTTCGAGGGTTAAACCAGGAGCCGCGAATGGTACGCCCACGCCAACGTGTTTGTTTGCAAGACGGTAGCACCGCAAAGCCTCTCGGAGCTGCCTACAGCAAGTTGAGCAACTCGCAGCTGCAAGGTAGCGGCCACCTCGAAAGGGCGCATGCAGTGGCAGCACCGCTCCACGCGGGCACTTCCATCGAGCGGCGGCGAATGCCGGGCAAACTGGTCGGCGACAGTTTATGAGCGGCGGCGGCTATGAGCAGCGCGCGTCCCAGACTCGCTGATGGGTTAAAAGCCGCCGCTGTCGAGATGGCATGGCAGCTCCCTTGAGGTGCACGATCAGCTCCTGCTCGGAGCACGGCCGGCTGCTCTAAAACGCTTGAACGGAGTTATGCCTAATTGGGCCAACCGAAGGTTTGGAGGAACGACGGTGCCTGGGGACTTTGCACAACCTGGCCCTGTCCCCGCGCTCGGGCTTCTTGTGCGCGCGGGTCTTGGATGCGCGAACTTTGTTCCCGCCGGACTTTCTTTCGTGGATTGTTCACTGGCCGCATCTCCGCCCGTGCGTTGTGGACGGGCCTGACGTGTCGGTGTTTTTGCATGGGCCGGAGTGACGCTCGGCTACCTTCCGCAACCTGCGCTGGGGCATTTTGCACAATCTGCGCCCGGGCATTTTGAACAGACTGTACGGGCCCGACTTGTGCCTGCGCATCTTTCTCGGCCGCCCAAGCTTGGAATTGCCTAAACAGGTCTTCGCCATTTTCCGTTTGGTTCTGACCGGTGGGTTCAGAGGAGGCAGCATTTTCCTCGCGGGCCAGCACTTCCTTTGCCGCCAGCGGCAAAGCCTGAACTTCGGCGCTAGATTGAATTGTTGGCATCGACTGATGGGTGTCAGGCTGGAGCGCCGATTTGTTGGCGAGCGGAGGCGTGACGTCCGCAATGGAAGCCGTGACGTCCCCAATGGAAGTCTTGACGTCCGCAAGGAGCGTCACTGGATTACCCACCACCGATAGAATCGCAACACTCAGCGCTGTCGCCACTGCAGCCCAGATGCTCGCCTTGAGAACGCGGGACGAGATAACAGCTCTGTCCCAAGCTTTCCCGAGAGCCTGCTGCTCAGGTTCACGGGCGAGAAAGCGAGGCAAACGATGGTCCGGATTAAAATCGTCTTTGGTCGGCATTAGGTGATGCCTCCTCTAACTGTTCTCGTCCGCGAGTACCCTCTTCCGAGGACCAAAGGGCGGAGAAATCTTGACTTCACTTGGGCCGGGGAACTTCACTCGTTCGTACCCTCGCATTCCGGGAGGTGAACCCTCCGCATGATACTGGCAGCCTGTGGCGGTGCGAGCCATCCATTGCCTGAGCGGAAACAGGAACGGCCCCGACTCTCTGCAATGAAGCTCAAGCGCCCACGGGCGAAATGGCTGAGACCCCGCCGTCGATCAGGAAGTCTGCTCCGACGATGTACGCGGAATCGTCCGAGGCGAGATAAACCGCCAGCTTCGCGATTTCCGACGGATCGGCCATCCGCTTGCTGGGATTGTTGGTTGCAAGGACGCCCTTGACCGCGTCGCCCTGCTCTTCGCCTGCGAAGCGACCGAACATCGCCGTGTCCGTCGGGCCTGGGCTTAGGGTATTCACGCGAATCCCGCGGCCGACGAGCTCGGCGCTGAGGATTCGCGCGAGATGGACGACCGCGGCCTTGCAGGTCGAGACGGTCGAGGTCGTCGGCCACCCCTTGCGCGCGCCAACGGACGCATTGATGACGACAGACGAGCCCGGCCTGAGCAGCGGCAAGGCCTTTTGAATGGTGAAGTAAGCCCCTTTGAAATTGGAGCCTATCACCATGTCGAAGCTTTGCTCTGTCACCTCTTCGAACGGCAGGAACTCGCTGTAACCTGCATTTACGAACAGGCCGTCCAGGTGCCCGAACTCCCGCTTGATCGTGGCGAACATCGTATCGAGGTCGGCGAGTTTGCTGACGTCCGCGCGAACGGCGAGACTTTCGGCTCCCAACGTCCCTTTGGCCGCCTGCAGCGTCCTTTCATTCAAGCCGCAGATGGCGACGCGCGCGCCCTCTCGGTCGAATTCCTGCGCTGTGGCCAGCCCGATCCCGCTGTTACCGCCGGTGATAAGGATATTCTTGTCCGTTAGCCTACCCATTGTCATCACTCCTTATTAAACATATCCGTGTCAGTTACAATTTCAGGCAAATTTAGCCGACGCAGCGTACCAGCTCCGCGAGACTCGTTTTGCTGAGAGCCTGCTCAACGGCGTCGTTCGCAGCGTTGAAGATTGGGCCGAGCCTTCGTTTCATCGCGCAGGCCACCGCGCATCCTTCATGCACTTGGCTGCGCATGGCAAAAACGCCGGTCTCGCTTTCAACCGCCTTGTAGATCTGACCGAGTGTTATGCGAGATGCCGGGCGCCGGAGACCGACGCCGCCGTGACGGCCTTGGCAAAGAGCGACCAGTCCCTCCCGCTCGAGAAGCTTGAGGATCTTCCGCACCACGACCGGGTTGGTCTGGAGGCTTTTCGCGATTGCCTCCGAAGTCGTTCCCTCGTCGCCGGCGTAAGCGACGAAACTCCTGATATGGACGGCACTTGCCATACGACTGTTCGCGGTCATAACCGTAACCATACCAGTTACATTTAAGGCTGTCAAGCTCGAGCATCGCGTCCGATCGCCACGATCCCTGCCAGCACAGGCGGTGCTCCCGGTGATGCCAGCGTTGTTGACCAGGTGGGCAGTGTTGCCGTCGCCGCCGGCTAGCTGAGCAGTCACTCATCGCGGCTTTGTGAGAAAGTTGGCGGCGCCGCAAACGCAGGCGGCAACGGCCTAGTGCATCGCGACTTCCGCCGTGCCGCTCTCGCTTGTTGACGAGCTGATTGGGTAGTCTGGCAGTTTGCTGCGGCGCACGAGTCCGGATTTGGCACTTTTGAGACATGCCGACCGACCCTGCGAATGTCCGCTAGTCGGGGAAGACCGGAAGTGAACGGAGCACGTTTAGAACGACGGAAATGACCCGTTGCAGAAGTGGGGACGCGGGGAGCGCCACCCATGCCGAGCATCGGCAGTAACATGAATGTTATCAACATTTCCGCCAAAAAGTCGGAACTCGATCTGACACGGTGACGTAGGCACGCGTGGTGCAACATTGATGTTCTTTGCACAACGGAAGAAAGCCCATGAAACATGCACGAAAGACTGCCCTTGCAGCTTCTGCCTTTACGTGTGCGGCATTGTTGTCCTTCGGTTGGTCTGAGCAAGGCGGCATCTCGCTGTCAATCGAGAGCGCCCAGGCGCGGGTAGGTCGCCCGCTGACCCCGGTGAGCGGGGCCGGTGTTGCGCGCCGGCACAACCGGCGGGCTGTTTACGGCGCCGGTGTAGTCGGCGCAGGTGCCGCAGCGGTCGGCACGGCTGCCGCGATTGGCACGGCTGGCGCGGTCGCGGCCACCTCACCTAACAGGGGATGGGGAGGCAACCCCTACCAAACAGGCACAGGTTACTACGCAGGTGGTCCTTACTACGGTGGGAATGTTCTGGGTGCCAGGGCGGCCTACTACGGCGGTCCATCCGCGGCGTGGGGCGGTGTGAGCAGCAGCGACCGCGCCCAGTATATCAAAAATCTGCACGACTCAGGGTATAACCCAAAGGACAACTTCAACGCGAACGGGACCATCAAGGTGCAATAGCGTCAGGTCTCGTCGTTCAATTAGTAGTACCCGTCACTACGCAGTGAGGGGCGCTACTACGCGGGCGGTGCCCCTGGTACGGCTACAGCGGGTGGGATGACTACCAGGCGCGCAACACCATCCGGGTGCAAGCCCGGTACCATGACCAAGCTTGACGACGGGCAGATGTACGCCTGTCGGTGAGCATACGAGAAACGAGGCGGCTCCAAAGCCGCCTCGGAGCGCGTCGTCAGACCGAGGTCGCCGTCAACACATAAGTCCGATTTTGGCACCAAACGGACCAACTGGGCCGCTCTGATAATATCCGTTGATTGGGGTAGACCGGAAGCAGTCGGCGGGGCTTCAAACCGGCGCTCTTGACCCATTTCGGAAGCGGGCACAGTCGGACATTGGTCCGCAATTGTGCTATATGAACATTGAGTTTCCCCGAGCCCCGGGGGTGCATCTTGAGCAGAGAGCACGTAGAGCGGCGGCTGGTAGCGATTCTGGCAGCGGATATTGTGGGCTCTTGCCGCTTGATAGGGATCGACGAAGAAGGCGCGCTGGCCCAACTGAAAGCTCTGAGAAAGACGCTTTTTGATCCCAAAATCAGCGATCACCGCGGGCGCATCGTCAAGAATACCGGGGACGGCGCTCTCGTTGAGTTCGGGAGCGTGGTCGACGCCGTGCGATGTGCCGACGAAATCCAACGCGGCATGGCCGAACACAATACTGATGTGCCGCCGGACAAACGGATCGAATTTCGCATCGGCATTCACGTCGGCGATATTATCATCGCAGAGGATGATATCTTTGGTGACGGCGTCAATATTGCAGTGCGTCTCGAAGGGATCGCAGAACCGGGCGGCTTTAGCATTTCCGACGATGCGCACCGGCAAATTCGTGGCAAGGTAGATATCACCTTTGAGGATACAGGTTCGCAATCTTTGAAGAATATCGCCGAACCGATACGGGTCTGGCGCGTGCGCATTGCCCCAACCTCTTCCCGGGCAATGGTAACAAAGCTGTCGAGCAAGACTGCGCAGCCGCTCCCTCTCCCCGACAAGCCCTCCATCGCGGTGCTCCCGTTCCAGAACATGAGCGTCGATCCGGAACAGGAATATTTCGCCGACGGCATGGTCGAGGACATTATTACCGGACTGTCGCGGTCCAAATCGCTCTTCGTCATCGCGCGACACTCCACCTTTACCTACAAAGGCAAGGCCGTCGATATCAAGCAGGTCGGCCATGAACTTGGCGTTCGCTACGTGCTCGAAGGCAGTGTGCGCAAGGCCGGCAATCGCGTTCGTATCTCAGGACAGCTCATCGATGCCGCAACAGGAGCGCATCTCTGGGCCGACCGGTTCGACAGCCAACTCGATGATATTTTCGATCTGCAGGATCGGGTCACCATTAACGTGATCGGCGCAATCTCTCCCAAGCTTGAACGCGCCGAAATCGATCGAGCAAAGCGCAAACCGACCGAAAGCCTTCAGGCCTACGACTATTATCTTCGCGCGCTCGCTTGCGTTTATCGGTTCGCCCGTGAAACGAACATTGAAGCGCTCAAGCTCACCAAAATTGCCAACGGTATCGATCCCGAATTCGCCGCAGCGTACGCGCTCGGCGCTCGTTGCTATATACAAAGGAAAGCTTACGGCTGGAGAATCGATACTGCTGCCCAGGAGATAGCTGAGGCCCGGCGGCTCGCGAGGCGGGCGATCGAACTCGATAAAGACGACCCATCGGTGCTCGCATGGGCCGGAAATGCGCTCGCTTTCGTAGTGGGTGAGGTTGAGGAAGGCGCGGCCCTCGTCTCGCGGGCGATAAAGTTAGACCCAAATATGGCTGCCGCACGCCATTGGAGCGGTTGGGTCCACCTTTATCTCGGTGATGTAGATGCCGCGATCAAGCAATTCGAGTTCGCCTTGCGTTTGAGTCCGCTGAATCTTCGGAACTTCGTTGTCCAGACCGGATTGGCCTATGCTCATTTTTTCGCCGGCCGCAATGATGAGGCCGCTACGTGGGCGGCGACCGCCATCGGGCAACAACCAAATTATTTTTCCGCACAACTTATCATGATGGCATGCCATGCGATGTCTGGAAGAATTGAGGAAGCGCGAGCGATCTGCGCGCGCTTAATGCAACGGAATCCGGCCCCACGAATTTCTCGAATTCGGGACAGGACTCCTTTTCGCAGGGCGGAAGATATCGGAAGATTGGCGCAGGCTTACCGGATCGCGGGAATGCCGGAATGACCGTTATTGGCACTTTTGAGACACGCCGACTGGCCGTGACGATGTCCGCTTCCGGGGAAGACCGGAAGTAGCCGGCTGACAGCCAAAACGACGTGGTTGATCCAGGGCAGAGATCGCTACTTTCCCGCACTCCTCGTCGGGCAAATCATCTCTACAAGTTCGCGCCGTCCCGTTCCCACGAGAGGGATGCTTCGACCAGCGATAGCCAATGGCTTAGGGAAATGAAGCGACGCGAGTTCATTGCGGTCTTCGAGGCGAGGGCTATTTCACCCACAGCTTAAGCGGAACGCCCTGTCGGCCAGCGCAGTTCATTGTGCCGGCATATGAGTCGGATAATTGTCCGCTGTAAGTACATTTGACGCCGGCAACCGATAGTGTTGCATTCAATCGGGACGATGAGGCCGATATCTGAAAGCGTAGTGCGCCCGTTTTCTCCTCCGGGCCCTCCTGGGTGCAGATGCCGACATGCTTCATCGTTAGCGGCCCTGAGTATTCCGCTGTCGATCCGGGAGCTGTCTCCGTAACCGTCGCGGTCAACTCCCACTCCCCGAGATAACCGGAATATCCGATGACCTGAAGCGGCTGGGCGGCCCCGGCCGGGGTGGCGAGGACGCTCAGCATGATCGGCAGAAACAGCGCTTTCATACGTATTGCCATGCGCTTCATCTTACGCGCCTCAGCGCTTTTGCAGGAAGGCTCGCGCGTCGGCTACTTCAGTGCGGGCCTTGTCGGCATTATCGGCAATCGCGACGACTTTGCCGTAGTACTCCCGCGCCTTGGCGAGGTCGCCGGACTTTTCGGCGGCCACGGCCGCACCCGCATAGGCGCCCAGCCGATTGGGCTCCTTTTTCAGCGTCGCTTCGAATGCTGCGAGTGCTTCCTTGGTCATGCCACGCTCAAGCAGCATGGAGCCGTAGAGTTCGCGCGCGGGTTTCGGCACGCCCGGGGTCACCGGATGCTTTTCGGTCTTGTCCTCGGCATCGGCGGCCGCGCTCATCGCGGCCAGCGCGTCATCCTGCTTGCCTTCGGCATAGAGAACCCAGGCGGTCGCGACCTGCTGTTCGATATCGACTTGTTCTGACCAATAGGCATCCTTGGCGTCACGCAGCTTGTCGCGAAACTCGGCGAGCTTGGCGATGTCGGCCTTGGCGGCTTCCGGATTGCCCGAGCGGGCCGCTCCGAGCGCGCGCGCCGTATAAGTAATCGCCTGCACCTGAGGCAGCGGGTTTGGACGGACCTGAAGATTCGCAGCCGCCTTCCAGTCGCCGCGCTCTACCACATAGCGCGCCGGCGAGATGGCCAACGCATAGGGTCCGGGCATGTAGGTCTCGGTCAAACCGGTGACACCAGCCATGTCATCGATGAGAGCCTTGGCTTTGGCGTCCTGGCCGAGCTGCAGATAGGCATAAACCTGGTAGTCCATGGCATGCAGCTGTTCGGCGAAATCCCCGGCGTCTTTGGCTACACGCGCGGACTCGGTATTCGAGGCAATCGATTCAGTCCAGTAGCCGACGCGCGTGAAAATGTGTGACGGCATGTGCTGGGCGTGTGCCGCGGCCGGCGCGATCTTGGCATAACGCCGGGCGGCGTTGAGACCTTTCTCAGCGATCGGCGGATAGTCGTAGAGATGGATCAGGTAATGCGACACGCCGGGATGTTGCGGTTGGCGTTCTGCAATCGGCTCCAGGATCGCCGCGCCCTTGAGTTGGTTGGCGTAGGTTTTGTCGGCCGGTGACGCCGAGGTGTTGAGCGCGAGGGCATAGTGGATCTGCGCCTCGTCATCGTTGGGATAGCGCTGCGCCAATTCCTCCATCGCCTTGGCATAGGCCAGAAGGCGGGTGCGGTGATCGACCTTCTCGTAGTCGGCATACATCGTGCCGAGCGCGTCGATATAATCGCGCTCGCGCTGGGTCTTGGCACCGACGGTCTTGCCCTTTGCGATTACCGACGCGCCTTCGGCAAGATTCTTCGCGGGCGGTGTAGCGTGTGGATTCCACAGCAGGCTTAGCGCGATGCCCCAATAGGCAATGCCGCATTCGGGATCAGCCTTCAGCGCATCTTCGAAAACCTTTTGCGAAGCGCGATACCAGAACGAGTGCTGATACAGCATCCCTTGGTTAAAAAGCTTCTGCGCCTCCGGTTTGCACGATGTTTCGAAATTCACAATGCCGAGCTTTTCGTCCGACTGCCCCAATGCGGGTTGCGCGAGCGAAAATCCTGCCGCTGCTATAGCAGCAACCGCGAACGATGTGTTCTTCATGATTCAGCTCCGAGGCAGCTTTGAAATTCCCACAGCGCGCGCTTGTAGATTATGCCGATTTCATAAGCACACCATGCTTTTCTACGGAGCAATCGGAAGCATGTCAGCGATGCTTACGCTTATGTACGGGACAGGGTTCGGTTGCTTGCGTTCGAAGACTTCTGCTCTTGGTGCCTTTGAGACACGCCGACCGACCCCGACGATGTCCGTTTCCGGGGGAAGACCGGAAGTGGCGTTTCGGAGCCGTCAGGACCGTTTTTGACCCTTAGCGGAAGTTGGCCCTAGGAATGGTGGTCGTGTCCAATTTCGGCCATCCACCCGGTGCCAGAGATATCAGACGTTCATCCGGCGGATCGGACGCCTCGTGGCTGCGGCTTTGAGCTTCATACGGGCAGCCTGCCGGCTAGTGCAAACCATGGTTTCGCATTCGCTAGGATCATCGGAAATCGCTTCCGTATAGACGCCGCTCGGCAACGCCCTTGTTGGCTGCCACGCATGCGTCACCGCACGGCAACGGATGATCATTGCGCCCGGTCTGCATGTCCTGCCAAACGCCCGCGATCCTCGCATCCTCTTCTCGCTTTAACCGCTCGTTGCGAGCCATCGTTTTGCGCAAATTTTCAACCGTTGCCCAACTGCGGCATTTGCCATCGCTAAAGTATTGCTTGCAAAGTTCGTCAAGCTCGGCGCGCTGCTGTGCTCGCACGATTGACGCTTCCGAGGGCCCAGTGTCCGGCATGTTCGCGCCTTGCACTATGACGAACGCGAACAACGCCGCGCCAGCGCTTAGCAAGCCAAATTTGAGATTGCCCATTGACCGCTCCCGGAAAAAGGCGGAGCATGCAATGGAGTGACGATGCATGCAATGAGCCACACAAGCACTTCGCACGGTGCGGTTTCCAATTCTTAAATTCCGATTTTTATTTTTCGGATATCCACACTCCAGATTGAGGGATAGCCTGCGGGCTGGGGCATATGGCACTTTTGCCGTTGTCCGGTTTTGGGCGGTTTACCCCTTATCTTACCCAGCACCGCCCCCCGGAGGGACAGGACCATGCGCGCGGGCCGGGGCATTCGCTGTTCGATCTTCTTAACGTTTCGTTCACCACGTTCCTGCCTGATCGCGTGGCAATGTGGTCTAACGTGGTCAAGCGGGTGCGCGTAATGTTCGTTATGGAATCACCGCGAAATCGCTTGGCATCGTCGTGCCCCCGACCTTGCTGGCGCTTGCCAACGAGGTGATCGAATAAAGCCTTTTTGCTGCACCGCATGAGTCCGGATGTGGCACTTTTCGGACCTGACAGGACAGGCTGGCGACCTCTGTTCTTGAGGGTAAAGCGGACTACCCATCGGCCCGAAGGTCAAGAACGGCTTCGCATTGCTCCTGTGGGTTGCCTCTGCTCAACGGAGGACTTAACGTGCGACATCAAGTCCACGTCAGCTCCGCCGCGCGATCTACGGCTCTAATACTCTAACGATACGCTTTGGCGACCGCGGCTGAGTCCATGTACTCGTGGAAGGCCACGATCCGACCGCCGCGGAGGGTGAAGACGTGCGCGAAGTCGCCGTCGATGGTGCGCCCGTTGGCTTTGACCTGCAGACGTAATGACCGAGAACGACGACCTTGTCGCCCTGAGCAATGAATTCACGCTCCTCGAAAGAACGCGCATGCTGTAGGCTTGCGAGGGTCGAAAAGAATTCGCCGACCGCGCCGCGCCCCTGTCGCTCGCCGGCAAAAGGCACGTTCTCAATCTCTGGCAACTTCCACGTGACGTCCTCTGACAGGGATTGCAACAGCGTCGGGATGTCACCGGCTTTGAAGGCGGCGTAAGCCTGCTCAACAAACTGTCGGTTCTCATATTCGCTCATCTGCACCCTCCTAACGCATTTTGGGTGGAACGCAGTCATTTCATAACTGAAAGTGGTTCCTATTGATTTAGATCAATGGACTGTTTGGTTCGCTGCCGATCGTTCGTGGATGTCACCGCCAGAAGAACCGCAACCGGGTAACGATGAGCCGCCGCCCAAACCGTCGCGGCTAGAGGAAGCGCGACGGATCATCGAAGAGTACGTGGCAGACCTTCGCGAGATCATCAAGAAGTTGCGCCGTCGTTTGAATTGAAGCCGCCAACTGAGGCGGCCTGTTTTATATCATGCGGCACCAGTTGATACGTCGCCTCTTGGCACTTTTGAGAACATGCCCGCCTATCCTGTGAATGTCCGTTCACGGGGGTAGATCGGAAGTCGCCGTGATCCGGTCAAACCGACGCGAATGACCCAGAACTGACGTCGTAGCCCGTCGCCATGACGGATGATTCGGGTTACGCTTGATCCCCTCGTGCCAAGGACAAACAAGTTATTTGCGGTTTCGAGGACTTAAATGAGTGATTTTAACTTGCCGGAGACGCGTTACGCTCTCAGCGGGGACGTCAATCTCGCCTATCAAGTGATGGGCGATGGACCGGTCGACATCATTATGGTGCCGGGGTTCATTTCACACATTGAATTCCGTCACGAACTGCCCGGTTATACCGCTTATTTGCGCCGCCTCTCGAACTTCGCACGCGTGGTGACGTTCGATAAAAGAGGTCAGGGATTATCGGACAGGGTATCTGACGCGCCTTCGCTCGAACAGCGAATGGATGACGTTCGCGCCATTATGGATGCTATCGGCTCGCGACGAGCAACGCTGTTCGGACATTCCGAAGGTTGCGCGATGAGCGCTTTGTTCGCCGCTACATATCCAGAGCGCGTTTCCAGGCTCATTCTGTTTGGCGGTTTTGTGAACCGGCGCGACGTGAATATGGCGGAAGTATTAGAACAGCGCATCAAGTTCTGGGGCACGGGCGCAATGCTGAAGCGTGTCGCTCCAAGCCTGGCAGCGGACCCGGCTGCAGTTGCCCAGTTTGCCAAGTTCGAACGGCTTTCGGCCAGTCCGGGAGCTGTCAAAGCCTTTACGATTTTGAATTCCCAGATCGATGTCAGTTCCATCCTCCCGGCAGTGCGCGTTCCGACACTCGTGCTTCACAATCAAGGCGACGTGATGGTTCCGGTTGAACGTGGCCGCGAATTGGCAGCGTGCATTCCCGATGCCAAACTGATAGAATATCCCGGCGGCGACCATCTCTTTATCATCGGCGACGTCGAAGCGGCGCTTGGCGACATCGAAGAGTTCATCACGGGGCATCGCGAAAGTTCATCGAGCGACTTGGAACGCGTTCTCGCCACGGTGTTGTTTACGGATATCGTCGATTCGACGCGCAGCGCTGCCACCATGGGCGATCAGGCCTGGCGGAGATTGCTGGACAATCATGACCAATTGGCCATTCAAACGATTGAGAAACATCGTGGGACCTTGGTCAAGTCGACGGGTGATGGGATTTTAGCGACATTCGATGGGCCGGGCCGTGCGGTTCGATGTGCCTTGGCGCTCGGAACGGCCTCAAAGCAGATTGGCTTGCCGCTCCGCGCGGGGCTTCACACTGGGGAAATTGAGATCAGAGGAAGAGACATTGGCGGCATTGCCGTCCATGCAGCCGCCCGCGTCATGGCGCAGTCTCAACCCAGTGAAGTTCTTGTTTCAAGAGTTGTCACCGACCTTGTTGCCGGGGCGGGCCTGAAGTTTGCCGAGCGCGGCTCGCATAAACTCAAGGGCTTGCCCGGCCGTTGGGATTTGTTCGCCGCGAGTGCGTAGTACATGTCCGGGTTTGGCACTTTTCGGACCTGACAGGCCCCCCTGGCGACGTCCGTTTTTGAGGGGATATTGTTGCAAAAGTCGAAAATCGAGCGACCCGGAAAATCTCGCGAAAGTTGATCTTTGGACTTCTCCGCAGCTGCGTCGCTTTTCAACGCCACTGCGGAGGTTCGTGATCGATTTTGGATGAAACGATATGGTCCCTCACGTTGCCGCGCATAAAGCGTATCAGCAGCTCTAAGAATTTTCGTTCGCCACCCCAAAAAGACTTTCGCAACAATATCGAGGGTAAAGCGGACTGCCGAGTTGCACGCCCTGACTGCCGAATTTGACCCACAAGAGACATTGGCAAGCTGAAATGCTACACCGCTCCCTCAAGTCGAAAGAGGTTTTGCTTGGCTCTGAAACTCCGACCGCCGACGATTGATGAGTTATCCGGCCTTTCCGATCTGTGTTTCAGGTCTAAGGCTGTCTGGGGCTACGACGAGGAATTCATGGAAGCGTGTCGCGGCGAGTTGTCGTTTGAACCGCGCGACTTGGAGTTGACGCCCATCGCGGTTGCTGAACATGACGGCAAGCCAATCGGTGTTGCACAGCTAAGAGTAGTCGATGATGAAGCTGATTTGCTGAAACTATTCGTCGAGCCCAGCGCGCTCCGCAGCGGCACGGGTAAGGCGCTGTTCGCTTGGGCTACCGACGTCGCGAAAGAACTGGGTGCCACGCGACTAACGATCGAGGCGGATCCCGATGCCGCTCCCTTTTACCGCAGGATGGGAGCTTACGATGTCGGCCAAGCGCCGTCTGGCTCGGTGCCGGGAAGAATGTTGCCGAAACTAGCGATGAACCTTTGCCTTGCGGACTAACCGTCAGGTCCGAAACTGGCACCTTTGAGACGTGGCGACCGGCCCTGACGATGTCCGTTTCCAGGGGAGACCGGAAGTAGTCGGCTGAGGAGCAAAATGACGCGATTGACCCCAAGCGGATTGCGAACTCGATGGACACATCCCGGTCTTAGCCCATAGACTTTCCGTATTACGCATCGGAGCGCAATAATGGCCGAGGCGCGGGTCGAACGCCGGCTCTATCGATGATATCGCAATCCCGGTGATAGGCGCGCCTTCATTACAAGAAACCGGCGCAACCGTACTTCCCGACGTGTTTCTCACTAGGACTCGCCATGAAAGAGCTTCACGGAAAAGTTGCGGTGATTACGGGTGCGGCCAGTGGATTTGGTCGTGAATTTGCGATCCGTTGCGCCGACGAAGGAATGAAGGTTATTCTCACAGATATCGATACAGGTGGCTTAGGTACCACCGTCGCGCTGCTCAAGCCTGGCACCGAGTCCCTCGTGATTGGCAGCGACGTCTCCCGTGCCGACAGCATTGAGCAACTGGCAAGGTCGACATACGA
Source organism: Bradyrhizobium sp. AZCC 2262 (assembly GCF_036924535.1). NCBI lineage: Bacteria > Pseudomonadati > Pseudomonadota > Alphaproteobacteria > Hyphomicrobiales > Nitrobacteraceae > Bradyrhizobium > Bradyrhizobium sp. AZCC 2262. Next base: position 9,211,102 of record NZ_JAZHRT010000001.1, on the reverse strand, counting down.
CCGCTTTGGCGCATGCCACTTGCTCTTCAACAACGCGGGCGTGGGAACGGCGGGGCCGATCTGGACGGCCACGCTCGACGACTGGAAGTGGACGCTGGGTATCAACGTGATGGGCGTGGTTCACGGGTTGCGCAGCTTCGTGCCGCGCATGCTGGCGCAAAAGGAAGAGTCTTACATCGTCAACACAGCCTCCGCAGCGGGGCTGCTTGCGCCCCCGGGCTCAGGCGTCTATGCCGCGAGCAAACACGCCGTAGTCGCGATCACGGAATGCCTTCATCACGAGCTGCGCGGCCAGAATGCGCCGATCGGCGTTTCCGTGCTATGCCCCGCATTCGTTGACACCGGGATATCGAACTCCGAACGCAACCGGCCCGCGGAACTCGCGGACTCCAATCCGGAAGCGGAACAGTACTCGGATCGCATCAGACAGGCGATCAAATCAGGAAAGCTATCCGCCGCCGACATCGCAAAGATCACGATCGACGCGGTGAAGGACGGGCGCTTCTATATTCTGACGCACCCGAACGTGAAAATCGCGCTGGAAATCAGGATGAACGATATTCTGTTGGATCGGCAGCCGACCAATACATCGCAGCGCTGACGTCGCCGATTTTCCGCAATTGTTCATCGGCGCGTCGGTGTGGCATCGTTCGCCAATGTCGCATGGCACTTTTGAGACATGCCGACCGGCCGTGACGGTGTCCGCTTCCGGGGGGATTGTGTTGCAAAAGTCGTTTTGCAGGAGATGTCAAAAATTCTGAGGGCCGCTGGCGCGTTCTTCGTGTAATGATCTGAGGGACCTCATCGCCTTGCGCCAAATTCATGGGCGACTTCGGTAGCGCGACTGAGGCTATACGAATCATCGACCTCTTTGCGCTTCAGGTTTTCGCCAAAAATTTGGACCGCTGCAACTTTCGACTTTTGCAACACTATCGGGGGAAGACCGGAAGTCATCGGTGGAGGGGCAAACCGACGCGATTGACCCAACTGAGACATTAGTTTCGCCGCCAGAACTGACATCGGCCCCTTCAAGTATGTTAGTCTGAGCCAGTACGATGCGCGGTATTCAGTCGTGGGGATCCATCCATCAAAAGGGTCACGTCATGAGCAAACGCGAAAATGAAGCAAGCATGTTCCGTCCATCGGATAGGCCCCTGAACGATTACGAGCAGGAGCAAAAAGCGCTGCGCAAAAACCTAGAACGGCTGAAGGCTGAACGACTGGCGAGAGAGGTTACCAAGTCGAAGGACGGTTAGAAATCGGAACTCTGTAGCGGCGGGCCGGGCGGCCTCGGTAATTCCCCTATCCCCGGTCGGGGCCGCTTTCGTTTTCTTTGCCTTTAAAGTCGCATTTTCGTTCCCACATTATTTGATAGGGCACCGGAGGCTGAGATGAAATCAGAGTTCTTCAGTATGTTCGGAATACCACCCACCGAATGCGAAATCGAAGCCCGCAAAGATGAATTGGGTGTGCCGCGACTGTGGTTTCGGTCAACGGGAAATCCGCTGGTCGGCTTGGATTTGACTGGTGCTACCCAGCTTCAGCATTTGTTGACTGATGCCGGCGAAGCCAATCAGGCGAACGAAATTGGTCAACACATCGCCAAAGCGCAGCACCTTCGATAATTGTTTTTCAGGGGTGATCCTGCAGATAGCAGTCAGCCCGAGGGGGTGAATTGCCTTTAGGGCCTCGGGGCATTACGCAACTTCTCCTGGGCCGCCTTATATTCGTCTTCGAGGGGCAGTTTGTCGAAATCGGGCTTGTAGCCGTTCTTTTCGTATGTCGACCTAGGTATCGGGATGGAAATGCCGTCGTATTCAACCTGAGCCGACTGATCTGGTGTTTTAAATAAGCTGATGCCAGCCTCCTTGCTTTGGCTTAAGCATATCACGAGGACCTTGATCGCCCCGGCTCACCCAAACAAAAAGACCGCCGGAGACCGGCGGTCCTTTCGTTTACAGTTGGGGTTGATGCGCTCGACTTTGCTCTAGCCTTAGACAGTGGCCGCTATGGGTCTCTTATGTCTCCTGTTGGTGCTAGCCGGTGCGAGAACCTATCGATCAAACCTAACCTTTCTTAAAACTGGGCGCGGCTCAAGGAAGATCAAGTGAGGGATGCTGACCTAGCCCCTTGCCATCCGCGCGGCCAACCAATGTCTGCCTTTGCTGATCTGCGCGGTTTTGCCCCCCAAAAAAATCGTCGCGCAGGCAGGCAGCCAGAGACGGCGTCACATATGAACGAGTGGCTATCGTCGCCCGGATTGCAGACCCCGATATAAACGGTAAGGCCATCAGCCAGCGAGTTGCCCGGCATATATCCGGATTCGTCCTGGCGTGGTCATACGCAGCTCGCCCGCTAGGTCCACCATGTAGCCCAGCGCGATCAGCCTAGCGCTGTGCCCGGCGGGGATTGCGGACGCTGAGCTATTTATAGCCGCGTTACAGACCGTAAGCAGGGAGGCGAATTCTTCAGTGGTCAGCATTTGCGCTTCTAGGGCCATGACCCTGAGCATGGACTGCTTTGGGCAATCCCGCGTGGTCAATATTGCTCAGGTACGCGAATATAGGCCGCCTTAGTTGGCGTCCGTAATCTTTCCCTTGCCGTCGCAGTCTCTGCATTTGACGGGGTAGATTTTGCGGTCCGGCCGGATCGGCTGCGCCACCACGGGGAAGCCCGTTCCGTTGCAGGTCTGGCACGTATGTTCTTTGATCTTCAGCGTCATAGTGAGCCTTTCAAGCCGCCTAAGTGGAGCGGGGCAACAAGTAGCGGACAGTCATTCCGGCCCCGTTGGCGCGCTCAATAAGCAAGATATCGCCAAGCTTCATTTCCGCTTCCATGGCGTCACAGCAGAAAGGCATCCCATGCGTAGAGCCGGGATAGCCACCGAGTGAGCGGTACAGCTCCCCCGAGTTGATTAGGACATCAATCCGACCGTGATGGGTAGCGCGCTCCATCTGCGCCAGCAGCCCTTGTCGGAAGAGATCCATTGTTACCATGCAAGGGCTTAGCACGCTGGGTGACGAACAGGTGGCTTATCTCAGAGACCGTCTCAGCCCGGATGCCTTAATTCGCCCGTGAGCTGTGTGAACTCCGGCAATTTGAGGAGGCCTGTTACATCGCAATCGACGCAGCGGAATTTGCGTCCTCCCGTTTTCACGAGCACAAATCGCATAGGTATGCTGCACTTCGGGCAGATCGGAGGCGGGGAATTCTTGGGCATGGGATCTCCCTTTCACCAAGGCGGGAGCTCAACACTCTCAGTCACCGACAACAGCCAAAAGCGCGAAACGGTGATAAATCACCCTGCGCTTTTTAACGGTCCAATAGCGAGTCAATTCCGAGCAATCGACACGGTATTCAGGCACTCCGACATTTCCAGTTTAGATCGGCCAATCACTTTCGATCCGCAGGATCAGAATTGCGGCTGGCGGCTTTTGCAACTGCGTTAGCAAAGCGCTTGCTCGAACGCTGCTGCACGAGACCGGAACACTCATCAAAGTGAGCAATGATCCCGCCTTGGTACTCCCGGCTTTACGCGCGTCGCCAAGGCTGCTAGCCGAATGGGCGGTGATTATCTCCGCATTCGCTTGTGGTGAGTTGCCGCCGCAATCCATTAGTCCGCCGCCCGATCAAGTTGGGCAGCAAGTGACCAGAATTTTGATTTTGAACGCAATCGAGTGGTTTTCGCTTGCTCACGAGTATGGCCATCACGTGATGAAGCACGGTCAAGCTACGTCAACTGAAGACACGCGGAATGTTTTCGATGATGAGCACGAAGCTGATTTATTCGCGCGCGCGGTAAGCATGGCATTAGGCGACAAGGCGGAGCCTCCTAACTTCTATGCAATCTCCGGCGCTGGCGGCGTTATCGTGTTGGGGTTGATGGACATGACCCGCCGTGCACGTTGGGTGCTAGAGACAGGTCTCGACAGCGCCCCGGCTGGAACATCACATCCGCCGCTAGCTGACCGCGTCACTGTGTTCGGTCTTCTGGATCAAAACCTGCCGGAGGAACTGCGAGCTAGCGCGAAGGACATGCGGGAATGCTTCTTGAAGATCATCGAGGGCATTTGGGAGCACAGCGTCCTCCCTGCGTTGCAGCAGGCGCACAAGGACGGCTTTAGACCGGACACCTCAAGGTCAACATTTGCCTAGGACATCGCGACGGCGCGCGGCATCTCATCAAACGTGCGTCCTCGATAGTGCCTGCCAGTACTCTTCTTGCGAATGCCGCCCCATTGCTTGAAGAAAAACGCTGTCTTTGCCTTGCGGCATGCGGTCTCAATCTCAGCGACCCACTGCTCGGCCATCGGTCGCGAACGCGGACCACTTTCGCCACCGACGATTGCCCACTGGATGCCGCGCAGATCGGCCGGAGCCACCGAACCGAGCAAGGGCTCGAACGAGACAAACCTGACGGTAGCATCGACCTTGCGCAGATCGTCAATGCGTCCAAGGTAGTCGGCGCTTTCGACGCTTGTCCCGAGCCACACGTTGGGCAGCACCGGCAGCGATGCGGTAATATTCGCCATTCGGTCCGGTCGCTTCGTCAAAATCTGATAGGTGTGCTGCGGTGTTGTCTGCATCGCACGCCAGACGGCGCCGACAAACTCGGCTGGCACGGCTTCGTGAAACAGGTCCGACATCGAGTTCACAAAAATCCGGCGCGGCTTCTTCCAGCCTGCCGGTATACCGAGCGCGTTGCGATCAAGCCTGACCTTGCCAGTCCAGACCGCGCGCTTGCCGCTCTTGCGCGTCAGCCCGCGATATTTCTTCATGCCCATCGCATCGAGCCGCGCCGCCATCCGCATCGCATAGCAGTTCGTGCAGCCGGGCGAGATGACCGTGCAGCCTGCGACCGGGTTCCACGTCGCGTCGGTCCATTCGATTGAAGTGTCAGCCATCAGAAATCCATCGTTGTCTGCCGCATGGGGTTGCGAACAGCTTCCCAAAACTTTCGCGCAATGTTGTGCTCACTCGCAAACACAAGCCAGTAGAGCCGCTGTCCGGTCGGACCTTCGACAAGCTCGACGCCTTCTGCTGGCAACTTGCCGAGCTTTCGAATTTCGGCCAGCCAGTATTCCATCAATGCCGCCCGAAACGAATTTCTCGATAGCTTCTTCGGGTCAACGTGTTTGCTCCAGCCGGGAGCAAAGGTATCCAAGACATCACCGGGCCTGCTGTAGTCGTCAAGATTGCGCTGAAGATCGTGCACGCTGACATGAATGAGAAGATCGACCTTCAGTTTCGACAGCTTCCTGATGATGTCGAACGACAACCCTTCGAGGTTATACGGGTCCAAGAAGGCGAAATGCAGTCCGCTCGGGTTCACCGCCGCGACGATCTTATCAACGGCCACATCGGCTGGGTCGCTGTAGCAAGTAGCAGCACCGCCGAGCGCGCGGATGCGCGCATCCACGGCAGACGAATTTTGCGCATCGAAATCGTTGAGGTGGATTGACGTGAAGGGCGCGCCGCTGAGCTGCGCCGCGTTGTAGGCGACCAGCGGACTGCCATCGATGATGCGGTTGGTGCCCCTGATCAGAGAGCGACCGGGACCCGAAAACAATTCTATATAGCTCGTACCGGCGCGCCATGCTGGCGGTGGAACGTACTTGGCTCGCGTCGCGCTCGCGATTTTGATGTAGGCTTGCACGCGAGCATGCTTTTCGGATGCCCACGAGCCAACCTCGGTGACGATCAGGCCGTCGCCGGGATCGAACTTAGGTGCCTTCTTTGCCATGCTGATTGTCCCCACAGGAGCAATATCACACCGCCGCAGGTTGAGGGTTAACGGCAAGGCACTTTCTCGCGGATTGAACCCGTCGCGCGCTGCTCTATCCTCCGGGCGATGGTCCTTCAGCGGCGGCGTCGCTCCGGCTTCATCGAACCGTGCCAGCCGTCGAAGGTGGATCGACCGCCGTCCGGCCCGCTGTGGGTCCACGAAATCAAGCATGACGGGTACCGGCTGATGGTGCGCCGGGGCGGCTCGCGGGTCCGCTGCTTCACACGCAACGGCCATGACTGGGCCGACCGCTTCCCGGCTTCGACAGGGCAGACACGCACCACGGGCGTCCCTGCGCGCGCGCGGTCTGAGGGTGCTTTATATGAAGATCGCCACAGCTCCCAAACCCACAAACAAAGCCAACCATAGGATTAAGTCTTCTTGCATTTCCATTTGCCTCAAGTTTCCATGGGACTAGTCCTTCACGGGAAACGTGGGGGGTCATTGGCTGCTTAAAGCGAACATTTTCATCACGCTCTTTCAAATTAGCGCGATCGGCCAGCGGGGCATGAGGGGGTTGGGACATCCCTCTGACCGCCGCGATAGATCGGGCGGCACACTATGGGGGCAACGGCGAGCATTTTACTTACTTCCTGACAATCTCGAATAATCAGGGGACGTGATCGCTTCGGCCACTACCGATGCTATAAGGGTGGGGTTTCGACGGAACGTCGATCAATCGCATGTCGCTTTTCGCCAGAGCGGACTTGGCTGCAGTACTAATCAATGTCGGCTTTGTGCCAATAAGCGACATCGATCACGGATGGCGGCTCAGTCAGCGGGGATCGTAAACTGAAAGAGAGCGCCTTGCGGTTCGCACGGGATCGCGCACAGCCGCCCACTATGGGCTTCGATGATCGAGCGGCATATTGATAAGCCCATGCCCATGCCTTCGGGTTTGGTGTAGAATGGCTCGAACAAACGCGGGAGGCTCTGCGGGCTCAGGCCCGGGCCGGTGTCCCGCACCCCGACGCGCACGCTACCTTCGGACGGATCGGCATCGATGCTGATCTGTAATTCGCGGTTGCCGTCTGCAACGCCACTCATCGACTGGATGGCATTGAGGATCAAGTTCAACATCACTTGTTGCAGTTGCACCCGATCACCTTGGACACGCGGCAAGCCCTCGGCAAATTGCGTCCGCACCGACACGCTATTGTTTGCGGCTTCCGCACGGGTGAGAGCAATAACCTCAAGGATGGCATCGTCAATCGCTACGGCGTCCTTTCGTGCGGGCGCCTTTTTAATGAGCGCACGAACCCGCTCGACGACCTCGCCTGCGCGGTTCCCCTCCTTGACAATCAGAGAGAGCGCGTCATCCACCTCATGAAAGTTTGGCGGCTCCGCTTTTAGGAAACGCCGAGCGGCTAACGCGTATGTGATTGCCGCTGTAATCGGCTGGTTCACTTCATGGGTGATCGAGGCCGTCAACTGGCCCATCGACGCGAGGCGGTTGGCGTGCGCGAGTTCCAGTTGCGCCTCGCGATATGCTTCTTCGGCCCGCTTGCGTTCTGTCACGTCGATCTCTGTATCGACCACCTCGACCAGTTTCCCATTTGTTGAGAACACTGGTTGGCCGATTGATTCGAGGTGTTTCACCGTTCCATCGGGCAGTACGATTCTAAACGCGGTCGAGTAACGTTTCTTCTCCCTAACCGCGCGCTCAACCTCTGCGTCCAACCGGTCACGGTCGTCGGGGTGAATCCGTTGCAGCACAGTTTTGCGGCTTGGAACACCCTGCGCCGGATCAAACCCCCAGATGCGGTAAATCTCTTCCGACCCAAAGAAAATTGTCGAGCCCTTGTAGGCCGTCACACCGCAGTGAGTCAGCCTCTGTGCTTCCGCCAAATATCGCTCGCTCCGCTGTAAGCTGGCGGTCCGTTCCGCCACCGTGGCCTCCAACTCCTCGCGGGCCTGACGAAGCTCCTGCTCTGCCCGTCGTCGCACGCCGCTGATCCAGCCGACCGCCAGGGCGCAAAATATGCAAAAGGTCAGATAAACCAGATCGGTATAGCTGATCGGGCTGAAGGAAAAAAACGGACGCAGGAAGAAGTAATTAAGGCTGAGGACTGAAAGGACAATGGCGAGCACGCCCGGCCCGGTCCCCACGTACCAAACGGTCGCGGCGACCGCGAGCAGGAACGGCGTCAAAATAGCCTCGAAATGCCGGAGCAGGAAGAAATCCAACCCGATCGCGATTGCTACGGACAGAACTGCAATGCCGTACCGGAGAATTGTCGGCATGGTTGTCGGCGATGAAGGGTCCCGATGCTCCATGACTTGCCTCATTCATGAGCCAGCGCGCAGCACTTCCGAGATGGCCGTCTGTTGCTCGATGAGTCCGGTCACCCGACCCCGAAGCTCGGTTAACTGATTTTGCAGCTCAGAAGCGGCACATTCTCCGTGGATGCTCTCGTTCATGCGGAACGGTTCCTCGGCTTTGACGGTGAGGGCAACATAACGGAACCAACCGCAGCTTGCGATAGCTCTCACGGCCGTCCAAACCGAACATGCGGCCAACATCCAACGTCGGCTGTGGGTCAAAAAGCGACCTTCGGGCGCAGCTCTTAGGTCTGTTCAACCCCCAACAGCGGACATCGGAAGACTGCCGCTGCATGTCCGCAAGGTGTGCCCATGGCAACCTCGAAAGCTTACCGACATGATAGCCCTGCCTCTATCTCGGACCAGAACCCGCAATGCGTGGGAGAGTTCGCATACGCGCCGTGGTGGGTCGCATGGAGCAGAAGCGCAACCGTGATTACCACCAATGCAATAGAAGCAACGACGATACGTAGCATTGTACGGAGTAGTCCCGACAAGAACTATAACAAAAGACGAGGAAGCCCCCGGAGAGGCACCTTCCGGGGGCTTCTTGGATCGTTAAGACCGGTTACGTCCGCCGATCCCAACTGCGCTGGCCTTCGAAATCTCGCCATCCGATCGTGTGCAGTATATGGCGGCGATGTGTCAGCTGCGCGACTTTATCTCGGTAGAAGCTACGCGAATATGTGCAGCCGTTTTGGTTACTCGTGAGATATGCATTGTCCTCTAAAGATTTCCGCGCTCTTCATTCTTATATCCCAGTCGCGCCGCCGCTCACGTTCAGCCGACCGATCAAAGTGCGCCAAGATGATTGCAATCGCCTCGTCAACTTCGATGCCGGTCATCGTTCGCCTTATGCGCAACACTGGAATGAGAGCAAAAATCAAATCGATATGTGGTCTCAGCAAGTCTTCAGCCTGCTGTTCACAGAACTGCACAAACCGCTCTACCGACTTCGGTGACTTGCACACGATGGCTGCAAGTTCTCGCGACTGTCGATAATCATCCGGCGCCGCTGACGATTTCCCCCGAAGAGCTAGCTTTTCAGCCGCACGCCCACCCATGAATTGAATGATTTGGTTGGTAATCTTCAACGTAACGTCGGCGGCGGGACCTTGGTCTTCACCGGCTTGCGGCATCTGTGGTTCCAGTACGGCGCGGATTTGCGCGGCATCCACGTCGCCGCGCGTAAACGCTTTGAAAGTCCATGGTGCCCAGACCTGTCCTTCATAGCCAGGTCCGGGGTCGATCGTTACACCGTCGATTTTGTCGCCCAGTATCCTGATAGTAAGGGCGTGACCGATCTCGTGAATGGCGCAACGGAAGTCACGATTGAACGATCGACCGAACGGACACTTGATGGGCTGGTTAACAAGTCCCAAGTCTCGCAATGCGGCCGCCACATCGTCGAGGAACGAGCGACGCGGCGGCCGCTGGACCGGCGGACACACGGTGCCGCGCGGCCTCTCCACCGAACTACCCTCATAAGTCATGGGAGAGCACGCTGGTGCCCCAACATAATACGATGGCGAACACGCATACGAGCGCGGACGTCCGCTATACCTCCGCTCCTGTGCGATGCCGTTGCGGCCTTCGCTATCAGCTCCGCGATGGGGGCTGGAATACGACCCTTATGTTTGGGATCCATGATCCAGCCATCCAGTCTGGAGGTCACTTCATGCGGTCGCCAGCCCGGCGGACCAAGCCTCTTGTTCATAGCCTCGGCACCGTGATTTCGAGTTTGCGGTTTTCCCCGGACCGATCGATGACCTTAAAACCAGCCGCTGTCAGAACGGAATTACTCTCGACGTTGACGGTCGGCATCATGGCGCTGTCCGCATCGAGATCGACGACGTCGATTGCGCGCGGATCGACGGCATCGCCACCCCGCGCGCCTTTCAAGTCGCGTCGGCGCGGATCAGTCAACAGCACTGCAGCTCCACAACGCAACGCATGATGCGCGCTCTTCAGCGGCATCTCGCAGTCGTCATATTGACGGGCGTGCCGCACATTGCCTGCATGATCTCGGTATCTAACGCTCCGCAACAACCAAACCGTCATTGTGGTTGGCGGCAGCTCAACCAAAGCGACCGGCTCAGTATCGGGCTCGCGCGGGATCGGGGTATCACCACTTCTGATCCGATCAACGGTTGCGCGCAGCTCGGCTAGTGAAAAACCAGAGGCAAGCTCGATCTGTGCCGTCGCGTTGAGGATGAAGGCGGACATCTGGCCGCTATCGAAATGCCAATGGCCGAACGCCGATAACGCTTCGGCGAGCGCGCCGCTCGCGCTTATGAACTTCGGAAACGCCGCATCGATGGCAGAGACCTGTTGCGCGAGCTTGTCGGCAGCCGCAGCGCGCTCGATGGCAGTAAGTTCGTCGGCAACGCTCTTCTCCAAGTCGGCGATGTGGGCCTGCAGCTCTGCAAGCGGCGCGTCGAACCCGCTGACCCTCAAAGTGCAGGCAACAACTTCGCTGTGCAGCTTCGCGCCGAGCTTTTCGTCAGCAATATCGCCTTCGAGTGAATGGGATTTATGGGCCGCCGTCGCTTTCGCCAGCGCCGCTTCAGCAGCCGCGCACTGCGCAGATAGCGCAGCAGCGCGCGAACGTCGCTCGGTGAGGAGCTTTTGCATTTTTTCCATGGAGGTTTGCTTCTTAAATATTTTCATGCTGCCAACGTATGACGCCGCACATGGTAGAGCTAGGTCGGAGTTGTGGCGCGCGCCAACGGACGGCGGCTATATCGACGATTGTTGTGGCGCACGCCAAACGCGCAGGGCCGAGGGTTAATTCGCAGCGCGGTCGGGCACTTTTAGGGGTGCCTGCGGCCACGCCCAGCTTTCATATTTTCTAGCTCGCTGCTCGGCCCGTCGAACGAAATGTCATGCCAATCGTATAAATAGGCGACGCTGTCCAAAACATTTCGTGCAATGCGCTCGACCGAGGAGCGCAAAAAACGCTTGTCGCCTTTGCCGTAGTCATTGATGAAGGCGTCGATGTCCAGCTCATCCTTGCTTTGGACGTCAAGAAGACTTCCCGCCGAGGCTCGGCGCTGCAGCTTTCTGATGTCTGCGAACTGTTTATCCAATCCGCGTTTACGCGTCTTCTTCGGCTTCGCGGCCATGGCTACGCTCGCAGCGGCACGACATTATCGTCGCCGATGACAGGACGAGCGCAGTAGTTGGCCCAGTCTCTCATCATCTGCTTCCGCAGCTCAAAAAACGTGGTTCGCTTATAAGCCGCGACCACATCATCGGCGACTTTGTGCGCGAGCGCGGCTTCGGCAACCGCATCGGCATAACCGTGCTCGGCTGCCCAATCCCGGAATGACGAGCGGAAACCGTGCGGAACGACTTCACGGTCTACCTTGGTATCGAGCCATCGCCGTTCTTCGTCGTTCATTCGGTCGATCACAGCAGCCATTGAGGCGTCGCTCAGAGGCTTGCCTTTTGAATTTGGGAAGATGTACTCGCTGTCGTTCTTCAGCAATTCCATGCGGCGCAGTACGTCGAGCGCGGCCTCACTGAGCGGCACCTTATGCTCGGCATCGGTTTTCATGAGTGCAGCGGGGATAGTCCACACTGCTGCCAGCTTGTCGATCTGATCCCATTTGGCTGCAACTGCGTTTCCCGGCCGGACAGCCGTCAAGATTTGGAATTCGAGAGCAGCCGCAGCTACACCCTCGCGCTTGCGCAACGCGCTCATGAATGCCGATAACTGCTTGTACGGCAGAGCAGGATGATTTCGGACCCTTCGGACTTTAGAGGCTGCGGGCAACAGGTTGTCGAGGTGGCCTTTCCAGCGAGCCGGGTTTTCGCCTTTGAACTCACCCTTGGCTTTGGCAGCATCAATTACGGCCTCGATGCGGCTCGCCGTTTCTGTCTTGGTTGCCCAGATCGGCTCGATGATGCGCAACACCAATGAAGTGTCGAGGGCTGCAATTGGAAGATCGCGGATGCTTTTGCAATAATCATTTTTGGCGGGCTTGCCTTTCGGGTCATTGCCCAGCAGGGTCATGCGCCATTGGTCGGCATGTTTCGTATTCTTCCAACCCGGCGTGTTTGCTTTGATGAACCGCTTGGCGGCTGCTCCGAAGGTGATGGCCTTTGCCGCGTCAGTGCGAGCGGCGGCTTTCTTTGCGCGTTTGGCTTCGATGGGATCGCCGCCGTCCAGCCGAAGTCGGCGGGCGTCGGCGGCCTGGATCCGAGCGTCGGCAAGGCTCACGTCGCGGGCCGAGCCTAGTCCGTGCCATCGGCTCCGCCCGTCCGTTTTAAACCGAAACAACCACGACTTACTGCCGCCCTTGGCGACCTGCAGATATAAGCCCCCGCCGTCGCCATACAGCCCGCGCACGCTTAGCTGCTCGACCTGCTTAGCTTTTAACTTTCCGTACCCCCTCGCCACAGTCCCTCCAATTTACATACCCTTTTACATACACTTGGGCGTGAGATTTGGCGAGGCCAAATGAAACGGTCTGAAAAGAAAAAATGGGATAAGCCGCTGTTCAGCAAGCCATTTGGCGGTTTAGGTGAGACTGGATGAAACGTTCTGAAACGCAGGTCTGGCGGAGAGAGTGGGATTCGAACCTCCGATACGGAAGGCAGGATTTTGCCCCTCCAGCGACTTTGCGCAGAAATGACTGGCTTTCGTCCTTGATCGGAGCGTTGCTGTGCCGGCTGGGGTGCGGCCGAGGCGCCCCATAGGATCACGCCCTGCCGGGTGGTTTGCTCGGCGGGGCTGAGGTGGTGCGGCGGATGGCGCCGCACAAACCTCAGAGGATCCCATGACCAAACCCAAATCTAAGCCAAAGGCTGCGGTCCGCTCCACTTCACGATCCACCAGCAAATCTAGGACTCGCATGCGGTTAGCGCCCTCATCTTCAAAGACGGCGATGCGGCCCGATACCAAGCACGCTCGTATCATCGCGATGCTGCAGACCCCGGCGGGAACGACGATCGCTGAGATCATGACCGCCACTCATTGGCAGCAACATTCGGTGCGCGGATTTCTCGCTGGTGTTGTCCGCAAGAAGCTCGGTCTCAATTTGGTTTCCGAACAGACCGACAAAGGCCGGGTCTACCGCATCAAGGATGGAAAGGCTTCGTCTGCCAACATCGCGGCGTGACGCGCGATGTTGGAGAAGCGTCGCAGCGTTCGGATCTCAACTAAAACTTCCATTGAGGACGAGATCGCGCATCTGCGCGGTCTCGATCTCAAAGGTCTTCGTTCACGATGGCAGAGCGTATTTCAGAAACCGCCGCCCGATCATCTGCCGCGGCATTTGCTGTTCGCAATCATCGTCTATCGGATTCAAGCCGACCGCCTTGGCGACCTAGATCACGAGACCAAGCAGGTTCTTGATCGGACGGACGCAAAGAGCACTGGCGTGACAATGTCTGCACGTCTCGTCAGCTTCGATCAGAAGCGGACTGAACTAACGCCCGGAACGGTTTTGGTACGAGAGTGGGATCGACGCTCACAGCGGGTGATGGTGATGCCCGACGGCTTTGCCTGGAATGGCCAGACCTATGACAGCCTCTCCAAAGTCGCTTTCGCGATCACCGGAACCAAATGGAATGGTCCGCGCTTTTTTGGCCTGAGAGACAAAGAAGATCGGTTGGACGCGGGGGCTCGATTATGAAGGCTCCTTCAGTCAGGGCCGTCCGCTGTGCCATCTACACCCGCGTCTCCACGGAATATGGACTCGACCAGGATTTCAATTCGCTGGATGCCCAGTACGATGCCGCGTCAGCTTATATAAAGAGTCAGGCCCATGCGGGCTGGACGCTGATCCGGTCGCGATATGACGACGGCGGATATTCCGGTGGGTCCACCGATCGTCCCGACCTGCAGAGATTGTTGGACGATATCCGCTCTCGGAAACTTGATGTCATTGTCGTCTACAAGGTCGATCGCCTGACGCGATCACTGGCCGACTTTGCCAAGCTCGTGGAACTGTTCGACGCGCACGGCGTCTCGTTCGTCTCGGTCACCCAGCAGTTCAACACCACGAGCTCAATGGGCCGCCTGACACTCAACGTACTTCTGTCCTTCGCCCAGTTTGAGAGGGAGGTCACTTCCGAGCGCATCCGCGACAAGATCGCTGCCTCCAAACGAAAGGGGCTTTGGGTTGGCGGTCCCCTCCCCCTCGGTTATCACATGAAGGGCGACAAGATTGCCGTTGTCGAGGACGAGGCAGAGCGAGTCCGCCTGATCTACCGACGCTATCTCGAACTCGGCGGCGTCAACGCGCTGGTACGAGACCTCCGGACGCGAGATATCCGAACCAAATCTAGACTGCTCGCGACCGGTGTCACCCGAGGGGGTATCCTCTTCGGCCGTGGGTCGTTGTTCTATCTGCTGCGCAACCGCTTCTATATCGGTGAGGTCAAATACAAGGACGAGATCCTGCCCGGCGAGCAGCCGGCGATCATGGATCGCGCGCTATTTGATGCGGTCCAGCAAAAGCTCACGGATCAGTGGACCACCCGGTCCACTTTACGGAACGCGAACGATCACCTGTTGACCGGACTGCTGTTCGACGACGCCGGCCATCGCATGGTACCGACCCACGCCACCAAAGCCGGCGTCCGTTATCGTTATTATATCTCGCTTCCGCACCTTTATGGCGAATCTAAAACCGCCTTAGTCGGGTCGGTTTCCCGCGTTCCGGCGAGCGATATCGAAGACACTGTCGTCAATTTTCTCGCCAGGCGCCTCATCGTTCAAAAGAAGAATTCGAACTCCAGCATCGCATGTGTAGACGGTCGAAAAGCAATCCTGGAACAGGTCGCCCGCATCGATGTGCATGAGGGTCGCCTAGCTATTCGGTTGAAGTCAGCAGACGACGAAGAAACAGCTGACGCGGCCGACGGCCATTTACTCTCTGTCCCGTGGCAGAAGCCGCCATCCAAGAAATCTAGGCAGATTCTGATTCCAGACGGCGTCCCCAAAAGTGAAATCCGTCCAACGCGGATCGAACGTCGCGCGCGCCTCGTCAGCGCCATCGCTAGAGGCCGTCGCTGGCTTGACGAGATCGTTTCGGGCGCGGTGACCGACGTTCAGCAGATCGCAACACGTCAAAAGTGCAGCGTGCGTCAGGTCAACATGACGATCTCGCTCGCGTTCCTCGCACCAGATCTCGTCCGCGCCGCGGTCGAAGGTCGTTTGCCGCGCGGTATTGGAGTCGAGCGACTTCGTGATGCTCCGGCAGAATGGAGCCAACAGTTCGAAGCCCTTGGATTGAATCCGCAATAATTATGGACCGGGTTCGAAACGTCGTTTTTGGCCTCCATACCCCAAAAATTCCCAGCGGCCGACCGGGATCTGGCCATCGAAAACCCTGACGCGGGGAACGGAATTTTTGGATGCAGAGACGCGAGGCTAAAATCGGGCTGAGAGACCGCAAAGTGTCTCCAGAGACGGAAAGAGTGGAACGATACCAACGAAAATCCCCACAGAAACGGCCTATTCAGAGGCGGCGCTGGGATTTGCGGTTTGGGTAGGACTGGGTGGTGGAGACAATCTGGATCGAACTGCATGCTCCCCACTCAGTCATCGAACCGGTCTCTGTGCTCGCCAGGATTTTGGGGGCGCCTCAGCGTTAGCTTGGTACTTAAATCTCAATTTGGGCGCGGCCGCCGGTGCAAATGGGCACGTCAACCGCGATCACCAGGGATGTAGGGGATCATGCCTTTCTGAAATGCAATCTCCTGAACCTCGCGCGGCATGCGACGCAAATCCACCAATATGCCATTAACCTCAGCCATCCACACCAGTGGGTTGCTATCCAATAATCTTTGTAGCGACCATTTTGGATCAAGTTGGTGAGTTTTCAGCGTGTCGAAAATGATGCGCGCCTTTGCACTGGCGGTGCTCTGGCCGACTCCAAATGCGGTACATACGTCGGTCATTGTCATATACGGCTTCATTGATCGATCTGATAGAAAATTAATCTGACCCAACACATAGATGATGGCACAGGCCCAGGTCCGTGGCTGCCCCGAGGTGACCGGGCTAGTGCGCTTACGACACAGCGCTGCGGCCATGAGCTGTGCTAGCTCGCGGTATTCGTTGTCCAAATGATCACGACAGACGTTGTCAGTCAGAGCAACGATGGTGTCATAGGTTGCCCGCATGTCCTGGGGGACTGATTTTGTGCCGCTATGTTTTGCCATTTCGGACGCTTGATGATGCTCTCATTGCCGTGTCGACAGTATCAAGATTCTGCTTCCGCAGATTGTCGGCGATCTCAAACTCATCCGCCGCTTCCAACCTCCAGAGCTAACCCGAAATCACACACTCATTCGCGCGAGCCCCTCAATATCGCCGGTAAACAGCTCTCCTGCACGAGTGACTTCGTAGCCAAGAGCCCTATAGCCGGCGTCCCGTTTGGCAGCCATCTTCGCCAACATAGGTTCGCTCTCGTCAACGTAATCGTAGATGACCACTTCTCGCTTCGTTGCATGCAGGCGATGAAGTCTGCCTGCATACTGGGCGAGGGTTCCGCGCCAAGATATCGGGATGGTGAGAAACAGCGTATCAAGGCGTGCATCATCGAAGCCCTCACCGAGATAGCGACCGGTCGCGACTATGACGCGCTCCTCGGTGTCGGGGATGGCCTTCAGTGCCTCGATCACGTGGCTGCGTTCCTTCGGCTTCATTCCCCCTTTTAGCACGATGACATTCTTCGCGAACTTCACTAACCGCTCTGAAATTGTCTGGAGGTGGTCTTTGCGCTCAGTAATCACTACCGGCGAGCGCCCTGCTTCAAGAGCGGCGAGGACGTCATCAAAAATCATTTGATTGCGAGTTTCGTCGTGCGCCAGGGAGGCATAGAGTTCGTGTATCGACATGGCCCCATCCGGGCTCTGCCGTTCGGCGCGGAATGCAGTTTTCTTGATGATAACACGGTGTGAAAACGGCCTTGTGGCAGCTTGTTTCCTCGCATTGACGCGATAGCGGATCGGACCGCATTGCATGAAGATGATCGGGTGGTGACCGTCCTTCCTCGTCACAGTTGCTGATAGGCCAAGCACATATTTTGCCTTGGCGGCGCGAGCTACTGCCTCAAAGCTGACGGCAGACAGGTGATGGCATTCATCCACAACGAGTTGGCCGTAATCCGCCACAAGATCGGATACATCCCCCTTCCTCACCAAGCTTTGGATGGTGGCGACATCGATCACGCCCGTCGGCCGTTTCCTGCCGCCAAAGATGACCCCGATACGGTCCGCGTCGATGTCGAGGAATGCACGTAGCCGCGCTACCCATTGATCCAACAATTGATGTCGGTGCACCAAGACCAATGTATTGGTGTTTCGTTCCGCTATCAGCTTGGCGGCGATGACGGTCTTCCCGAAAGCGGTAGTGGCTGCGAGTACGCCAGTGTCGTGTGCGATTAGAGCATCCGCCGCAGTCTGCTGTTCTTTGGTCAGCGTTCCAAGAAAGCGCGCCCCAATGGGCGTGCCGCTAAACCGCTCATCACGCAACTCTGGCCGGATACCAACGGTAGTGAGGAGGTCGATAGCGGCATCGAAGCAGCCTCGCGGTAGTGCCACGTGCTCGGCAAATAGCTCGGCACAGGAAATTACACGCGGTTTGCCAAACGTCGGCAGTCGCATCGCTTGAGCCCCGTAGAATTCAGGATTCTGAAAGGCAGCAAGACGGATCAAACGATTGACGAGCGCAGGCGGCAATGTGCTCCGATCAATGTACACCTGATTGCTCGAAACCACCTCGACACTCGCCGGCATCACACCAACGATCGGCAGCTCGGCCTTTCGCCGCGACGGCGGAGCTGTCCAAGGCTCTTCGTTATCGTCATCGAGCGGAAGACGTACCCCCAGAATCCGACCCGCGACCGATGCCTGTTCCACCATGCTGGTGACTTCAGCCCGGCTCATGCGCCGATGGCTCGACAGGAAAGCCCACTGGTCGTCATATGGTCGCAGTTCGTCGTTCACAAAGACACTGTTTCCCTTCTGTCGCGGTTCGCTCTGTAGTGGCAACGCTATCAAATTGCCAAACCCGCCGGCAGGCCTCGTGTCCTGACTGGGAAAGAACCGATCGTAGGATTCGAACCCAAGGTCGGGACAACGCTCCATCGTCTCCGTAACTAAATGGGCACCCAGTCTGCGCGCCTCCGAAGCGGGCACCGGTTCCGAGAAAAAGATCCAGACGTGTGCCCCGTTGCCGGAGCGGGAACGCTCAAGGGCTGCAGGCACACTCCTTTCCCGGCATGTCGCTACGAACGCCAGCGCATCGCGCTGCCAACACTGCTTGTCGAAGTCGGCGGCCAAGAACCAGCAGCTCTCGTCCGTCAAGAGCGGATACACGCCGGCTACGAACGGCTCCGCCCGCTCCGGATTAGCGATGCTCCGCCCCTGTAGATGGCTTCTCACAATCTCATCGTTCACAGGCACGAATGCCTGGTTAGGGCAGTTGCCGCATTTGATCCGTGGCTTCTCGCAGATACCGCGAACCCATTCGTTGTGGCACGCAGGTGCGTAGCCTACCATATTTGTCTTTGAATTTTCCCATCTGCGCGGGAAGACATCGTCGCGACCATGGAAGAGCGAATGAAATAGGGCGACCTTCTCGGCATTGGACAGCGGCGTCTTGGTCGAATTATCTCCTGCTGTTTGCATTGGCAGCGTTGGCTGCGCCACAGCCTCACTTCGTAACTTAAGTTGTTCAAGAGCGGTAAGAAGACTCGCGCGCTCGCGGTCAAGTTCAGCGAGGCGCCTTTGGAGATCTGCCATCTCCTTATTGAGGGGATCGTCCACCGATCAGCACTCTCATTTTTTCATCACATCGCCCAGGATCAGAAAGCTCGCGCGGGAGAAAATAAAATCACTTGGGCTCCGCGAGCGCCCGGCGGAGAATAGCAGGCACCGTGTTGTTCGGTCGATGCTGACCGCGAACGTCCGAGCTGCTTTAACGCCATCAGGCGTCCGAAAAGTTGCCGACTCCCCTCCCAGTCATCGAACCGCTCTCTGAACGCGAGCCAGGAACGGAAATTTTCGATGCAGAGACCGGGGGACGAAATGGGCTCATTCGCGGTGATTTGAGGAGTAGAGACCGCGTCAAACAGAGAATCTAGCGTACATGTCTTTGACATCGCGACGCTATTGCGAGTGTACAATACTATCTACAACTACGGAGTGTGGGTGGTGGGCGCGACAGGGATCGAACCTGTGACCCCTACCATGTCAAGGTAGTGCTCTCCCGCTGAGCTACGCGCCCTGGAAATGGGATGACCAAGTCATCCCGCTCCAGCTTTATTCGTATTGGGTGGGGTCCGTATATCGGCTCCAAAGCGCCCCCGCAAGGACGCTCGGACGTAATTTCTGGTGTGATTTCGAGCGAAATTGACGCCGAATCAGGCCGCCAGCATCTTGTTCACTTCACTGACCAGTTCGCGGAGGTGAACCGGCTTGGCCAGCACCTTGGCGTTCTTGGGCGCTTCCGAATCGGAATTCAGCGCCACGGCGGCAAAGCCGGTGATGAACATGATCTTGATGTCGGGGTCGAGTTCCGAGGCGCGGCGCGCCAGCTCGATGCCGTCCATTTCGGGCATCACGATATCGGTCAGCAACATCTCGAACGGCTCCTCGCGCAGCCGCTGATAGGCCGACATGCCGTTATCGTGGGGCGAGACCTGAAACCCCGCGTTTTCCAGCGCCTTGACCAGGAAGCGGCGCATGTCGTTGTCGTCTTCGGCGAGGAGGATCTTGTGCATGGCGGTCAGTCGTCGAACCCGGCTTTGAGGATCATTGCGCCCACTAAGCCCGACAGAGGGTAAATTTCGGGTGAAAGGTACCGGCTTCTTGGCGATGGCGGGCGGCGCTATTTATGTAGCGAAACATACCAAGATCGATCAACGCGGCGCTTTTCAGGCGTTTGCGACACCTTCCAGTAGTTCGGCGGTTTTTTTCGCTTGGCAGAATGATTACGATTACGGACAATACATCCTTACAAAGCCCTGCCCTTCGGCAGAATCGGTCGCATGATCGATCGGCCCGAAGGGAAAGCGGACATTCAAGGGACGGCGCCCGACGATGACCCAGTTTGATGGCGAGCTGTCGCCCCCGTTCGAGATCGTGGAGCCGGCGCACTGGCGGGCGCCGATCATCTTCAACTCGCCCCATTCCGGCTCGGTCTATCCGTCCGAATTCCTCAACGCCTCGCGGATCGACCTCGCCGCGCTGCGCCGCTCCGAGGATTCGTTCATGGACGAGTTGATCGGAGACCTGAGCGAACGGGGCTTTCCGACGGTCCGGGTCAATTTCCCCCGCTCCTATGTCGACGTGAACCGCGAGCCCTATGAACTAGATCCGCGGATGTTCACCGGACGGCTGCCGAGCTTCGCCAATACCCGCTCGATGCGGGTTGCCGGCGGCCTCGGCACCATCCCGCGCGTGGTCGGCGACGGGCAGGAAATCTATCGCGAGCGGCTTTCCGTGGATGACGCTTTGGGCCGGATCGAGGCGCTCTACAAGCCGTATCACCGGGCGCTGCGGCGGCTGATCAACAAGGCCCATCAGGCATTCGGGACCGTGATCCTGGTGGATTGCCATTCGATGCCGTCGGTCGGGGTGTCGCGCGACGAGCCGCGGCGGCCCGACATCGTGATCGGCGACCGCTACGGCACCAGTTGCGCGAGCCTTTTGCCCGACGTCGTCGAGGAAATCATGAGCAAACTCGGCTATTCGATCGGCCGCAACAAGCCCTATGCCGGCGGCTTCATTACCGAGCACTACGGCAACCCGGCGAGCGGACTGCATACCGTGCAGCTCGAACTCAACCGCGCGATCTATATGGACGAGCGTCGGCGCGAGCGCAGCCCGCGCTTTGCGCAGGTGGCCGCCGATTTCGCCGCGCTCGCCGACGCGCTGGCGAAGGTGCCGCTCGGGGACCTCGGGCCGTTCCAGGCGGCGGCGGAGTGACGCTTCGTCATTCCGGACGTCGCGCAGCGGCGATCCGGAATCTCGAGATTCCGGGTTCGATGCTTCGCATCGCCCCGGAATGACAACGTCCACATTCCTCAAAAGAAAAAAGGGCCGCTTGAATGAACAAGCGGCCCAAGTCTAGGGAGGAAACGCCCAAGGAGGGCAGCGATAGAGCGAGGCCCTACCGCACCGCAACAATATGCGGCCGCGCTGCACAAAACGCAAGGGTTTTCGGTTCGGTTCCTGTCCAAAGTGGAACACGTTGGCGGATCGGCAACACTTCCGATACATGCTATTTAACTTAGTAAAATCAATATCTTGTTCTGATATCCGATCAAGCCCCGGCCTCCATGCAGTGCTGGTATGCCAAAACTCGCAACTTCGTGATGGCGGGGCTAACCAAAAATCCACGCTTAAACGAAGCCTCTTCGAAAGCCGATTCGAAAGCCGAATCGCAATACGAATGGGAATAACGCGCCGTTGGCGGTGCGCGGCAGCCCGGATTGGGCTAGGCAAGAGGCGGCATTCTTCTATTGCGAGTAAGGGACAGCCGTGACGGTCATCGATTTCACAGCCTTCATCGGCCGCCTTGCCACCGCGTCCGGCGAAACCATCCTGCCGTTCTTCCGGACCTCGCTCTCGATCGACAACAAGAGCGCCAGCGACTTCGACCCGGTCACCGAAGCCGACCGAGCCGCTGAAGCGGTGATGCGCCGCCTGATCAAGGCCAATTTTCCCCAGCACGGCATCGTCGGCGAAGAATTCGGCAACGAGCGCGAGGACGCCGAATATGTCTGGGTCCTCGATCCGATCGACGGCACCAAATCCTTCATCGCCGGCTTTCCGATCTGGGGCACCCTGATTGCGCTGTTGCACAAGGGCACGCCGGTGTTCGGCATGATGCACCAGCCCTATATCGGCGAGCGCTTTTCCGGCGACTCTGGCTCGGCGCATTACTCCGGGCCATCCGGCGAGCGGCGGCTGACGGTGCGCCGCTGCGCGACGCTGAAGGAAGCGACCTCTTTCACCACGAGCCCCCTGCTGATGAACGCCTCGGACCGTGCGGCTTTCGGCCGGATCGAGGACGCGGTACGGCTGACGCGCTATGGCGGCGACTGCTATTCCTACTGCATGCTGGCGGCCGGCCATCTCGACCTCGTGGTCGAGACCGAACTCAAGCCCTATGACATCGCAGCCCTGATCCCGATCGTCACCGGCGCCGGTGGCGTCGTCACCAACTGGGAAGGCAAGCCCGCCCAGAGCGGCGGCCGCATCGTCGCCGCCGGCGACGCCCGCGTGCACGAGGCCGCGCTGAAGTTGCTCAATAGCTAGGTGCACAGCCCACCCAGAACCCCGATGGATGCATTGATCGTCGTCGATATGCAGGCCGGGCTGCTCAACGGGAAGCCGAAGCACGATCTGCACGGCGTTGTCGAACGCATCAACCGGCTCGCCGCAAGGGTCCGCGAACGGTCCGGCGTGGTGATTTTCGTGCAGCATTGCAGCGGCTCGGAAGACGATTTCGTGCCGGGCACGCCGGGCTGGGCGCTTCTGCCAGAATTCCAGCGCGCGGCGGCCGACATCGTCATTCGCAAGACCCTGAACGATCCCTTCGTCGGCACCGACCTCGCGGCGCGCCTGAAAGAGATTGCGCCGGAGCGCGTCTTGATCACCGGATGGGCAACCGATCTTTGCGTAGACGCTACCGTGCGGTCTGCCGTTTCAAACCATTACGATGTCGTCGTGGTAATGGACGCCCACACCCTGAACGACCGGCCCCACCTCGACGCCGCGAGCGTCATTCGTCACCACCACTGGGTCTGGAGCAATTTGATCACGCAGCGATCGGTCAGGCTCGCGCATACGGACGAACTTTTGATGTGATGCGCGTAGCTCCGGCCGCCACCAACGGGGGCCTTGCATCGAACAGTTCATCGCGTACGATGCCTTCGAACACGCACAATAGATGCGGGATCGGGGAGTATTCATGAGATTTCTGAGCGGGCTGTTTGCCGGACTAACGCTACTATCGTTGCCGGTATTGTTACCAGCCTTGGCTTCAGCGCAGGATTTCCCCGCAAAACCGATCAAGCTGGTTGTGCCGTTCCCCGCCGGCGGCCCCAACGACATCATCGCGCGCGTGATCGGCCAGCGCATGTCCGAGATTGCGAAGCAGCCGGTGCTGATCGACAACCGCGGCGGCCAGGGCGGCGTGCTCGGCACCGACGCGGTCGCCAAGGCCCCAGCCGACGGCTACACCATCGCGATCTCAAGCGCGGGCGCGCTCGCGATCAGCCCGAGCATGGAAAAGGTCGCCTACGATACGCTGAAGGATTTCGCGCCGGTGACGCTGGTCGCTACCGTACCCGAGATGCTGGTGGTCGCGACCAACGTCCCCGCCAAGGACATGAAAGAGCTGATTGCGCTTGCCAAGGCGCAGCCCGGGAAACTCAATTTCGCCTCGTCCGGTCCCGGCAGCCTGCCGCATCTGGCCGGCGAGCTGCTCAAGCTGACGGCCAACATCGACATCGTGCACGTGCCCTACCGCGGCGCCGCGCCGGCGGTGAACGATCTGCTCGGCCAGCAGGTGCAGATGACGTTCCTCGATTTGCCGGTGCTGTTGCCGCAGGTCAAGGCTGGCGCATTGCGGCCGATCGCGATCGGCGCGCCCGAGCGGGCGCCGACGGCGATGGAGGTACCGACCACCGCCGAGGCCGGGATGCCCGGCATGATCATCGAGAACTGGTATGGCATGGTGGCGCCCGCCGCCACCCCGCCGACGATCATAGCTAGCCTGCACAAGATCACGACCGAAGCGATGACCGATCCGACCGTGAAAGAAAAGCTCGCGGCCCAGGGCGCGACGCTGATCGGTGACGCGCCGGAACATTTCCGCGGCTTCATCGACAGCGAAATCAAGAAGTGGGCGAAGGTGATCAAGGACGCAGGGGTCGTGACGACGAAGTGAGCATCACGGCGCCAAACGCCCGTCTCGGTTTATTGGTGCACTAAAGACATAAATGGCCGGGACGTCCGACCCGGCCACGGCAAGTTACCGGAGGCTTCATGAAGGCTCTTCGCGTGCTTCTCACCGGATTGTCCGTGCTGCTGCCAGCGGCGGCGGCAGCGCAGGATTTCCCGAGCAAACCGATCCGGCTGATCGTACCGTTTCCAGCCGGCGGCCCGAACGACATCATCGCGCGCCTGGTCGGCCAGCGCATGTCGGAAATCACAAAGCAGCCGGTTCTGGTCGACAATCGCGGCGGCCAGGCCGGCGTGCTCGGCACCGATGCGATCGCAAAGGCGGCTCCCGACGGCTACACGATAGGCATCGTGAGCGCGAGTTCGCTGGTCATCAATCCGATCCTGGAGAAAGTGCCTTACGACGTCGCAAAGGATTTCGTGCCCGTCACGCTGGTGACGACAGTGCCGGAAATGCTCGTGGTCGCCAGCAACGTGCCCGCCAATAACATGAAAGAGCTGATCGCGCTCGCCAAGGCCCAGCCGGGGAAACTCAATTTCGCATCGGCCGGCGTCGGCGGTCTGCCGCATCTGGCCGGTGAACTGCTCAAGATGACGGCCAACATCGACATCGTGCACATTCCCTATCGCGGCGCCGCGCCCGCCATCAACGATCTGCTCGGCCAGCAGGTGCAGATGGCGTTCCTCGATTTGCCGGTGCTGCTGCCGCACATCAAGGCCGGCACCCTGCGCCCGATCGCCCTCGGCGCGCCCAACCGCGCGCCCACCTCGCCCGACGTGCCGACCACCGCGGAGGTCGGCATGCCCGATATCCTGATCGAAAATTGGTACGGCATGCTCGCGCCGGGCGGAACGCCCGAGCCGATCGTCACCATGCTGAACCGCGTCGCCAACGAGGCGATGAACGATCCGCAGGTCAAGCAGAAGCTCGCCGATCAGGGCCTGACGGTCGCCGGCAACACGCCGGCGCAGTTTCGCGACTACATCGGAACCGAGAGTCAAAAGTGGGCGCGCGTCATCAAGGCCGCCGGCCTTACCACGGGCAAATGACGGCCAACTTCCCTGTCAGGCATCAAGCAGGCGTCCGCGCAATTCGCCGAACGGAATCATGATGTGGGTTCGGAACGCTTCGCGCTCCCTTAGCGCGCGGTACCAGCGCTCCACGCCCGCGAGCTGCGGCCGCTCGATCTCGAGTTCGAAATACCGGTACAGCGACGTCCCTGCGGTAATGTCGGCGAGCGACAGCGTCTCGCCAAGCAGGAAAGACCGGCCTTCCAGCAACCGGTCCAGCTTGCCGAAATCCTTGGCGCACCGTGCCAGCGCGGCATTGATCGCCGGCCAGTTCCGCTTGTCGTCAGGCGTGCGATAGAAGCCCCAGAACACGCCGACCAGAAAATCGGGCTGCAGCGCGGTATGCGACCAGTCCATCCAGCCGTCGACGGCGGCGCGCGCGACGGGATCGTCCGACCAGAACCGTCCGGCGCCATGGCGCGCGGCAAGGTAGCGAAGGATCGCGTGCGATTCCCAGACCGTGGCGGCGTCGTCCCGGATTACGGGAATGCGGCCATGGGGATTCATCGCGAGGAAATCAGGCGTATCGAGCCCGCCAAATTGCCCCCCGGCATCGATATGTTCATGCGGCAGCTCGAGCTCGCCGATCAGCCACATGACCTTCTGGAGGTTGAAAGAACTGCGGCGTCCCCAGACCTTCAGCATTTCGTTCTCCCTTCATATGTTCAGCGTGGCGCAGATTTGCGGAGGTGCTCCGCCAATTGCTGCGCGGGCTTGGGCAGCGCCCGAAAGCTTCGCGCGCAGATCACGAGCTTCCGGTTGGCCCAGGAATCCCTGATCCTGACGACATTGATCTTCATCGATCGCGCGCATCGTTTTGCCGCGACTTCAGGCATCACACCAATCCCGATGCCGGCGGCGACCATCTGGCCGATCGCATCGAAACTGTTCAACCGCGCACGAAAGCGCAGTCGTGCGCCCAGACGCGCCGCGTGCCCGCTGATATGGGCATGCAGCGCGATCGAGCTGATCAGGCCGACGAAATCGCGCTTCACCACGTCGCCGAAATCGACCTGTCGCCGGGTCGCCAGTTCGTCCTCCCGCGCGGTGACCAGTACCAGACGATCTTCGCTGAACGGCATCCGCTCGATATTGTCCGGCAGCGCGTGTTCGGCGGCGAGCCCGAGATCAGCGGCATCAGTGACAATGGCACGGGCGATTTCAGAGCTTTCGCGCTCCTCGACGTCGATCGAGATATGGGGATGCTGGCTCAGGAAAGCGGCCAGCGTCTTCGGCAGATATTCCGAGAGCCCCGACGTGTTGGCGATGAAGCGCACGGTGGCTTTCGTTCCACGGGCAAAGGCCAGGAGATCGCCGCGCATCGCCTCTACATTGTGGAGCACGACCCTCGCGTGATCGAGCAGGTTTTCACCGGCAGGCGTCAGCTCGACGCCGCGACGGCCACGCGTCAGCAGCGCAACGCCGAGCGCCTCCTCCAGCCCCTTGATCCGCTCGCTCGCCGACGCCAGCGCCAGATGAACCCGTTGCGCGCCGTTGGTAATGCTGCGCGTCTCGGCCACCGCGACGAAGAGCTGAAGATCGACCAGATCGAAGCGCATCGGTATCCCTGACGTTGAAGCCGTCATTGCGAGCGCAGCGAAGCAATCCATGTCGCCACACGCGGGGAGGTGGATTGCTTCGTCGCTTCGCTCCTCGCAATGACGGACGGGGGCTCTCAAGCCTTCGGTATAGCCGAAAGCTATCTCCGTAATCTCCAGATTGTGCCCGTTATGCCGATAGGTCAATGTCGTCCCATGTTCGATTCCCTGCTTCTCCTCGTTACTGCCGCCTTCCTACTCGCGGGCTTCGTGAAGGGCGCACTCGGCCTCGGCCTGCCGACGGTGTCGATGGGCCTGCTTGCGGTGTCGATGCCGCCGGCCCAGGCGATCGCCATCGTCATCGTGCCGGCGATCGTCACCAACATCTGGCAAACCTTCGGCGGTCCCTATCTGCGCGATATTTTCCGGCGGCTATGGCCATTGCTGGCCGGAACGGCCGCCGGCATCTGGCTCAATGCAGGGTCGCTGACCGGGCCCTATGCGCGCTACACCACCATCGCGCTCGGCCTGTTGCTGGCAATAAACGCCATCATTGGCCTCTGCAAATTCGATTTCACCATCGCGCCCCGGAACGAAAAATGGGTCGGCGGCATCGTCGGGCTGATCACCGGCATGATTTCGGCGGCAACCGGCGTGCAGGTCATTCCGTCGGTGCCATTCCTGCAGGCGATCGGCATGGAGAAGGAAGAGCTGATCCAGGCGTTGGGCGTGTTCTTCACGGTGGCGACCCTGGCGCTTGGCCTCAACCTCACCGGCGCCGGTCTATTGACGGCCGCAACCGCACTGCCCGGCGCGGTCGCCATGGCAGCGTCCTTTGCCGGCATGTTTATCGGACAGGCGGTACGGACGCGGCTGCAGCCGGATGTCTTTCGGCGCTGGTTCCAGATCGGCATGATTGTTCTCGGTCTCTATCTCACCAGCAATGCGCTTGCGAAACTGATGTCGTAACTAAAGCCACGCAGGAAATCCCGAGAATTCCTTGCGAAGAAATTCTCCGATAGGCAGACAGCCGAACCTAGCGCGCCTCCAGCATCGCGACGCGGATGCCGAGATAGACGAACAGCCCCCCGAGAGCCCGGTTGACCCAGGCCATCGCGCCGGCCGATTGCCGGATGCGGCCGGCGGCCCTGGCCGCGAAGGCGGCAAGGCCGAAGCACCACAACGTGCCGCTGGTGATGAAGATCAGCCCGAGCACCAGGAAGGCCAGCGTCTTGTGGACAGATTCCGCCGCCACGAATTGCGGCAGGAACGCCAGGAAGAACAGCGCCACCTTCGGATTGAGCACGTTGGTCAGGGCGCCCTGCCAGAACACGCGGGCAAGCGACGTCTCGTTGCCTTCCCCGGCCGCCTCCGCCAGCGGACGCGAATGTGACAGCAACATCTGGATGCCCGTAAACAACAGATAGGCGGCACCGGCCCATTTCAGCACCGTGAAGGCGGCGGACGACGCCATCAACAGCGCCGACAGGCCGATGGCGGCGCCGAACACGTGAACGAGGCAGCCGACGCTGATCCCCGTCGCCGCCGCCGCCCCGCCGCGCCATCCGAACTGGATGCCGCGGCCGATAATATAGGCGGTGTCCGGCCCCGGGGTGACATTGAGCAGTAATCCCGACAGGATGAACAGCCAGAGTTCGTGAATGCCGAGCGTTTCAACCATCGTTGCCGGGTTCCCTTGCAGCCTGAGGGCCTTATTTGGGCGCGTGCCCAATTCGTGAGGTTGCAGTACTATCATGAGAAAATTGGGCTTTCCCCAGATCGCGCATATTTTATAAACATTGGAATCGGTTGGTGGACCACGTAGTGGTTATCCGCCATTCCGGCGCCGTTGGGGATATAGTGGGGACATGGAAAGACGCCTGGCAGCCATCGTCTGTGCTGACGTCGCCGGCTATTCCCGCATGATGGGAGCCGACGAGGCGGGGACGCACGCCACGTTCAAGGCCCATCGAAGCGCGATCTATCCGTTCATCCTCAATCACGGCGGCCGCCTGGTGAAGAACACCGGCGACGGCTTCCTGCTGGAATTCCCCAGCATCGTCGGGGCCATCGAGGCCGCGATCGCGATGCAAATTGTGATGGCCGAGCGAAACGATCACCTCCCCGCCGATCGCATCATGCAGTTCCGCATGGGCATCCACATGGGGGATGTGATGGCCGACGAAGACGAAGTGTTCGGCGACGACGTCAACATCGCCGTCCGGCTCGAATCGGTCGCCGCCCCCGGCGGCCTGGCGGTTTCGGGCAAGGCCTGTCATGAGGCCGGCAAACGTCTCAGCGTCCCCCTGGTCGATGCCGGCCCGCACCGGTTCAAGAACATCGAGGAGCCGATCCACGTCTGGACCTGGCAACCCGCCGGAAACGACAACGCAGGCCGGGGCGTCCAGAGAGGCTCGACCGAAACGTCGGTCGCGAACCTTCCAGCCCAGTATCGCACCGCTATCGTGGGCGTGCTCCCGTTTGCGAATTTGAGCGAAAGCGCCGACGAGTATTTTTCCGACGGGCTCACCGAGGACCTGATCCACGCGCTTTCGCTGCAATCGTTCTACCGGGTGCTGAGCCGGAACTCGACCTTCCCGTTCAAGGGCAAAAGCCTGAGCACGCGCCTGATCGCGCGCGAGATCGACGCGAGCTACCTGATCCAGGGCTCGGTGCGACGCGCCGGAACCAAGATTCGCATCACCGCTGAGCTGATTGCGCCGGAGACCGGTGAGCAGTTATGGACCGGCCGGTTCGACCGCGACATGGGCGACCTGTTCGCCATGCAGGACGAGATCACCACCAGCCTGTCGGCGGCGATCGCGGCCGAGATCTACCGGGCGGAAGCATCCGCCCCGCCGCGCTCGAACTCGAACGACCTCACCGCCTGGGATCGTTTCCTGAAAGGGCTCTCCTACTACTATTTGCAGACGCAGGCCGATCTCGAAACCTCGATCAGTTTGTTCAAGGAAGCCATCGCGCTCGATCCGACATTGTCGATCGCCCGCGCCTATCTCGCCACGATCCAGATCCAGGGCATCCAGTTCGGATGGATCCGGAGCACCCGCGAAATGTTTGACTACGCAATGAGTCTTGCGGAAAGCAGTGTCCGGCTCGATCCCCGTTCGTCCTTTGCCTTCCAGACTCTCGCCTATCTGAACGCAGCGGGAGGGCACCACGAGACGGCGATGGATGCCGCCAAGCGGGCGGTCGGGCTCAATCCGTATGATATGGGCGCCCGCGGCGTGCTTGGGATTTGTCATCTTGTGTCCGGCGAACACCGACCCGCGATCGAACTGTTTACGATGGCAGCGCAGAGCGGCAACAACGATCCCCGGTATCAATGGGCGGCCGTCAACGCGTTCAGCCACTACCTGCTCGGGCAGTACGATGCTTCGCTGTCCTGGGCGCGGGAGCAGCTCTACACCAATCCCAATATGCTTCAGGCACTCGCGATCCGCGCGGCGGCGCTCGCCCAATTGGGACGAAATTCGGAGGCGGCAACGGCGGCCGAGGTTCTGCTCAGCAACTATCCCAGCCTTACTGTCGATCGGCATTTGCGCAATTTCCACTGGAAGCTGCCGGCCGACATCGCCCATTACCGCGACGGCCTTGTGAAGGCCGGCATTCCTTTCAGCCGACTGACCCTCGTCGAACCCTCGCCAAAGCTCGCCGCAGATTCCTGAGCGTGTGCAAGCCGGTCGGTTGACATGGCGTCGAATTCCGCCAAACTTGCCCACACGCTGAAGTAGCGCGCCACCGAATTCCCTTTTTCAGAACCGTCACCCGCTTCGCCTTGGCAGCGGACCGATTTTCATACTTGGCGCTTTGAGGATTTGAAGCCATGTCGGACACCCCCATCCGTACTGCTCCGGGCACCACGCCAGCCGGGCAGATCCCCGTTTCATCCAACAATCCCTGCCCGTTCTTGCGCGCGCTGGTCGCCAATGGCTACGTCGGCGGCCACGTCGTGCCGCTTTCAAAACTCTCCGAAATGATCGGGGCTGCGAGCGGTGAAACGGGACCTGCCGAAAAGAAGGTGCGGCTGGAGACCTGGATGGTCGCCGTCATTGCAAACGGCCTCGGGCCGCTGCGCGTGTTGAAGAGCGCGACCTCCGGCGCGGTTCTCGACGAGCTGCGCGATGGCCCACTCGACAAGCACGGCGGCGGCTCGCGCATTCTCGACGTCGATGCGAAGGTCCATGAGGACGAAATCGCCCGGCTCGCCGGCTTCGGCAAGGACCGCAACGATCCTGCCGGCGGCGTCGAGCGCGGCCTGACGGCGAAAGAGATCGACACCTTCATGAAGGCCAATATCAAGCGCGACGGCGCTGCGGCGCACTGGTACTATCCTATGCTCATGAAGGGCGAATGGCCGGTGCTGCTGAAAATCCTCGGCAAGGGCGAAGGCGAAGAGCGTTACCTCAGCGTCGCGGAAGTCAGGACCCTGTTCGTCGAACGCCGGCTGCCCGATCGGATTACGGCACGGCTGCCGAAGCCGGCCCCGCGTTGAGCCTCACTTGAACAGCGGCGTGCCCGGCACGAAGGCGTCGAACGCCGCCCAGAATTGCGCGCGGTAGCGGTCCTGCTCCTGCAGGATCTCGTGCCGGGAGCCCGCGATCACCAGATGCGAGCCGGCGCGCAGATGGTAGGCGAATTCCTCGATCGCTGCTGTGGAAACAATGGTGTCGTTGCTGGCTGCGAGCATCAGGATCGGCTGGCGGATTTCAGACGGGTAGTTGATGCCACGAAAGGTATGCATCGCCCTGAACGCGGTATCGGCCCAGGCCACTGTCGGCGAGCCGAGGCCGAGCGTCGGGTCTTCTTCCAGGATGGCTGCGTTGCGGGCGTAGCGTACGGGATCGCTGGTGAAGGGGTTGTTGATGAAGGATTCCGTTCCGGTCAGCGCATCGCTGCCGCCGGGCACGTAGCGGCCGCCCTGCCCCATCAGCCGCATGACCCGCAGCAACGTCCGCGTCGGGAACGCGGTCCGGCGCCCCGGCAGGTCGATCATCGGCGCCGACAGCACCATGCGGTCAAACCAGCGTTTTCCCGCATGCGCGACCCGCAGCATGACCGCGCCGCCCATCGAATGCGCCAGCGCGAAAAAGGGCGGTGGGCAATCCGGCAGCACCACCTGCTGCACGAAGGTTTCGACGTCGACCTCGTAATCGGAGAAGTCGCGAACATAGCCCTTGCGCGGATCGCGCAGGCGGCGCGAGGAATGCCCCTGGCCGCGCCAGTCGATCATCGCCACCGCAAATCCGCGATCGCGCAAGTCCCGCACCGTCTCGAAATATTTCTCGATCGACTCGCTCCGCCCGGTGAAAACGCAGACCGTGCCCTTGCGTCCCGCCGGCGGCGCCCAGCGCGCGAACCGCAATTCCGCGCCGTCGGGCGTCTTGATGGTGCCTGAGACGACGTCCTCCGGAACCGGATTAGCGGGGATAGAGACGAGCGTCATGAGGAGAAACCGGCTAGGTGAAAAGGGCTGGAAATCAAGGGTGGGGAGCGTCGAGAACGAGCTGTTTGGCCCCTCTTGAACGCCGTTTCACCCCTCCCATATCATTTCTGTGCAGGCCGCTACCAGTGTTTCGGGCTCGAAACGCAAAGGCTGCACGAAGACTAGGCCCGGCCCGATGGCGGGCGGGTAACTGAAACAGTCGCTCAATGGAGGACTACCTATGCGTACCTACGATCTCACTCCGTTTTATCGTTCCACCGTCGGCTTCGACCGCTTCTTCAACCTGCTCGATCAGGTGACGTCAGACGGCAGCCCCGGTTATCCCCCCTACAACATCGAGCGCACCGGTGAGAACGCCTACCGCATCAGCGTTGCGGTCTCCGGCTTCTCACAAGGCGAGCTTTCGATCGTCGCGAAGGAAAACACGCTGACGATCAAGGGCGAGAAAACCGCCAACGAGAACGGCAAGGACAATTCGGAAGTGCTCTACCGCGGCATCGCGGCGCGTGCCTTCGAGCGCATCTTCCAGCTTGCCGATTTCGTGCAGGTGAAGAACGCCTCGCTCGAGCATGGCCTGCTCCACGTCGATCTCGTCCGCGAGATCCCCGAGGCCAAGAAGCCGCGCAGCATTCCGATCAACTCCGGCGCGCAGACCCCGCAGGTGGTCGACGCTTCGGTCGCCGCGTAACGCGGCCAAGGTTTTCGGCCGGTATTGGCAGAACGCGAAAACGCCCCGGGAAACCGGGGCGTTTTTTGTTGCCGTTGTCCCTGAGATCGCAAGGCGATGCCGGAGTTACTCGAGCCCCTGCATCGTGGGCATGTCCTGGGTCGGTGCAATCTGCGGGGCGGGCTTGGCTGAAACCGAGCCTGTTGTCACCGGGGCGGCCGCCTGCACTTCGGCCGGCTTCGGGGCAGGGGCTGCCGCCTGCTGGATCGGCGCCGGCACGGGGGCGGGTTTGGCGGCAAGCGGCTTTGCCTTCGGCATCGGCACGGTGCGGGTCGCAACATGAGCGGCTGGCCGTGACGGCGGCGCTGAACCCTCGACATGGGCCTGCGGCGGCGGAGCCGCGGAGGGTCCGCCGAGGGCGCTCTGGTCTTCGTAGTAATTATCGCCCATCCCGCGGGCCGGCACGAAACGGATAATCCGGCCGTTGCGCGCGTCGATCACCAGCCGGCCGTCCGCGCCGCCGTGGTCAATCACCGCAATCGTGTAGACGAAGCCGCGGAGCCTTGGGATGCCGAGCGGGGAGAATCCATTGTCGCGCAGCACGGAGTAGACTTCTAACGAGGGCAGCAGGCTTGGGCTGTCTCCGTAGCGCAGCCCGGGTTCGAAGTGCGGCCCGGGAACCGGGCGCGGCGCCACCGCATAGGGGGCGCCGAAATCCGATGCCGCCGTGTATGGGGGGCGTCCGTTCTCGTAAGGTCCGGGCACCTGCGCCTGCGCGCTGCCCGCAAGAAGGACCAGTCCCGCCGCTAAAGATCCCGTGAACAACTTCATCCGAAAGCTCCTGTAAGCCCCGCAGCCGCCGGGCCCGAGCGGGAGCATTTCGCTCTCTCGCCTGCCGGCCCAAGCCTCGAATTTCAGTGCGAAATCCGGCAGACCTTGGGCCGGATCGCGGCGCCGCTGCCGCAAACGCCCGACGGCGGGTTTTTCCCCGGCCACCAAGCGCCGATCCGCATGCGGGCGAGGACTTTCACGCGCTTGTGTGATAGACAAAAATTTGGCATGGTCGGAGTTAGGACAGTATCGCTGTCTTAATTGCGGGGCGGTCTCGGCACAGGGATTGCAACGAAACCGTGGCGCTACGAGCTCCAGGGCAGTGCAGGCAAGGCCGTTCCTCAGGGACGTTGAACGCCCAGGCCTGAATTTAAGAAATTGCGGCTCGCGGCGGACGAGCGGTGGCCCGGTGGGTGCCGCAAGCGCCCAAGGTGCGCCGACGATGCGGTGAGGCCCTTAGCCTTTTTGAGAGGAATGAGATGAGCGGGTCGGAATTCGAGCGCGAAAATTTCGTGGCAGAAACCCTGTCGGCGACCGCGGCTTCGAAACCGGCCGACATCGCGCGCGAACATACTTGGCGCCCGCCGGCCGAGGGCTTGTACGACCTCAGCATGGAGAAGGATGCCTGCGGCGTCGGCTTCATCGCCAACATCAAGGGCAAGAAGTCACATCAGATCGTCTCCGACGCGATCAACATTCTGTGCAACCTCGAACATCGCGGCGCTGTTGGCGCCGATCCGCGCGCCGGCGACGGTGCCGGCATTCTCGTGCAAATTCCGCACGCCTTCTTCTCGCGCAAGGCAGCCGAGATCGGCTTCCAGCTGCCGGAGCCGGGCCACTACGCGATCGGTGCGCTGTTCATGCCGAAGGAAACGGCTTGGCGGAAGGTGATCCAGAGCATCGTCGCCGAGCAGATAAAGGAAGAGGGCCTGCTGCTGCTCGGCTGGCGCGACGTGCCGTCCGACAACTCCTCGCTCGGCGAAACCGTCAAGCCGACCGAACCCTATCACATGCAGGTATTCATCGGCCGCAACGGCACGGCGAAGACCGAGGAGGAATTCGAGCGCAGGCTCTACATTCTGCGCAAGTCGATCTCGCAGGCGATCTATCAGCGCCGTGACCGCGGGCTGGCGGGCTATTACCCGGTCTCGCTGTCGTGCCGCACCGTGATCTACAAGGGCATGTTCCTCGCCGACCAGCTCGGCAAGTATTATCCCGATCTGCACGAAAAGGATTTCGAAAGCGCGCTGGCGCTGGTGCATCAGCGCTTCTCGACCAACACCTTCCCGACCTGGTCGCTGGCGCATCCGTACCGGATGATCGCCCACAACGGCGAAATCAACACGCTGCGCGGCAACGTCAACTGGATGGCGGCGCGCCAGGCCTCCGTGCATTCGGAGCTCTACGGCAAGGACATCAGCCGACTGTGGCCGATCTCATATGAAGGCCAGAGCGACACCGCCTGCTTCGACAACGCGCTCGAATTCCTGGTGCAGGGCGGCTACTCGCTGCCGCACGCCGTCATGATGATGATTCCGGAAGCGTGGGCCGGCAATCCCCTGATGGATGAGACGCGCCGCGCCTTCTACGAATATCACGCCGCCCTGATGGAGCCGTGGGACGGCCCCGCCGCGATCGCCTTCACCGACGGCCGCCAGATCGGCGCCACCCTCGACCGCAACGGACTGCGTCCGGCGCGCTACCTCGTCACCAAGGACGACCGCATCGTGATGGCGTCCGAAATGGGCGTGCTGAAGATCCCCGAGGACCAGATCGTCACCAAGTGGCGGCTGCAGCCCGGCAAGATGCTGCTGGTCGACCTCGAACAGGGACGCCTGATTCCCGACGACGAGATCAAGGCGACGCTCGCCAAGAGCCATCCCTACAGCGACTGGCTGCATCGCACCCAACTCGTGCTGGAGGAATTGCCCGACGCGCCCACCAAGGGCATGCGCTCGAACCTGCCGCTCTTGGACCGGCAGCAGGCGTTTGGCTACAGCCAGGAAGACGTCACCATCCTGATGACGCCGATGGCCGCCACCGGCGAGGAAGCCGCCGGCTCGATGGGCAACGACACGCCGATCTCGGCGCTGTCGGACCGGCCGAAGCCGCTGTTCACCTATTTCAAGCAGAACTTTGCACAGGTCACCAATCCGCCGATCGATCCGATCCGCGAAGAGCTCGTGATGAGCCTCGTCTCTATCATCGGGCCGCGGCCGAACCTGTTCGACCTGCAGGGCATGGCCTCGACCAAGCGGCTCGAAGTGCGCCAGCCGATCCTGACCGATGCGGACCTGGAAAAGATCCGCTCGATCTCCGATATCGCGGACACCCATTTCAAGTCGCGCACGCTCGACACCACCTTCCATGCCGGCTTCGGCGCGGCGGGCATGGAGCAGGTGCTCGACGAACTCTGCGCGCGCGCCGAAGGCGCGGTGCGCGAAGGCGTCAACATCATCATCCTGTCGGACCGCATGGCGGGCTCGGACCGGATTCCGATCCCCTCGCTGCTCGCCTGCGCCGCCGTGCATCATCATCTGATCCGCACGGGATTGCGCACCTCGGTTGGTCTCGTCGTCGAATCCGGCGAGCCGCGCGAAGTGCATCATTTCGCCTGCCTGGCCGGCTACGGCGCCGAGGCGATCAATCCGTACCTGGCGTTCGAGACCATCATCGCGATGAAGGATCGGCTGCCGGGCTCGCTCGACGACTACGAGATCGTCAAGCGCTACATCAAGTCGATCGGCAAGGGCCTCTTGAAGGTGATGTCCAAGATGGGCATCTCGACCTACCAGTCCTATTGCGGCGCGCAGATTTTTGACGCCGTCGGACTGAAGGCGGATTTCGTCACCAAGTATTTCGCCGGCACCCATACCCGCATCGAGGGCGTGGGCCTGGCCGAGATCGCCGAGGAAACCGCGCGCCGCCACACCGACGCGTTCGGCGACGCCCAGGTCTACAAGACCGCGCTCGATGTCGGCGGCGAATACGCCTACCGCACCCGCGGCGAGGACCATGCATGGACCGCGGAATCTGTCTCCACGCTGCAGCACGCCGTGCGCGGCAATTCGCAGGAGCGTTACCGGGCGTTCGCAAAAATCCTCAATGAGCAGTCCGAGCGGCTTTTGACGCTGCGCGGCCTGTTCCGGCTCAAGACCGCCGAGGACGAGAAGCGCAAGCCGGTAAAGCTTGATCAGGTCGAGCCGGCGGCCGAAATCGTCAAGCGTTTCGCCACGGGCGCGATGAGCTTCGGCTCGATCTCGCGCGAGGCGCACACCACGCTCGCGATCGCCATGAACCGGATCGGCGGCAAGTCGAACACCGGCGAAGGCGGCGAAGAGGCCGATCGCTTCAAGCCGCTGCCGAACGGCGACAGCATGCGCTCGGCGATCAAGCAGGTCGCCTCGGGCCGTTTCGGCGTGACGACGGAGTATCTCGTCAACTCCGACATGATGCAGATCAAGATGGCGCAGGGCGCCAAGCCCGGCGAAGGCGGCCAATTGCCCGGCCACAAGGTCGACGCGACCATTGCGCGCGTGCGGCATTCGACGCCGGGCGTCGGTCTCATTTCGCCGCCGCCGCATCACGACATCTATTCGATCGAGGATCTGGCGCAGCTCATCTACGACCTCAAGAACGTCAATCCGGACGGTCAGGTTTCGGTCAAGCTGGTCTCCGAAATCGGCGTCGGCACGGTGGCCGCGGGCGTTGCGAAAGCGCGCGCCGACCACGTCACCATTGCAGGCTTCGAGGGCGGCACCGGTGCCTCCCCCCTGACCTCGATCAAGCACGCAGGCTCGCCGTGGGAAATCGGCCTTGCCGAAACCCACCAGACGCTGGTGCGCGAGCGGCTGCGCAGCCGCATCGTGGTGCAGGTCGACGGCGGCTTCCGCACCGGACGCGACGTCGTGATCGGCGCGTTGTTGGGCGCGGATGAATTCGGCTTCGCCACCGCGCCGTTGATCGCGGCCGGCTGCATCATGATGCGCAAGTGCCATCTCAACACCTGCCCGGTCGGCGTCGCGACGCAGGATCCGGTGCTGCGCAAGCGCTTTACCGGCCAGCCCGAGCACGTCATCAACTACTTCTTCTTCGTCGCCGAGGAAGTGCGCGAGATCATGGCGCAGCTCGGCTACAAGAAGTTCGACGAGATGGTCGGCCAGACCCAGATGCTCGATCAGTCGACGCTGGTGGCGCACTGGAAGGCCAAGGGGCTCGACTTCTCAAAACTCTTCGTCCGCCAGAAGGAAGAGAAGGGCCAGAAGATCTATCACGCCGAGGCCCAGAACCATCATTTGGAGAAGGTGCTCGACCGCCGCCTGATCGAGAAGGCGCAGGCCGCGCTCGACCGTGGCGCGCCGGTGAAAATCGAGGAAGAGATCAACAACACCGACCGCTCCGCCGGCGCGATGCTGTCGGGTCAGGTCGCCACGATCTACGGCCATGCCGGGCTGCCGCATGACACCATTCATGTCAGCCTGAAGGGCACGGCGGGCCAGGCGTTCGGCGCGTGGCTGGCGCGCGGCGTCACCTTCGATCTCGAAGGTGAAGGCAACGACTATGTCGGCAAGGGCCTGTCCGGCGGCCGCATCATCGTCAAGCCGCCGCGGAATTCCGGCATCGTGCCGGAAGAATCCATCATCGTCGGCAACACGGTGATGTATGGCGCGATCGAGGGCGAATGTTATTTCCGCGGCATCGCCGGCGAGCGCTTCGCGGTGCGTAACTCCGGCGCGATCGCGGTGGTCGAAGGCGCCGGCGACCATTGCTGCGAATACATGACCGGCGGCATCGTCGTGGTGCTGGGCAAGACCGGGCGCAACTTCGCGGCCGGCATGTCGGGCGGCATCGCCTATGTGCTGGACGAGGCCGGCGACTTCGAGAAGCTGTGCAATCTCTCGATGGTCGAGCTCGAGCCGGTGCTTTCGGAAGAGCTGATCAACGCCGGCACCTACAATCACTCCGGCGATCTTGAGGCGCATGGCCGGGTCGATGTGTTCGCCAATCTGCTGGAGTCCGATATCGAGCGGCTGCACATCCTGATCACGCGTCACGCCAAGCTGACCGGCTCGAAGAAAGCGGCCGAGATCCTCGCCGACTGGAAGACGTGGCTCCTGAAATTCCGCAAGGTGATCCCGGTGGAGTACCGCCGTGCGCTGAAGGAATTGAAGGCGAACGCCGACGCCGAGCCGAAAATCGCGATCGGGGCTTAGTTACACGAGCCCGTCATTGCGAGCGCAGCGAAGCAATCCATAGCTCCACAAGCCGAACCATGGATTGCTTCGTCGCCAGCGCTCCTCGCAATGACGGAGGCGTGACGGGAAGAAACAAGACGAACGAGAGATTCAGGGACGTCAGTTTTTATGGGCAAGATCACAGGTTTTCTCGAAATCGACCGGCATGACCGCAAGTATGCGCCGGTCGCCGATCGTGTGAAGCATTATCGCGAATTCGTCATTCCCCTGAGCGAGAAAGACACCCGCGACCAGGCCGCGCGCTGCATGAATTGCGGCATTCCCTATTGCCACGGCACCGGCTCGGTGGCGCCGGGCACGCCGGGCTGCCCGGTCAACAACCAGATCCCCGATTTCAACGACCTCGTCTATCAGGCCAACTGGGAAGAGGCCTCTCGCAACCTGCACTCGACCAATAATTTCCCCGAGTTCACCGGCCGCATCTGCCCGGCCCCCTGCGAGGCGTCCTGCACGCTCAACATCGACGACAACCCGGTCACCATCAAGACCATCGAATGCGCCATCGTCGATCGCGCCTGGGACAATGGCTGGCTGAAGCCGGAGATTGCGCCTATCAGGACCGGCAAGAAGGTCGCGATCGTCGGCTCCGGGCCCGCGGGACTTGCGGCTGCGCAGCAGCTCGCGCGCGCCGGCCACGACGTCCACATCTACGAAAAATTCGCCAAGGCCGGCGGATTGCTTCGTTACGGCATTCCCGACTTCAAGATGGAAAAGCACGTCATCGACCGCCGCGTGGCGCAGATGGAAGCCGAGGGCGTGACGTTCCATTACGGCGTTCATATCGGCGGCACGTCCGAGGGTGCGATCGATCCGCGCGAGCTGCTTGCCCAGTATGACGCAGTGGCATTGACCGGCGGCGCCGAAGCCGGCCGCGATCTGCCGATCCCCGGCCGCGACCTCGACGGCATCCATTTTGCGATGGACTTCCTGCCGCAACAAAATCGCCGCGTCTCCTCCGAGCCGCTCGGCGACGTCAAGGAGATTCTCGCCGAAGGCAAGCATGTCGTCGTGATCGGCGGCGGCGACACCGGTTCGGACTGCATCGGAACTTCATTCCGGCAGGGCGCGAAATCCGTCACACAACTGGAAATCATGCCGGCGCCGCCCGAGCACGAGAACAAGGGCGTAACCTGGCCGAACTGGCCCCTGAAGATGCGGACCTCGTCGAGCCAGGCCGAAGGCGCCAAGCGCGAATTCGCGGTGTTGACGCAAAAATTCTCCGGCGAGAACGGCAAGGTGCAGAAGTTGCATTGCGTCCAGGTCGATGAAAAGTTCAAGCCGATCGCCGGCACCGAATTCGAACTCGACGCCCAGCTCGTGCTGCTCGCCATGGGCTTCGTGCATCCGGTGCACGAGGGCATGCTGAAGAACCTCGGCGTCGATCTCGACCAGCGCGGCAACGTCCGCGCCAACACGCATGACTACCAGACCTCATTGCCCAACGTGTTCTCCGCCGGCGACATGCGCCGCGGGCAGTCACTGGTGGTGTGGGCGATCCGCGAAGGCCGGCTGTGCGCGCGGGCGATCGATCAGTATCTGATGGGGACGACGACGCTGCCGCGGTAGCTCCGCCGTCATCACCCGCCTTGTGCGCAATTGCGCACTGGGGCGGGTGATCCAGTATTCCAGAGACCATCGTGAAATCCGGATAAGCCGCGGCGTACTGGATGCCCCGCCTGCGCGGGGCATGACGAGTGGGGGCGAACGCCCCCTTCAGTTCTGCACTCTCACGCCCAGCATCACCACCGTTGACACCGTGCTATTCCCCGGCAAATTCGAATCCAGCCAGTCGCGACGCAGCGTGCCCCTGAGCCAGAGGTTGCGGTTCATCTTGTAGATCGCTTCACCCAACAGCGTGTAGATCTTGTCGCGCCTGGGATTGCCCTGATAGTCGAGATCGCCCCAGGTGAACTTGCCGATCGCGGTCAGCCAGCGGCGGAAGTCGTGATCGACCTCGGCGGTGTAGATGTGCGTCAGCACACCCGAGGTGCCGGGCAGCGTGGTCTCCGTGATCGTGGTGTCGGAGTAGAACTTTGCCGTCGTCAGCGGCGTCGCGGTCCAGACCAGCGAGGACGAGACCAGCAGGCCTTCGAGGCGATTGAGCCTCGGATCGGCATAATCGCGCGCGGCGTAGCCGACGCCGATTTCGCCGGTCAACAGCCGCGAGAATTCGAAGCTGGTGCCACCCTTGACATAGCCGCCATTGGAGTCGCGCGCAAAGCCGGCGCGGTCGAGCCTGAGGTCATGCACGCGGCTGTCGCCCTGCACCTCCACGAACGGCTTCAGGCCGGGCCGCAGATCATAGCTGACGCGGCCGACGCCGCCGTACTGGGTGAAGTTGCGGTCGTCATTGGTGCTTGACGTGCCGTCGGTGAGTTTTGAGTTGGTGTAGTCGGTGCGGTCGACAGTGGCGCCGGCGGAAACCTGTAGCCGGTTGAAGCTCTGATCGACGCCCAAGGTACCGCCGACCGTGGTGTAGATCGGATATCTGGCGAGGCCCGCCTGCACGTTCGGGCTGCCGGGATTGTCGGTCGAGACAAACAGCCGCCCCTGCGCGCCCAGGCGGGTGTCGCGGCTGACATCGAGCCGACCATCGACATGGCCGATGAAATTCGGCCGATCGATATCCAGCGGCGCCGACAGCGGCGTACCGTCAGCGTTCGGCGTGAGATTGCTACCGTAACCGGTGAAGGAGCCGCGGAGATCGGCGACCAGCGCGTGACGTTCCCAGTCGGAGACCGCGAGAAATTCCGGCGCGATCACATAGAATGGCTTGGCTTGTGCTGCTGCTAGCCGGCCGGGATTGGTATCGTAGCCGCCGGAGAACTCGACGGCCGATTTGATCAGAAAGCTGCCGGCGTAGTCGCCGACCGCGCCGAACGGATCGTCGTCGATCCTGAGGCGCTTGCGTGACGGCTGTCCCACCACCGTGCCCGCCATAGCGGGCGGGATCGGCGTTTTGTGCGCCGACTCCGACGGCGGAATCGAAAGCCGCAGCCGCGTGTTCGACGCAATCGGTGGCGGTGGACTACCGGGACCGACCGGCGGCTTCGGCCTGGCCTGCCCCGGATAATATTTCGGCTTCTTGCGCTTGCGGTTGAGCGAGTCGTAACCGGTATCGGCGGCGCCGTTCGCCGCCGGCAGGCCGTATTTCGGGATCTGTCCGATCCGCGACAGCGCGGGCCTGTTCTTGTCGTTGTCCTGCAGCTTCGGATTGTTGAGCGGGTCGTTCGCCTCCGCCGCGGTCCGGCGCAGTGGCGAATCCGGCGACGTCACCTGGCTGGCGCGCGTCGAGCTGAACAGGTCCGGCGTGACGGTTTGCGCGGTCGCTGCGGTTCCCGATAGCGCCATCAGCACAAGGCACGGCAAGGCTACGCGAAAGACGCGCGCGCGGCTGTTCCGGCCCGTTGCTGGCCTGGCCCTCACGACAAGAAATACTCCAACAAAAACAGATGCTTGATTGTTGCGCCCCGAGCGCCCGCAGGATCACGTCGTTAATGGAGTTAAAACAATTATGGTTAATGAGCCGTTGAGAGCGCCGCCGTGCGCGTCGCATCGCGGGACAGGCCATGCTAAGGAAGGGCCCGGGGGCAACGCCCCTTCTTCCCTGGAAACAGACATGGCTAATCCGAACCCGCTGATGGCAAAATCATCCGGCACTGACGCCGCCGTTCAGTCGGCCCTGCGTACGCTCGACGCCGAGGGCAGCGGGATCGCCGCGATCACGGCAGCGCTGCAATCCGACCTCCACGCGCCCTTCACCGCGGCCGCCGATCTCATCAGGAACGCCAAGGGACGGCTGATCGTCACCGGGCTCGGCAAGTCAGGCCATATCGGCCGCAAGGTCGCCGCGACCTTTGCCTCCACCGGCACGCCCGCCTTCTTCGTCCACGCCGCGGAAGCCAGCCATGGCGATCTCGGCATGATCACGGCGGACGACGTCATCCTGGCGCTGTCATGGTCCGGCGAGCAGCCGGAGATGAAAAACCTGATCAGCTACGCCGCGCGGTTCCGGATTTCCGTGATCGCGATGACGGCGGAGCGGGAATCCTCGCTCGCGAAGGCGGCCGACATCGCGCTGACGCTGCCAAAGGCGCGCGAGGCCTGTCCGCATAATCTCGCCCCCACCACCTCCTCGCTGATGATGCTGGCGCTTGGCGACGCGCTGGCGATCGCGCTGCTGGAAGGCCGCGGATTTACCTCGACCGATTTCAGCGTGCTGCATCCCGGCGGCAAGCTTGGCGCGATGCTGAAATATACCCGCGACCTCATGCACGCGAGCGACGCAGTGCCGCTGAAGCCGCTGGGCACAAAAATGTCCGACGCGCTGGTCGAGATGACCTCAAAAGGTTTTGGCTGCGTCGGCATCGTCGATGCCCGTGGGCATATTGTCGGCATCGTCACCGACGGCGATTTGCGCCGCCACATGGGCCCCGATCTGATGACGGCCACCGTCGACGAGGTGATGACGAAAAACCCGAAGACGATCGACCGCGACGTGCTGGCCGGCGAGGCGCTGGAGATCCT
Source organism: Bradyrhizobium sp. AZCC 2262 (assembly GCF_036924535.1). Lineage (NCBI taxonomy): Bacteria > Pseudomonadati > Pseudomonadota > Alphaproteobacteria > Hyphomicrobiales > Nitrobacteraceae > Bradyrhizobium > Bradyrhizobium sp. AZCC 2262. Next base: position 9,167,706 of record NZ_JAZHRT010000001.1, on the reverse strand, counting down.
CAACTCCTCGAAGATCACGACGCTGATCGTGACCGACGCCGGCAAGCCGGTCGGCATCGTGCATCTGCACGATTTTCTGCGCGCGGGCGTGGCGTAGGTTCAATCTCTCCCCGTCATTGCCTGCGACAAACGCGAAGCGTTTGCGCAAGGGAGCAACGCGACGAAGCAATCCATCCCTCCGCTTGCGGCGAGATGGATTGCTTCGCTTCGCTCGCAATGACGAGTCAGGCCTTCGGAAACCTCACCGCCTTGTCCTCCAGCGGCAGCGCCAGGCCGTTCGCGAGATACGATACGGTGCGATAGAATCCGCACAGCAGGATGATCTCCAATATCTTCGCATCATCGTAATGCGCCGACAGCGCCGCGAATTCGGCGTCGCCGAGCGTTGCGCGGTCGTGCAGCGCGTCGACGGCCGCGATCAGCGCCTGCTCAGCCTCCGACCAGCAGGCCTCGGTGGCGCCGCCATGCACGGTGGCGCCGACCTGCTCTTCGGTCAGGTGTGCGGCAGCCGCAAACGCCGCGACGTGCACGCCCCATTCGTACTCGCATCCGGTTCGCGCGCAGGTGCGGTCGATAACGATCTCGCGCTCCCGCAACGACAGCGGCCCGCGATCCAGCAGGCTGCCGGCGCGGAATTTTTCCCAGGCGCGGGCGTTGCTTGCCATGACGCGAAACAGCACCAGCGGCGGCGCGCCGCGCATGATGCGGTCGAACTGCTCGGCAATATCAGGTGCATAAGGCGGCTCAAGCGGCGCGATGCGTGGCGCGGTCTGTGACATCGGCGGACTCCCGTGCTACAAATAGCGTAGCAACACGCTACATTATTTGTAGCAACATGCAAGAGGGCATTCGATGCCGAAACCGGCCGCCACCATCAAGAAAACTGCCGTTCGCGGCTCCAGGACCGGCCGGCCGGTCATGGCCCTGCTCGATCTATTGGGCCGCCGCTGGACGTTGCGGATCGTATGGGAGCTGCGCGATGTCCCGCTGACCTCGCGCGCGCTGCGCACCGCCTGCGACGACGCCTCGCCGACGGTTGTTCAGGCCCGGTTGTCGGAGCTGCGCGAGGCCGGCCTCGTCGAACTGCTGGCCGGCGACGGATATCGCCTCACCCCACTGGGCAGGGAACTGATGGAAAGCTTCCTGCCCCTGCATCACTTCGCCGAGCGGTGGAGCAAGCGAGTGGCAAGCTAAGCCGCCGCCACCGTCAGGCTCGCGCCATCGGCCTGCACGACCTTGACGCGGCTGCCGGCTGGCGCGTCGGGGCCGGCGACGCGCCAGATCGTGTCGTCGATCCGCACCGTGCCTGTCCCGTCGACGATCGGCCTCTCCAGGGTGAATTCGCGGCCGATCAGGGCTTCAGTGCGCTTGTTGAGGAATGGATTGCTCGCGCTGCGGCTGGACGCGCTGCGCGCAAAGTGGCGCCACGCCGGCACGGCGGCGACCGCGAACACCGCAAACATCAGGAGCTGCGTCTGCCAGGACGGGTTGATCGCAAACGACACGAGCCCGACCAGCAGCGCCGCGAGCCCGAGCCAGAACATGAAGACACCCGGTGCCAGGAGCTCCAGCGCCATCAGGATGAAGCCGAAGATCAGCCAGTTCCAGGTGCCCAGGGTAGAAAACATCTCGGCCATGACACGAACCTCTAATCAGCGAGAATGAACTTCCGCATCGATGCTCACCGTTGCGGCGCGACCGGCGGTGGCGTCGGTCCGGTGTTCGGCACCGAGGACGTCCGCCGTGCAGCGGCTGCCGCGGAGGCCGCGCTTTCGCCGAAGGTGGCCTTGGCGATCTCGCCGATGCCGGCAAGCGATCCCAAAATGCTCATCGCTTCGATCGGCAGCATGATGACCTTCTGGTTCGGCGAATCCGCAAGCTGCCCGAACGCCTTGATGTATTTGTCGGCGATAAAATAGTTCAGCGCGGCGACGTCGCCCTTGGCGATGGCTTCGGAGACCATCTGCGTCGCCTTGGCCTCGGCTTCGGCCGAGCGCTCGCGCGCTTCAGCGTCGCGGAACGCAGCCTCCTTGCGACCTTCGGCCTGCAGGATCTGGCCCTGCTTGGCGCCTTCGGCGCGCAGGATTTCCGACTGGCGCTGGCCCTCGGCCTGCAGAATGTCGGCGCGCTTGACGCGCTCGGCCTTCATCTGCCGTCCCATCGCTTCCACCAGATCGGCCGGCGGCACGATGTCCTTGATCTCGATGCGGTTGACCTTCAGCCCCCACGGCGACACTGCAGCATCGACCACGCGCAGCAGCCGCTCGTTGATCTCGTCGCGATGCGATAGCACCTGGTCGAGGTCCATCGATCCCATCACCGAACGGATGTTGGTCATGGTCAAAACGATGATCGCCTGCTCGAGATTGGCGACCTCGTAGCTCGCCTTCGCCGCGTCGAACACCTGGAAGAACGCGACGCCGTCCACCGTCACGGTGGCGTTGTCCTTGGTGATCACCTCCTGCTCGGGAATGTTGATCACCTGCTCCATCATGTTCATCTTGCGGCCGACGCGATCGAAATAGGGAATGATGAGGTTGAGCCCCGGCGCCAGCGTGCGGGTGTATTTGCCGAACCGCTCGATGGTCCAGTCATAGCCCTGCGGCACCGTCTTGACGCCCGCGAACAGGGTGACGATGACGAGCAGAACAAATGCGATCGCGAAGATGTCGAAACCCGTCATAAAGTCCTCCAAAGCCGGCAAGGTGCGTTGCCGGGCGCGGTCGTCCATAGGTCTGCAACGCAGCGGCGCCGGTTCACGCCGGCCGTTCTCAACTCATGGTTATATAGCTGGGGAACGTTTTGCCGGCCACCAGATGTTCGCGGATCCGAACCGCCGCCGGCTTATCCAATTATTTTTTGCGGTTAATTCCGGCCGCTATATCCAGCCTTGCAGCTCGCGCAAAACGAGCTGACGGATCACGTCCATGCCGGGGTCGCTGTCGTTGAGGCAGGGAATGGCGGAAAATTGCTCGCCGCCATTGTGCTTGAAGATTTCTGCGTTTTCCTGCGCGATCTCTTCCAGCGTCTCCAGGCAATCGGCCGAGAAGCCGGGGGTCACGACGGCAATACGCTTTACCCCATCTTTCGCAAGCTTTTCGATGGTCTTGTCCGTATAGGGCTGCAGCCACGCGTCAAAGCCGAAGCGCGATTGAAATGTAAGGATCAGTTTTGCGGCATCAAGGCTCAGGCGCTTGCGCAGCGCATCGGTTGTTGCAACGCACTGGGCGTAATAGGGATCGCCCTTGTCGACATATTTCTGCGGCATGCCGTGAAACGACGCCACGATCAGCTCGGGCTGAAACGGCAACGTCGCGAGGTGCGCGTTGATGGAAACCGCGAGCGCCTCGATGTAATCGGGATCGTCGTAATAGGGTGGCGTTACCCGCAGCGTCGGCTGCGCGCGCATCCCGGCCAGCACCCGAAATGCTTCGTCGCTGACAGTTGCCGTGGTCGCCGCGGAATATTGCGGATAGAGAGGCACGACCAGCAGGCGGTCGCAGCCCTGCGCGGTCAGCGCATCGATGCGTGAGCGGATCGACGGGTTGCCGTAGCGCATCGCCCAATCGACCACGACGTGGTCGTGATCGGAAATCGCCTCCGCAAGCTTTTCGGCCTGGGCGCGCGTAATCGTCTTGAGCGGGGATTCGTCTCTCTCGGCGTTCCAGATCTTCCGATAGTCGCGTGCCTTGCGGCCGGGCCGCACGCGCAGGATGATGCCGTTCAGGATCAGCTTCCACTTCAACCCCTGATCCTCGATCACGCGCGGGTCGGAGAGGAATTCCTTCAGGTAAACACGCACGCCTTTGGCATCGGCGGTGTCGGGGGTGCCCAGATTGACCAGCAGCACGCCGACACGCTCCGGCATGGCTTCCGGCGGTGGCTTCGCATTTCCAATGGGGACGACCACGGTCATGATTTCGATGGCTTCGCGCGTTGCACCATCCTTGTCAAGATAACCGTCGGTTCGGTACGATTACCGGGGGCGGGAGGAACCATGACGATCGCCGAATGGTGCGTTTTCGGAACGCTGTTGCTCTATCTGCTGACGATCGCCTCGGTCAAATGGGCCGGGCATCGCCGTTTCGACAATGCCAAGCCGCGCGATCCCGCGTTCTACGAGGACGCGATCCGTGCCCGCGCGCTCGGCGCCCATCAGAACGGCATCGAGGCGTTTCCGTTCTTTGCGGTCGCCGTGCTGCTGGCGGAATTCCGCCTGGGGCCGCAGCACCTGATCGACGAGCTCGCGGTGCTCTTCCTGATCGTGCGGATCGCCTATGTCTTCACCTATCTCGGCAACCGCCCGACGCTGCGCTCGATCCTGTGGAGCCTCGGATTCGCGATCAACATCGCGATTTTCTTTCTGCCGGCGATCAGAGCTTATCTGCCGACATAAGGTCGTCACATGAAGCCTCCAAGACGTTGAGAGGACGCCGCGGGTCGGGCTCTCTCCAGGACCTTGAACTTCCGGCTCCCCGGCGATATCTAAGGGCGCTTGTGCTACAATAGAGCCATCATGCTGAAGCAACAGATTATGCGAATTCTGGGAGCGGCGGTCGTCCTGATCGCGCTTTCGTTCGCGCCGTCTGCTGCCCGGGCCCATATCGACCATCCGCACTTGGCATCCGTTCATGGCGGCCAGAGCCAGGTCGTATCTAAAGTCGCATTTCAAGCCGCTTCTCATGAATCCGAACGGCCGGCCAAGTCTGCATCGTTGAAGCCTGCATCGTTGCAGCAGGCGCAGTGGAAGCAGGCCGGGATGCCGCCGGCTTCGGACCGGAATTGCACTGGCGACTGCTGCTTGTCGGCATGCGCCGCCTGCTGCGCGACCGGGTTGCCGAGTCCCATGGCGTTCGTCGCGTTTCCCCGGAGGATAACGCGTGTTGCGTTTGGCCCGTCACAGATGTGGCCAGACCGCGAGCCTGAGTCGCTCAGGCGGCCTCCCAAATACTTCATCTGAATCCAACCGGACAATGAGTTTGCGAGGCACGCAGCGTGCTGCCCGCAAGCGACGGCAATTCAGATTGAAGGACAACCACTATGCTTTCCCGTTTTGGGCGTGCCCTGCGTGCACTCGCAGTAGCCGCAGTTCTATGCGCTGCGATCACCCCCGCTTCCGCCCACGAGGGCCATGACCACGAGGAGCAGCAGCCGGTCTCGGCAGGTGCGCTGCCACGCGGCGAGGCCGATTCCGACGCGTTCGAGATCGTTGCGATTGTCCGCGGCGAAAATCTTGAAATCTATCTCGACCGGTTCGCCACGAATGAACCGGTAACCGGCGCAACGCTTGAAGTTGAATCCCCTGATGGTCCGGTAAAAGCTGCGGCGGGTGCCGACGGCACATACCGGGTGGCAGCGCCGTGGCTCGCAAAGAGCGGCCGCAGGGACCTGATTTTCACGGTTACGGCGGGAGACACCACCGACATCTTGCCGCTGACGATTCAGTCTGCGCCCGCGGCAGCGCAAAGCGTCGCACAACAGGATGCGGCTGCCGGCGGACATCTCAGCAAGGTTTCGGTTCTTCTTGTCCTGGGCGGCGCGCTGATCGGGGCGCTGCTTTCTGCCATCGCCCTGCGCGGCAGGCGCAGGGCGGCAGCCCTTGTTATGCTCCTTCCTCTACTCATGGGTGCGCGCGAGCCGGAAGCGCATAAAGGCCACGGCCATGAGGAGGAGAAGGCGCAAATCGCCATCAGCACGGTCTCAGGCGAGCGTGCCCAGCGCCTTCCGGATGGGGCGGTTTTTGTGCCGAAGACGGTGCAGCGGATATTTGCGCTACGGACGCTGGTCGCCGAAAGCGCGGAGCACAAGAAGGTCACCGAACTTCCGGGGAGGATCATTCCCGATCCCAATGCCAGCGGGTATGTGCAATCCGCCGTCGGCGGCCGTCTTTCCCCTCCGCCAGGCGGCTTTCCCCGATTAGGCACACGGGTGAAGCAGGGCGACATCCTGGGCTATGTCACGCCACCCATCCAGGCGATCGATGTTTCCGACATGCGGCAGCGCCAGGGCGAGCTCGACCAGCAAATCTCGATCGTCGAACGCAGGTTCGCCCGCTACGAGCAACTCGCGCCGTCGGGCGCGATATCGCGGACCCAACTCGAGGACACGCGGCTCGAACTCGAAGGGCTGCGCGACCGGCGCGCATCGATTGAAAAATCGCGCCGCGAGCCCGAAGCGCTGATCGCGCCGGTTGCAGGAGTCATCGCCGAAGGCAGCGCCGTGGCAGGCCAGATCGTTCAGCCGAGCTCCATCGTCTTCAACATCATCGATCCCTCGCGGCTGTGGGTCGAGGCGCTGAGCTTCGAGAGCCTCGAACCTTCCCGCGGCGCGCGGGCGTCGACCTATACGGGCAGGAATTACGACCTTGTCTATCAGGGCACCGGCTTCGCCGATCGCAGTCAATCGGTGCCAGTGCATTTTGCCGTGACAGGCGACACCGCAGGGCTCAGAGCCGGCCAATTCCTGACCGTGCTGGTTACGACCGACGACAAGAAAGAAGGCCTCGCGGTACCACGCAGCAGCGTCGTTCGCGGCTCAAACGGCCAGGATTTCGTCTACGAGCACACAGCCCCCGAGCGATTCATGGCAAGGAGCGTACGCACGGAACCGCTCGACGGCGATCGCGTGCTGATCGTGTCCGGCTTCACTCCCGGCAAGCGGATCGTGTCGCAAGGCGCGGACCTTCTCGATCACGTGCGCTGAGGAGGCCCGCTCATGTTCACATTCCTGGTCAGCGCCTCGCTCCGCAATCGCCTGTTCGTACTTGCGATGGCGGGCATCCTCGTTCTTCTGGGCGCCTATACCGCGCGCCAGTTGCCCGTCGATGTGTTCCCGGACCTCAACCGTCCGACCGTCACCATCATGACGGAATCCGAAGGCTACGCCCCGCCGGAAGTCGAGCAGCTCGTCAGCTTCCCGATCGAAACCCAGATGAACGGCGTGCCGGGCGTCAGCCGGGTGCGATCGGTCTCGGGCATCGGACTTTCGATCGTCTATGTGGAGTTCGAATGGGGAACCGATATTTTCCGCAACCGTCAGCTGGTCGCGGAACGTCTCGCGCAAGTGCAGAGCCAGCTCCCTCTCAACGTCACCCCGCAGATCGGCCCCATCAGCTCGATCATGGGCCAGATTCTCCTGATCGCGGTGACCTCGAAGACGGCATCACCGATGGAAGTGCGCGAGATCGCTGACTTCACGATCAGGCCCCGGCTGCTCGCGGTGCCGGGTGTCGCGCAGGTCATTCCGATAGGCGGCGAGGTCCGTCAGTACCGGATCGCGCCGCTGCCTTCCGCGTTGCGCGCGCTTGGTGTGGGCTATGAGCAGATCGAGCTGGCGCTAAGACAGTTCGGCACCAACACAGGCGGCGGATTCACCGACCAGAACGCCCGCGAATTCCTGATCCGGAATATCGGGCGCACGACGAGCCTGGAAGACCTGCGCAACATCGTCGTGACCACCATCGAGGGACGTCCCATCCTGCTGCGGCAGGTGGCGAACGTTGACTTTGCGCCCAAGGTCAAGCGCGGCGACGCGGGTTATATGAGCAGGCCCGCCGTGATCGTCTCGGTCGAGAAGCAGCCCAATGTCGACACCGTGAAACTGACGCGACAGATCATGCAGACGCTGGTGGAGCTGGAGCCGAGTCTGCCGTCCGGCGTGAAGGCCAACGAGATCATATTCAGGCAGGCGAGCTTCATCGAAAACTCGATCCAGAACGTGGAGCGGGTGCTGTTCGAAGCAGCCCTTGTCGTGGCCGTCATCCTGTTCGCGTTTCTTCTCAACTGGCGCACCACGGCCATTTCGCTGACGGCGATCCCGGTCTCGATCCTGACCACGGCCATCATCTTCAAACTGCTGGGCCTGTCGATCAACACGATGACCCTGGGCGGCCTTGCGATCGCCATCGGCGAGCTGGTCGACGACGCCGTGGTCGATGTCGAAAACATCTTCCGCCGACTGCGCGAGAACAGGGAGCAAGGCAATCAGCGGTCCGTGTTCGACGTGGTGGTTTCGGCATCCAACGAAGTGCGATCGGGCATCGTCTACGCCACGATGATCATCGTCCTCGTATTCGTGCCGTTGTTTGCGCTTTCGGGGATCGAGGGACGGCTGTTCGCACCGCTCGGTCAAGCCTACATCATCTCGATCCTCGCGAGCCTGTTCGTTTCGATCACCCTCACCCCCGTAATGGCCTACTACCTGCTGCCGGGGATGAAACGCCTCGCGGAACGGGAGAGCTGGCTGGTCCGCAAGCTCAAGTCTGCGAACCATGCGGCGCTCGGCTTTGCTTTCGCTCACAGGGGATTACTGCTCGGCGTCACGGCGCTGGCGGTGCTCGGCGCCGGAGCCGGTGCGCTCGGCCTGAAGCGTGCGTTTCTTCCAGCCTTCAACGAAGGTACGTTCACGATCAGTATTGCGTTTAACCCCGGCGTTTCACTTTCCGAATCGACCCGGGTGGGATCGATCGCCGAACGCCTTCTCCTCGACGTGCCTGAGGTGATCAGCGTCGGAAGGCGCACGGGGCGCGCGGAACTGGACGAGCACGCGGAAGGCATCCATTCATCCGATCTCGAAGTCGATCTCAAGCCCTCGCGGCGACCGAAGCCCGAGATCGTCGCGGACATCCGCTCCCGGCTTTCGGTGCTGCCGCTCTCGGTCAATGTCGGACAGCCGATATCGCACAGGCTCGATCACCTGCTCTCGGGTGTCCGCGCCGAACTCGCCCTGAAACTGTTCGGCGACGACCTCGACACGCTGCGAAACAGCGCGGAAGAACTTCGTCTGCGGCTTTCGAAGATTGAAGGCATCCAGGACCTGCAGGTCGAAAAGCAGGTGCGTATCCCGCAACTCGAAATCCGCGTCGACTATACGCGGGCCGCCCTGTACGGCGTGCAGCCGGGCGCCGTGACCGATCAGTTGTCGCGCCTGTCGAGCGGGCGCGTCATCTCGCGCGTGGTCGACGGCTACAAGCGCTACGACGTCGTCATGAGGCTGCCCGACCGGCTTCGCACGACCGAGAAGCTCGGCGACCTCCTGATCAAGACCCCGTCGGGGTGGATACCGGCGCGCCAGATCGCGGACGTGAAGGAGACCGATGGGCCAAATCAGATCCTGAGAGAGAACGGCCGCCGGCGCATCGTCGTGCTTGCGAACTCGGACGGCAAAACCGACATGGCGGAGATCGTGCGGCGCATTCGCGCAGAACTGGATGCTTTGAGCCTGCCACAGGGCGTCACCGCGAGCCTTGAAGGCACATTCCAGGCGCAGGAAGAAGCGAGCCGCAGGATAGGTATCCTTTCAATCGTTTCTCTCGCGCTGATCTTTGCGATTCTCTACAGCCGCTACCGCTCCGCCGTGCTGGCCCTGATCATCATGGGTGGGGTGCCGCTGGCGCTGATCGGTTCGGTCACGGCGCTGGCGCTGACTGATCAGCCGCTGTCCGTCGCCAGCATGGTTGGCCTCATAACCCTGGCGGGGATCGCGACGCGCAACGGCATTCTCAAGATCAGCCACTACATCAATCTCGCTCTGCGCGAGCAGATGGCGTTCGGCACCGAGCTTGTCATCCGCGGAAGCCTCGAGCGCATGACGCCTGTCCTGATGACCGCGCTGTCCGCGGGGCTGGCGCTGCTGCCGCTGCTGATCGCGATAGACGAGCCGGGCAAGGAGATATTGCACCCGGTCGCCGTCACGATCTTCGGTGGACTTGTCAGCGCGACCTTGCTCGATGCGCTGATCACGCCTGTGCTGTTCCTCACGTTCGGCAGGAAACCGCTCATGCGACTGGTGCAACGGCAATCCGAGGAGCGTCTCGGCGATCATGCCGCGTCGCATTCTTATTAATCGTTCCCATCTTCCAAAGGAGACTACGCGTGAAGTTCAGATATCTCGCTCTCGGTGTTGCCTTGCTGGCCGGCCTGCCGGCCTACGCACACGAGCCGAAATCTACCCATGGCGGGCGTCTCGCCGAAGCCGGCCCTTACCATGTGGAACTGGTCGCGAAAGACACGGCGATTGAAATCTTCCTCATCGGCGAAAACGACAAGCCGGTTGATACGAAGGGCTTCAAGGGCGTCGCGATCTTCAATCTGGGAGGGAAGGCCGAACGCATCACGCTCGCTCCTTCGGAAAAGAACAACCTGATCGGAACAGCGGCCACGGCCCTGCCGGCCAAGCCCAAGGGTGCGGTTCAGCTCACAGCCCCGGATGGCAAGTCTGCGACGGCGCGATTCGACTAGCGCCACCGGGCGGCGCCGCACAAACCTTAGGCGAGAAAGCGTTCGAATTCCGCCCGGTGGGTTGCTTCACCGCCGCCGGCCGGTCATGCGCCCTAATGTCGCTCGCCCCGCAGGACTTGTCCTCGCTGCTTGAGAGTAAGCGAAACCACCTTGTCGCCGGCATCGCGCTCGAAGTCGATTTCGGCGCTAACGGAGTCCGCAACGAAGACATCCTTTTCGACGGACACGAATTCGAGCGATCGCTGGTTGGTGCCCTGAACGAAGAGCTTGGCGCCCGTCGCGGACACGCGCAGCGCAAAGTTGGGCATCAGCGGATAGTCGCCGACGTAATCTGCGAGTTGCGCTTCCGTCGGTGTCCATTTGCTCGCGACCGCCATCGGCGGATCCAGGCGCTCGGCCTCCAGAACGGCACCACCCTGAAACCAGGTGAAGGCGTATGATCCGTCCGCCTTGCGTTTCGGCCGCAACAGCGCGTCGAACTTGAGCGGATAGAAGTCGCCCGCGCTGTCGTAGCCCATTTCAAATTCGGGCTGACCGTCTGCCTGGATGGCCAAATGGCCAACGGTATGCCGCAATTCGATGCCGAGGCCGCCCCGCAGGCGGTACTTGCCGACGAGCGCGTCGATCAGTTTGGCGTCAGCCGTCGCAACGACATGCGGCGCGCCGACGAGAATGGAAGGATCGAGCAAATGCGAGCCAAGCGATCCGAGGCCGCCACTGGCGGTCAACGCCGTATCGCTGAGCAAGACCACGGCGCGCTTCGCCGCGCGATCGAACCCGGCGAACGACGAGTAACCGCCGGTGCCGCCCTCATGCGAGATGCGCGCCTGACCGTTCCGGGTGAACAGATTCCAGTTCATGCCCATCCTGTGGCCATCGACACTGGCGACTTGCTTCTGCGTCTGCTCCAGAGCAGGCGTGATCGCGCTGTCGCGCGTGCCAAGCTGGCCTTCGAGATACCGCAACATGTCCGGCAACGTCGCACGCACGCCCCCGACGCCGGCCATGTCGGGGTGAAAGTCCCACGGCACCGCAGGCGTCCCGTTGGGGAGGTGCCCCTGAGCAAGACGGACCTGCGACGGGCGCTGGGCCACATAGGTTTCGTTCATCCCTAGCGGGAGAAGCAAGCGTTCGCGCAGCAACGTCTCGTAGTCCTTGCCGCTACGTTTGGCGAGCGCATAGGACAGCACGATGACAGCGAAATTCGAATACTCCCACTTCGAGCCAGGCTCGCGTGTCAGCCGGGTGGCGGCCAACGCGTCAAGCAAATCGCGCTCGGTCGCGCCGGCATAGGGGTTGTTGACGTCGCGCGGGCGGTACGTGGTCGGGACCGCAGGCAAGCCCGAGGTGTGGGTCACGATATCGGCGATGGTAATTTCGCGACCGTTGAACGACGGCACAGGCGTTCCCGGCGGCAGCAATTTGGCGATCGGATCGCTGAGGGCAACTTCGCCGCGCGCGATGAATTCGGCCAGCAGCGCGGCGGTCATCGTCTTGGTGACAGAGCCGATTTCGAACGCGGTGTGCTCATCATATGGGCGCGGCGAATTCGGGTCCGCACAGTAATAGGCCGTCGCAATCGTGCCGCCGTCGATCACGCCGGCCGCAATACAGGCGCCGGTACGATCGCCCTTGAAACGCTGCTCGAGTGCCGCGCGCACATCGTCACTGCTGATGGCGAAGGCGGGCGCTGCGCAAAACATGACAGCGGAAAAAAGCAGGAGCTTCGCTCTCATGGATCTCTCGCAATTCTTCTTGCGGGCCGACCGCGACGGCCTCGGGGTCAATTGGGGTTTAAATGAAGGCTCGGCAAGATTCGCTCGGTCAGCACCCGATTGGGCGGCACGCCCTGGTCGCGACGATTGTAATTGCCGGCTGTGATGACGACCTGCAAATCGAGCCGTGGAAAGACATAAAGTCTTTGGCCACCATTGCCGAAGGCGGCGATCCAACGCTCCTGGCGCGGTCCGTCCGCGCTATTGAACACCATTTCGCCGAGATACCAGTGACAGCCATGTTCGCGCCGGTCACGCATCGTCACCTGCGGCTTGAACGATTCTTCCAGCCATTCGGCGGGAACGACCTGCCGCTCGTCGGCCTTGCCGCGCGCGAGGACCATCTGTCCGATACGCGCGAGATCGCGGGGCCGCATGCCGATGCCGGAGGCGAAATTTCGTTCGCCGTTGGGGCCGATGCGCCATACGGTCGGCCCAATCCCGAGCGGGTCGAACAGAACCTCACGTGCATAGTCAGGCAATGTCTGTTTGGTGCCGTTCTCCAGAATCTTCCCGATCAGCGCCGTGGCGCCGCCACAATAAATCCACCGCGCGCCCGCCGCCGCGACAATCGGCAGCCCCAGCACATGGCGATAAGGGTCGGCCGCTTTGTCCATCGCGGTCTGCCCGTTGCGCGGATCGTCGTAGGAAAGATCCTCATTCCATTCGATGCCAAGCGTCATGCTGATCGCATGCCTGATCGTCCAGCGGCGGCGCTGCTCCAGGTCCGGAAGGTCGGCGTAATCAGGGAATTGTGCAAGCAGCGGCGCATCGAGCCCCGGCACCTTGCCCTCGCGAAGCGCGATCCCGTATAGCAGGCCAACGATGCTCTTGCTCACGGAGCGCAGCTCGTGGCTGCGCTCGGCCGAGAACGCGACACGTTCAAAATGCGCTCTGCCGTATTCGTCCCGCACCTGATCGTCGCCTTCGAAATAGTTCTCGAAGACCACCCTCCCCCGCCGCACGATGATGACGCCGTGGATGTTCGGGGCCTGCCCGCCGCGAACGAATTGATCGAGCCGCTCGCCGAAGCCGGGGACAAATCCCGCATCGGCCGGCGATATTGTCTGCCACTCGTATGGCGCCGCGGCGCGCGCCAACGCGGAATAGCCGGCGAGCGCAGTGGCTCCGACCAGAAGTTTGCGGCGATCGAGCATGGAGCCCTCCCTGCAACAGGTTCGAAACCTTCGTTACCAGTGTGACTGAGTCAAGACCGCGAGACGCTGATATTTGCCGGGACAACCTCTCCTGGTGCGCGTCAGGCCAGATGCTTCTCCCGCGCAGCAATCCGCTCCCGGATCGCCCTCGATATCGGGACCGGTCGATGGGTCTGCTGGTTGGTATTGACCCACACGATTTCACCCGTCACGAGCGCCTCGTTGCCGCCCTTCAGAAAGATCGCGAGTTCGAAGGTGAGGCTTGAGTTGCCGATCCGCGCCACGCGCGCCCCGACGTCCAGCTCCCAGTCGAACCGGACCGGCGCCTTGTATTCGATGACCGACTTGACGACGTGGAAATCCTCACCCGTCTGCTTGGCGTCGGCATACTGATCGTAGCCGAGTGCACGAAAATACTCGGTGATGGTGGTGTCGAAATAGGTCAGGTAGTGCGCGTTGAAGACAACGCCCTGGCCGTCGATTTCGGAATAGCGCACCCGGAACGGGTGAAAGAACCAGAATTGTTCGCGTGACATGGGACTCCCGGTTTCGCCGTTTCGTCGGTGCTTTGCATATCTCACCGCACCACTCTGTCAAAGCGCCGCCGCTTCCGTGAAACGCAGCAAATCGGATAACAGTCCGGCTCGCCTTTTGGGTAACCAGCAGTTCTCTATCCCGGACTCGATCCGGATGTAGCGCGCGCCCCGCGGAATCTTCTCGAAAAGCGCGGTCGGCTATCGCGATTAACCTTGTGTTAAGAGATCGTCAGCCGCCGCCGAATCAAATTGCGATTTCTGAGGTAATCTCACTTGCGAAGGATCCGGCGAGTGGGGGCTCAATGTGATCAGGACTATTTGGCTCGGCTTTACATTTTTGATTGTTATGGCGGGCGTAGGCTCATTCAGGTTTGCGTTTGGTCACTTCGATGCCGCCAACGCTTCCGGTATCGTCCATCCAGAAGTCGATCGCACCGTCGACACAAAGGCATCTCAGGAGACTACCACGAAAGCTGACCGGTTGCGCGTCGCCTCCGTTCCTCCTGCACCCGATGATACCGAATTGGCGAAGACCAATGATATCGCGGTGGAATTGTTATCTCGAATATCGCCGGCGATCGTTACACCCGATATTGTCAGCCGACACTGGCCGGAATCGGCCCCTCCCGTAATTCGGCACACGAGAATTCAAAAGGCGAAGCGCAAACAAGCGAAAAACGATCCGATTGTTGCCAGCAAACCTCCGTTGGCCGCGGAGCCGAAGGCCTGCCAACTGGAAGAGTTTGACGCATTTCGTTGGGCATTCAGCTTGCTAACAGGTTGCCACATCTAGCGGTGGTTACGCGAAGCCTGTCATCGGAAGCCTAGTCGAGCGACCCGTTGGCTCCGCCGAGGGTGCGGTCAGAGACACGTCGCGCGTTCGGCGGCGAGGTAGCCGAACAGAAGACCGAGGCCGAATAGCAGCACCAGACCTGCCGCGCCGAACTCGATGCCGCGCATGATGAGCGCGCCGCTGCCCTCGCTTCCTGCGCTGAGCCGGCGGGCGAGACCCTTGGCGGACACGGCAATCACGGCGATGGTCGCGACCGTGATCGCGGTGCCGAGCCCCATCACGAAGGTCGCGGCGATGCCGGCCCAGAACAGGCCCTGCGCCAGCGCGAACACCAGCACCAGGATGGCGCCCGAGCAGGGCCGCATGCCAACGGCGAAGATCGCGCCCAGGCCGCGCTGCCAGCCGCCGGGACCGGCCAGTTGATCCGGCGTCGGCCCATGCGAATGGCCGCAATGCTCGTCATGAACATGGTCGTGGCCGTGAGCATGATGGTGGTGATGATCATGGTCATGATCGTGATCATGGTGGTGATGGCCGTGGTCGTGATCATGATGATGGCCCGCCGCCATCGCAGGCGCCGGCTTCGCTTGCAGCGCGCGCATAAAACCGCCGCCCTTGGTCCAGACCAGCCGGGCGCCGAAGGCCGCGATCAGGGCGTAGCTGGCGATCTCGATCGCCTTTTCCGCGGAGCACATGCTCTTGGCGGTGGCATTCACGAGCCAGGCGAGAATCGCAACCAGCGCCACCGCCACCAGCGCCTGCAGCAGCGCCGAGGCGAACGACAGCACGATGCCGCGCCGCGCGGTTTCCTCGTTGGCGACGAGATAGGACGAGATCACCGCCTTGCCGTGGCCGGGGCCGGCGGCGTGAAAGATGCCGTAGGCAAAGGAAATCCCAAGCAGCGTCCAGACCGCGCTGCCGTCCGATTTCGCGGCGCGAATCGTCGACGACATCTCGCGATAGAATTCGGATTGCTTGGCCAAAATCCATCCGATAAGGCCGCCGACCTGCGGCTCGGCGGCCGGGCGCGGCCCACCGAACGGATTTTGCGCCATCAGGGCGTGCAGGGCGGCGTCGAAAACGATGACGGCCGCGAACGCCGCGGCCGTGATTGCGATGCCTCGCGCAAGACCTGCGGGCAGCAACCTCACGGGCAATCGACCATGATCTTGTTGGCGAACATCGCGCCATAGTTGGAATTGTCGCCGTTCATGAAATTCTGTTCGTTCAGGCGTTGGGCATTGGCGGTGCCGTCGTTCGGCCGCTGGAACTGCATCTTGCAGGCGTCGGGCGCACCGTTGAGCTTGACCGGATCCTTGTCGTCGAACTTGAAGTCGATGAAGTAGGACGGGTCGAAGACCTCAAGCGCGGTCTGCTTCGCCTTGAACGGCGTCTTGACCGGCAGCGTGAAATGCAGCGTCAGCTCGCTATCCCTGTATTCGAGGAAATAATCCACCGGCTCGACAAACTTCTCCTTCTTGCCGTCGGCCCGGGCGAAGGTGAAGAAGTTAAACTCCTTCAGCGATTCGACATTGGTCTGCGCCAGCGGCGCCAGCTCTTCGCGGGTGTAGACCCCCTTGGTTTTGGTCGCGAGGCCCTGCAGCGCGTAGGTCGTGAACATCTCGTCAAACGTCCAGGCGTGGCGGACGCCCGTGATCGAGCCATCGGGCGCATAGACCACCTCGCTCCTGGCGGTGATCCAGACATGCGGATGGGCCTGCGCCGCAGCGGCGCCGAACGCGACGCCGATGAGCACGAACAGACCGAGTAACCCGCGCATGGTCGATATCACCTCAGGCGGCCTCCGATGTTTCCAGCAAGCCGCGCCGGCGGAGCAGCGCATCCGGCTCCGGCTCGCGGCCGCGGAAGGCGACATAGGCGTCCTCCGGGTCGCGCGAGCCGCCCGACGAATAGATGTCGTCGTGCAGGCGTTTTGCCACGGCGGGATCGAAGATGTCACCGGCCTCCTCAAAGGCGCCGAACGCGTCGGCGTCCATCACCTCGGACCACATGTAGCTGTAATAGCCGGACGCATAGTGATCGCCGGAGAAGATATGGCCGAATTGCGTGGGCCGGTGCCGCAACGCGATTTCCGCGGGCATGCCGATCTTTTCCAGCTCCGCCTTCTCGAACGCGGCAACGTCGCGGCTGGCCTCCGTCGGCTGGGTGTGGAATTCGAGGTCGACCAGCGCCGAGGAGACGAACTCCACGGTGGCAAAGCCCTGGTTGAATTTTCGGGCGGCGAGGAAACGCTGCAGCAGGTCGTCCGGCAGCGGCTCGCCGGTCTGGTAGTGCTTTGCGAACTGCCGCAGCACCTGCGGCTGCTCCTGCCAGTGCTCGTAGAGCTGGGACGGCAGTTCGACGAAATCGGTGAAGACGGCTGTCCCCGACAGCGAAGGATAGGTCACGTTGGACAGCATGCCGTGCAGGCCGTGACCGAACTCGTGGAACAGGGTGCGGGCATCGTCCGGCGACAGCAGCGACGGCTCACCATTGGCGCCCTTGGCGAAGTTGCAGACATTAATGATCAGCGGGGCGATCTCGCCGTCGAGCTTCTGCTGGTCGCGCAGCGAGGTCATCCAGGCGCCGGAGCGTTTTGAGGACCTGGCGAAGTAATCGCCGTAGAACAGCGCCTTGTGCTGGCCGGCGGCGTCCTTGACCTCCCACACCCGGACGTCCGGATGCCAGACCGGGATGTCTTTCCGCTCCGAGAAGGTGATCCCGAACAGGCGGGTGGCGCAGTCGAAGGCGGCCTCGATCATGTGGTCGAGCACGAGATAGGGCTTGATCGCGGCGTCGTCGAAATTGGCGCGGCGCTGCCGCAGGATCTCGGCGTAGTAGCGCCAGTCCCACGGGGCGAGCGTGAAATTGCCGCCCTCCTCGGCGATCAGGGCCTGCAGCGCGTCGCGGTCGGCCAGCGCCCGCGCCCGGGCCGGCTTCCAGACCCGCTCCAGGAGGCTGCGCACGGCCTCCGGCGTCTTGGCCATGGAATCCTCCAGCCGGTAGGCGGCGTAGGTCGCAAAGCCCATGATCCTGGCGGCCTCCTCGCGGAGGCCAAGGATCTCCACGATGGTGGCGTTGTTGTCGTTGGCGTTGCCATTGTCGCCGCGCGCGGTGAAGGCCTTGAAGACCTTCTCGCGCAGGTCGCGGCGCGACGAGCTCTTCAGGAACGGCTCGACCGAGGAGCGCGACAGCGTCACGATCGCCTTGCCTTCCATGCCCCGCTCTTCGGCGGTCGCCTTTGCCGCGGCGACGAACGCCTCGGGGAGGCCGGCGCGATCGTCCTCGCCGAGCTCCATGAACCAGTCCTGCTCGTCGCCGAGCAGATGGTGGCTGAACGAGGTGCCGAGCTGGGCCAGCCGCTCGTTGATCTCGGCCCGCCGCTTCTTGGCAGCCTCGTCGAGGCCGGCGCCGGCGCGGTAGAAATTGGTATAGGTGCGCTCCAGAAGCCGCGTCTGTTCAGCCGTCAGGCCGAGCTTGGCGCGCTTCTCGTGCAGCATCGCGATACGGCCGAACAGCACCGCGTTCATCATGATCGGGTTCCAGTGCCGCGCCATCCGCAAGGAGACTTCCTTGTCGATCTCCAGAATCGCCGGATTGGAGTGCGCCGAGACCAGGTCGTAGAACACGGCTGCGACCTTGGAGAGCAGCTTGCCGGAGCGCTCCAGCGCCGTGATGGTGTTGGCGAAGTCCGGCAGGGTGGGATCATGGGTGATCGCCGCGATCTCGGCGGCATGGTCGGCAAAGGCCTGCTCGAAAGCAGGCAGGAAGTGCTCCGGCTCGATCTCGGCGAAAGGCGGCGTCTCGAACGGCGTCTGCCACGGCTGGAGCAGCGGATTTGCTCCGGCTTCCGGAGCCGCTGCCGCGTGCTGGGTTTCTGACATCACAATTCCCGTCTTTTCCTTGAAAACATGCGGCAATCTATATCACGCGATGCGGCATTTTTGGGCCTTTTACGCTTGATAGATGGAGCCTTTTCGGAGAGATTGCGCCCCTTGAACAGGACCTTTTTCATGAACCCACAGCCCGCCTCCTCCTCCCGCGCGATCGTCTGGCCGAGCGTCATCACCGTCATCTCGGCGGCGATCCTGATCGGCGCAGAGGTGTTCGGCGCGGCGTTTGCCGGCGGCTGGGCGCTCGCGATCCTGTTCGGCCTCGACGACACCGCCGCGCACATCCTCCAGGCGGTGCTGTTCGGGATCGGCGTGCTGATCATGGTGGCATTCATCCGCGCCGCCCAGCGCATCGAGCCGTTCACAAAACGCGCCTGACGCTCCCGCACAAACGCATCTGACGCACGATGCGAGAAACCGCTGCGGCACAGGCGCTCAAGCGCTCAAGCACTCCCGAGAATTCTTAACGTCCATTCATGTTTGTCGTCAGCGGCTCGCGCTGAAAACCAATTTGTAATCACGCATGGGGAAATTTGTCCCCAGCCTAAAAAAAATGTTGCGAAGCAGAATCAAAAGTCTTATTTCCAGCCTTGCCCAATTTCGCACGTGCCTGTGGTCGTGTGTCAGTCGGTAGGTATCCGGACAAGAGGCCGGACAGCCGCCAAGGGGTGGAAGAACCGAGGGTCGCTCCATAAGCGGCCAGCATCTCTCTCAAGAGATGCCGTTGAAGGTCTCTCCATCCTTTGCAACCGTGACTGGCAGCCGGAGGCGAACCGGCGCACCCCGCTCTCAACGGGGGACGCGACTTAAAGCAACGACGGATCGGGCTTTTTTGGTCTCTACCGGCATTCCAACGCCGGCGCGGGCTACTGAAAAGGCTTGTCCTTCATTGCCAGGTGTGCGGGCGGGAAATTCCCAACCAATCCACGGCAGCACAATTCGGTCTGAGTTCAAGGCCTTGTCGCGTCTCCATCGTGCGGCAACGCCGGCAAACTCACGTCCGAGATCACATTTGAACGGGTCCCGTCGCTGGGCCGTTTGGAGGGTGCTATGACCGAACGTATTCAGGAATTCCTGCGCAACCGCCGCAGCGAGGGCCAGGACACCGAGCCGTGCCTCGTGGTCGACCTCGAAGTCGTGCGCGACAACTACCAGACCTTTGCGAAGGCCTTGCCGGACAGCCGCGTGTTCTACGCGGTGAAGGCAAATCCGGCGCCCGAAGTGCTGCAGCTTTTGGCCTCGATGGGCTCGTGCTTCGACACGGCCACCGTCGCCGAAATCGAAATGGCGCTGGCCGCAGGTGCGACGCCGGACCGTGTCTCCTATGGCAATACGATCAAGAAGGAGCGCGACATCGCGCGCGCCTTCGCGCTCGGCATTCGCCTGTTCGCGGTCGACTGCGCTGCAGAGGTCGAGAAGGTCGCCCGTGCCGCCCCCGGCGCCAAAGTGTTCTGCCGCATTCTCTATGACTGCGCAGGCGCCGAGTGGCCGCTGTCGCGCAAGTTCGGCTGCGACCCGGAAATGGCGGTCGAGGTGCTCGACCTCGCCAAGCGTCTGGGCCTGGAGCCGTGCGGCATCTCGTTCCATGTCGGCTCGCAGCAGCGCAAGGTGAAGGCGTGGGACCGTGCGCTGGCGATGGCCTCGACGGTGTTCCGGGACTGCGCCGAGCGCGGGATCAGCCTGTCCATGGTCAACATGGGCGGCGGATTCCCGACCAGGTACCTCAAGGACGTTCCTCCGGTCGTGCAGTACGGCCGGTCGATCTTCCGTGCGCTGCGCAAGCATTTCGGCAACCAGATCCCGGAAACCATCATCGAGCCGGGCCGCGGCATGGTCGGAAATGCAGGCATCATCGAGACCGAAGTCGTTCTTATTTCCAAGAAGAGCGACGAGGACGAGGTGCGCTGGGTGTATCTCGACATCGGCAAATTCGGCGGTCTCGCCGAGACGATGGACGAGTCGATCCGCTACGCCATCCGCACCCCGCATGACGGTGCGGACATGACGCCGTGCGTGCTCGCAGGACCGACCTGCGATAGCGCCGACGTGCTGTACGAGAAGATGCCGTATCCGCTTCCGGTGACGCTCGAGATCGGCGACAAGCTGCTGATCGAGGGCACCGGGGCCTATACGTCGACCTACTCGTCGGTGGCGTTCAACGGCATCCCGCCGCTGCGGACCTACCACATCTAAGCAGCCTCGTTTGAGGTTCGAATAACGGGAGCCGGTGCGCCGGCTCCCTCCCCTCATTGCGAATTCCAAGACAACGCTTTGCGCGGCTTGCTGGCCGTTGCGAGCGGGGACTGACGTGCCATGACTGCTTTGCGGAAGACCACGATTGCCCTCAAATCCGATGCCGCTCCGTTCGCGATCCGTGCGGAGCGAGCCTCGGACGTCGCCGCGCGTGAAGCGCTGCTGGATGCCTGCTTTGGCGACGACCGCCATATGCGCACCTGCCAGCGCCTGCGCGACGGACGCGCGCCCGCCGAAGGCCTTGCCTTGTCGGCCGTGCGCCAGGGCCGCCCGGTCGGATCCGTGCGGTTGTGGCACGTCAGCGCCGGGGGCATCCCGGCGCTCATGCTCGGCCCGCTGGCGGTGGAGGCTTCCTCCCGCCGGCTTGGCGTCGGGGCTGCGCTGATGGACCACGCGCTCGCGGCGGCGAAGGCGCGTGGCCATCGCGCGGTAATCCTGCTGGGCGACGCGCCCTACTACGCCCGCTTCGGCTTCTCGGCCGCGAAGACCGGCGAGCTGACGCTGCCGGGCGCCTTCGAGCGCGAGCGGCTGCTCGGCCTGGAGCTGCGCGAGGGCGCGCTCGACGGGGCCTGGGGCATGATCGCGGCGACCGGCGCGCCGTTGCTTAAACCCAAGGCAGGCCGGGCCAGGAAGGCGCTGCTCGTGCCGCGCGTGGCCTAAGGCCCATGCCGGAGAGCCTTTCGCACGACGGCGCACGTTCGCGCGTCCGCAGCGTCATCACGACGGTGCTCCTGATCATGATCTCTGTCATGATCGTCAGGGACATCCTCGTGCGCCGCTGGGGCGGCCCCACGCCGCCGCCAGCCTCCGACGTCACCCGGCAATCCCGATAACCCCCGCGAGGGGTTGCGCCGATCGGGGAAAAGCCCTTAAACCGCGCCAAAACCGGCCAACTTCTTGGAAACCGAGGTCCCGATGCCCCGCCATCTCGTCTCCACCGGCTCGCCCTTTGAAAAGGCCGCCGGCTACAGCCGCGCCGTCCTCGACGGCAACATGGCCTTCGTGTCCGGCACCACCGGCTACGACTACACGACCATGACGATGCCTGCGGATGTCACGAGCCAGGCACGGAACTGCTTTAGGACGATCGAGGCCGCGCTGAGGGAAGGCGGCTTTGCCATGCACGACATCGTCCGCGCCACCTATTACATCACCAATCCTGCGGACGCGGACGCCCTGTTCGCGGTCTGCGGTGAGGTGCTGGGCCAGATCAGGCCGGCCGCCACGCTGCTGGTGGTCGCCGGCCTCTACAGACCCGAGATGAAGGTCGAGATCGAAGTCACCGCCAAACTGCGTTCCGACTGATCGGAAGCGAACGCCGCCATCCATCCAATCTTCTGGAGACCAATATGAGCCCGTCCTCGCAAATCCTTGCGAAAATTTCCGGCCCCATCGTCATGGTCGGCTTCGGCTCGATCGGCAAAGGCACGTTGCCAATGATCGAGCGGCATCTCGATTACGACAAGTCGCGCATCACCGTGATCGATCCCAAGGACGAGGGCCGCAAGGCGCATTGCGAGAAGCACAATGTACGCTTCATCCAGAAGGGCGTGACCAAGGACAATTATCGCGAGTTGCTGACCCCGCTGCTCACTGAAGGCGGCGGCCAGGGCTTTTGCGTCAATCTCTCGGTCGATACCGGCTCCACCGACATCATGGAGCTCTGCAACGAACTTGGCGCTCTCTATATCGACACCGTCAACGAGCCCTGGCTCGGCTTCTATTTCGATTCCTCGAAGGGCCCGGAAGCGCGCTCCAACTACGCCCTTCGCGAAGTGACGCTGGCCGCCAAGAAGGCGCGCCCCGCGGGCTCGACGACGGCCGTCTCGTGCTGTGGCGCCAATCCCGGCATGGTCTCCTTTTTCGTCAAGCAGGCGCTGCTCAATGTTGCCGCTGATCTGAAACTCAATGCCCCCAAGCCGAAGACCAAGGCCGAATGGGCGGACTTGATGCGGCAGGCCGGCATCAAGGGCATCCACATCGCCGAACGCGACACCCAGCGCTCCAAGTCGCCAAAAGAGCCTGATGTCTTCGTCAACACCTGGTCGGTGGAAGGCTTCCTGTCGGAAGGCGTACAGCCGTCCGAACTCGGCTGGGGCACCCATGAAAAATGGATGCCCGAGAATGCGCGTACCCACGAAGCCGGCTGCGGCGCCGCCATCTATCTGATGCAGCCCGGCGCCAACACGCGCGTGCGCACCTGGTGCCCGACGCGCGGCGCGCAGTATGGCTTCCTCGTCACCCACAACGAGTCGATCTCGATCTCCGATTACTTCACGGTGCGCGACGCATCGGGCACGGCGGTCTATCGGCCGACCTGCCACTATGCCTATCATCCGGCTGACGATGCCGTGCTGTCGCTGCATGAAATGTTCGGCCGGGCAGCGAAGATGCAGGAAAAGCACCACATCCTCGATGAGAACGAAATCGTCGATGGCATCGACGAGCTCGGCGTGCTGCTGTTCGGCCATGACAACAATGCCTACTGGTACGGCTCGCAGCTCTCCATCGAAGAGACCCGCAGACTCGCGCCCTATCAGAACGCCACCGGCCTGCAAGTGACCTCCGCCGTGCTCGGCGGCATGGTGTGGGCGCTGGAAAACCCGAACGAAGGCATCGTCGAAGCCGACGAGATGGACTTCGATCGCCTGCTGGAAATCCAGCTGCCGTATCTCGGCCCGGTGAGAGGTTTTTACACCGACTGGACGCCGCTCACCGACCGGCCGGGACTGTTCCCGGAGGATATCGATACCTCGGATCCCTGGCAGTTCAGGAACGTCCTGGTCCGGTAACGCGGCACGGCGGGGCCGCCGACGGCAACGCGGCCCCTGAGGCTCCCGCTGCAGCGCACAGCGGGCGTCTCGATCCCGGGCGTAGAACTACGCACGGGAACCCCGAGACCGCGTAACACTCGATTAATTCAATCGCGCGACCCTGAGGGGTAAATTTCTACGAGGGCTGACGGCCGTCGCCGCGGCTTTTTCGAGCGAGGGCTCCTGGTGGGAGCGACAACATGCGCGTAATCATCGCCATCGTCCTGTCGGCCGCGGCACTGGCCGCGTGCACGCCTGAAAGCAACAGCGACGTCACGGGATCGATTGAGGATTGCGCCCGCAAGCTGTACAGCGAGTACAATCCCAAGGACAAGAAACAGTGCGTCACAGTGTGCATCGCCTGCCAGCGCGGCGTGATGACGACCTGCTCGACCGCCTGCACGCTGAGGGGCGCGCAGTGAGCGTTGGCAAAAAGCCCGCGCGTCACTTCGCCATGTAATCGAACGCGACCGTCCCGAGACCCAGCGTCAGATCTGACTTGAAATGCAGCGCGGAGACCACTTCGCGCACCGGCAGCCGCGCCACGTCGGCGAGCGCATGCGGGAACAGGCCGAGCGCGGCAGGGCCGGTCCACGCCTCTTTCAGGGTGATGTCTTCGAGATAGTACCGGACCAGCTCGCAGATCCGCGGGCTGCCATCGACATGCGGGATGATCTTGAGCATGAAGTTCGGCGCCTTCATCCCCTTCAGCACCGTGTCGTGATCGACCTCTCGGTGTTTGTAGCCCATGGTGGCGCTGACGCAGAGCACTGAGCCATAGTGCAGCGTTCCGACCAGCACGTCGCTCTCGACGGCAATTTTCGGCGACGCCAGTTTCTTGGGAAATCCCCAGAGCTCGCGGCCGCCGGCGATCGGCCCTTCGTCGTCGAGATACATCGAGTGGACATAAGCGCCGTCCTCGCCCCTGAATCGGACCGGGATCACCTGGCCGGTTTCGGTGTAGTCGCCGAAGCCCGTTGAATCGGGCATGCGGATGAATTCGTATTTCACGACCGGCTCGGCAACCTCCAGCGGCTCCGGCACCACGGCGGCGAGTGCTTCCGGATCGGTGCGATAGGTGATGATGAAATATTCGCGGTTGAAGAAACGATACGGCCCCCGCGGGAATGACGGGTTGGTCAGCGGCATCGAATAGGCAGTTCGCCTGACGTCGTCGATTTTCATCGCTTGCCTCATCTGTCATCTACACGGACGCAATGAGAGATTATGGGGCAGCTGACGGCAACAGGCGAGACTGTAAAATCGGCAGAGCGCTCCAGACACCGTCACGATGCCGTCATTTCCGTCAGGCGACGCCGCCGAGATAGAGCCGCTTGACGATATCGTTGGCCTTCAACTCGTCGACCGACTGCGCTGCCACCGCGATCTCGCCGTGCACGATAATGTAGCCGCGGTCGGCGATCCGGATCGCCTGGTTGAAATTCTGCTCCGCCATCAGCACCGTCAGGCCGACGCGCTGCTTGAGTTCACCGATCTTGGTAATCGTCTGCGACACCAGTAGCGGCGACAGCCCGACCGAGGGTTCATCGATCAACAACAGGTGCGGCGAGGACATCAGCGCGCGCGCAATCGCCAGCATCTGCTGCTGTCCACCGGACATGGTGCCGGCGAGCTGGTTGCGGCGCTCCTGCAGGGCGGGAAAAGTCTCGAACGCCAGCGCGAGATTCTGCCGGATGGCGCTGCGGGCCGATTTCCGGAACGCGCCGAGCATCAGGTTTTCCGTCACCGTCAGCTTGGGAAACAACCGCCGTCCCTCGGGCACCAGCGCGACGCCGAGATCGACGATCGCCTCGGGCGAGAGTTTGGTCAGATCGTGCGCCCGCCCGTCGACCGAAAGCGACAGCCGGCCGCGATCCGGACGGACCAGGCCCATGATGCACTTCATCAGCGTGCTCTTGCCGTTGCCGTTGGTGCCGAGCAAGGCAACGGTCTCGCCGGCCTCGACATGGAGCGTGACGCCGCGCAGCGCCTTGACGGCGCCGTAGCCGGCATCGAGGCCCTCGATAGCAAGGCTAAGTGCCAAGGTAAGCCTCCTGCACCCGCTTGTTGGCCATCACCTCGGCCGGCGCGCCGATCGCAATGATTTTTCCGGCGTCGAGGCACATCACCCGCTCGGAAAAACGCATCACCGCCTGCATGATGTGCTCGATCATGATGATGGTGATGTCTTCCTCCCCGAGGCTGATCAGGAGATCCAGCACCTCATCGACCTCGGAAGAGGAAAGTCCCGCCATGGCTTCGTCCGAAATCAGGAGCTTCGGCTGTACCGCCAGCGCGCGCGCAAGCTCCATCTTGCGCAATTCCACCTGGCTCAGCGTGTCGGTCGGCGCGCCGGCTTTGGCGGCAAGGCCCATCCGCGTCAGGATCGACATCGCGACATCTTCCTCCGGCAGACTGGAGCCGACCGCAGCAAAGTCGAGCCCGACCATGAGGTTTTCGAGCACCGTCATGCTCTTGAACGGTCGCGGAATCTGGAAGCTGCGGGCGATGCCGCGGCGCGCACGCAGATGCGGCGGCAATTGGGTGATGTCTTCGCCGCAGAACACCACGCTGCCGGTCTGCGGCCGCAACGCGCCGGAAATGCAGTTGATCAGCGTCGTCTTGCCGGAGCCGTTCGGTCCGATCAGCCCGAACCGCTCGCCCTTCCGGATGTCGACGCTGATATTGTCCAACGCGGTGAAACCACCGAAGGTCTTGGTAAGGGTTCCGACTTGCAGCAAGGGCGCGTCCGGCGCGGCTGTTACCGTCATGGCTTGCCCCCCGCGCGCAGACGATAGCGCGGCCGCAACAGCCCGATAATGCCCTTCGGCGCGCCGACCACGAACAGCACCAGCATGATGCCGAGCACCAGCACGTTGACTTCCGAGGAGATGGTCACGGCGAGAAGCTGTTGCGTCGAGCCGAGCAGGATGGCGCCGAGCACCGGGCCGATCCAGTGGGCGGTTCCGCCGATCAGCGCCATCGCAAGCGCCGACACCGAGTAGCTCAAATTGAATGCCGAGGAGGGATCGGCATATTGCAGGTACATGGCGGCGGGCGCCCCGGCCGCGGAAATCAGCGCGCCCGATATCATGCAGGCGACCAGTTTCAGCTTCAGGGTCGGCACACCCGTGCACTCGGCGGCGAGTTCGTCATCCCTGAGCGCCTGCAGGCCGCGACCGATCCGGGAATTCTGGATGTAGCGTGCCGTGGAGACGGCGATAACGACCAGGACCGCTTGCACGAAGAACAGCATCTTCACGTAACTGTCGAATGGCGCCATCACCGGCGGCCGCTGGATCTGGATCCCGGCCGCACCGCCGACGAACCGCCAATTCATTACGCAAGTCTCGATGATGATCGCCAGCGCGATGGTGGCGATCGAGAAAAAGATGCCGCGCATTCGCAGCGTCAACAGGCCGACGCCAAAGCCGAGCGCCAAGCCGACCGCCGCAGCGGCGGCGATCTGCACCACGAGCGGCGCGCCTGTCGCCTTGAAAAGCGCCACCGCCGTGTAGACGCCGACGCCGAAAAAGGCGTTGGTACCGAAATTGACGTAGCCGGCGTAGCCGCCGAGGATGCTCCAGGCGACCGCGAGCGCGATGAACTGCAGGATGACGTAGCCGGCAAAAAACGGATACTCGTTGCGGACGATTTGCGTCATCGACAGCACGGCGGCGAGGAAGATGGCCACGCCGGCCCAGAATACGATGCTATGGCGATGCTTCATCATCGGCCGAGCAGACCTTGCGGCCGGACGGCGAGCACGGCGAGCAGCATTGCGAACGAGATCGCCGGCGCCCAGGAGGCGCCGAACATCGTCAGCACGATCGATTCGGCGACGCCGAGGATGATGGCCGCGATCAGCGTGCCGCTGATGCTGCCGAGCCCGGCCATGACGACGACGCAGAAGGTCCGCCCGATATAGGCGCGGTCGAGGGTCGGCTCGACCGGCGCCACGATAATCAACAGCGCACCGGCGATCCCGAGCACGGCGGTGGCGATACCGAAGGCAAATTGCTTGATGCGGACCGGATTGGCTCCCATCAGCCGCAGCGCCTCCTCGTCCTGCGCGACGGCCCGGATCGCACGGCCCATGAAGGTTTTCGACAGATACACGGCGAGCAGCACCGTCAGCCCCAGCGCCACCGCGAACGCGACGAGCTGCCGGATCGGTATCCGAAACTCGCCGAACCGCCAGGACTTGCCGATATAGGTCGCCGTGACCGAGCGCTGGTCGACGCCGAACTGCATGATGATCAGCACCTCGATGATGAAGGCGATGCCGAAGAAAAACGCGATACCGCGGACGCCTGCGTCGCTGCCGCGCCGCTCGAAGGTCTCGTAATAGACGCGGTAGGCGAGCAGGCCGAACAGGAAAAACAGCGGCGTGATCACGAGCCCTGCCAGCAGCGGATCGATGTCGTAGCTTTCGTTGAGCTGGAACACGCCGTAGGAGGCGAGCACCAGGAACGCCGGATGCGCGACATGGGGAACGTCGAGCAGTCCGAACGAGACGGACAGCCCGACGCTGACGGCCGCATAGAAGCAGCCGAGCAGCACCCCGAGCACCACCGCACCGAGCAGCAGGTCCATCGAAAACACGTCGAGATCCCCCTTGGCTTTTTTCCTGAGCCAGAAAAAGCCGAGGCCTACTTGCGGGCAGCCTCGAAGGGACTGACGAGCGTGCCGGTCTTCAACTTGTCGGGGTACAGGATCACCTGCTTGCCCGGCTTCCGGAATTGTTCGATGTCCTTGTCGACCACACCCCGGAACTGCGCCTGCACCGTTGCGCTTTCTTTCCACTCACCATCGGCCGAGAACGCGATCGGCCCGACGATGGTCTTGTGCTCGTTCTCCCGCAAATACTTTGCGAGGCCCTTCTGGTCGAGCGACTTGGTCGCGTTGACCGCCGCGTCGATCATCTGCCCCATGGCGTAACCGTACGGCGCCAGATAATAGCCGAGCGGGTCGACCTTCGCTTCGACGGCGCGCTTGGTATAGACCTCGAAAAATTCCTTGGTGCCGGCGTGGTACATGCTCGGTTCCGGCAGCCAGGTGTTGTAGTTGACGACGCCGTTGAGCAACGACCCCAGATTCCCCATCACGGCGGCAAACTGCAAACCGACCATGCCGCCGCCGAAAACCTTGACGTCGTCGCCGATTCCGATCTCGTTCACGGCACGCAGAATGCCGGCCGAATCCGGCGGATAGGACGCAACATAGACGATATCGGGCTTGGCGGCCTTGAGCCCGCGAATGATTGACGCGAACTCGACCGTGTTCGGCGGATAGGACTGATCGAAGACGACGGGCACGTTGCGCTTCTTGGCGACATCGCGAGCGGTCAGCGCCAGATTCTGGGCAAACTCCTGATCGGCCGCGAGCAACGCCATGTTCTTGCCGCCGGCTTTCTGCGCCAGATCGATGAACGAGGCGGCCCAGCTGTCGGCCGGCCCCCACGGCGCATTGTTGAACCACATGTCGTGGCCAACCTTGCTGTTCACCTGGAACGAGAAATTGCCCATCAGCAGCAGGCCGCGCTGCTTGACGAACGGCATGATCGGTGCGGTCGGCACCGTCGCGTAAGGCGCGAACAAGAGATCGACCTTGTCGACATCGACCAGCTTGGAGTAGATCGCCGGCGTCTCCGAGGCGCTCGATTTGTCGTCATAGACGACCAGTTCGACCTTGCGACCGAGCAGGCCACCTTTGGCATTGATATCGTCGCGCCAGATTTCGATCCCGAGCAGCGAAGCCTTGCCGCCGCCCGCGAGGCCGCCGGTTTGCGGCATCGACATGCCGATCTTGATCGGTGGCTGCTGCGCCAGTGCGCGCGAACCCTGTCCAACCACCGCGACGGCCATCGCGCCGCCGAGAAATGTCCTGCGTTTCATGATTTTCCCCCTCGTGTGTCGTTGTCCGTTGTCATTCGGGTTTCGCCGGATCTCTGCCCGGCTGTTGAATGGAATCTCGTCAGGCTGAGGCTAACCGGCCCCTGCCGATACGGGTTCTTTCGTGGCCGATTTTTTCATGATCGCCGATGGATCGGCGCCGACGCGGCCGCTGGTCTTGTCGGCCTCACTTTCACGCGAAACCCGCATGTCGAAGCGGATGCTGGGCATGCCCTTGATCGGGCAGTCCGGATCGCTTGCGACCACGTCGACGGCGAGATCGCCCGACGAGCCGAACACGACGTCATCGGCGAGATGCGGATCGTCGCGCAGATAGAGCGCGGTGACCAGTTCGCGATAGCCAGGCGCACCGACCAGGAAGTGAATATGCGCCGGCCGCATGCCATGCCGTGCCTGCGCCTTCACCATGGCGCCGACCGGTCCGTCCATCGGGATCGAATATCCGAGTGGTTTCACGGTGCGCAGCACGTAGAGGCCATCGGCATCGGTTGCGAACACGCCGCGATAATCGACCGATGTCGCACTGGCCTGAATGTCGTAGAGACCGTCGGCACCGGTCTGCCAGATCGAGACGGTGGCGTTGGCGACCGGCCTGCCGGCGGCATCGGTGACGCGGCCGTAAAGCACGCACTCGCTGCCCGGCTTCGGATTCCTGGCGATCGAACTGCCGGCGGTGAGTGTCGGCGTGGCCTCGCGGTAAAATGGGCCGAGCAGGCTGGTATGGGTCGCGTCCTCGAGGGCGGTGGCGTCGTGCAGGCCATTGACGAGCGCCGAGAGGCCGAGGGTGTCGGAGAGCAGGATGAATTCCTGCCGTTCCGGCGAGCACATCTTGCCGGCGGCCGTCATGAATTCGATACCCTTGATCCATTCCGCCGGCGTCAGATTGACCTCGCGGGCGAAGGCATGGAGGTGCTTGACCGCCGCCGCCATGATGGTCTTGAGGCGCGGGTCCGGCGTTGTCGCCATCTGGTCGAGCACGGCGTCCGTGATCGTTTCAGGCGTTAACTCACGCATGCGTCACTCCCTGAGCTGCCGGCGCTTATTCGACCCGCCGGCTGTTATTGCAGCAAGCCTAACCGCTTGTTGGGGATCAACACAAGGCGTTCGGAGGCGGCGCCTGCGCCCCCTCCTACCAATTGATACGAGGCGGTGGGGGCACTTGACTGCACAATGATGCGTCAGAGCGCGCCGCGGTTTCGGCGGCCCACGATTTTGCGATTGCACAATCAGGACCGCGCAAATGGCATCACTTCTCGCGGATCGGCGGCGCAACCTTCTCGGCCGGCGCCGGCGGCAGCGCAGGCTGGGCGCCCGCCTTCTGCGCGTCCGGATCGGGCCGGGCCGGTTGCGGCGGAATGTCCGACGGCCTTTGGCCGGTGGTGGCCGGCTCGGGCGGCGCGGAAGGCTTCGTTTCCCCGCCCGGCGTCGATTGCGTAGGCGGCGTCGCCTGCGCCATTTGCTGGGAATCACGGACGGTGAGCGCCGTCAGCGCCAGCGTCGAGACGGCCAGCCCGGCCGCGATCAGCATGGACGCAAGCAGCATTTCCCGTCGGTATTCGCGTTGGCGGTCTTCGGCAGGCATGTCATTCAACCCACGAAATTGTTCGCGATATCAACGATTCCTGCGATGCATGGTTCCGCGCCCGCACGCCGGGAACAGCGATATCGTCAAGATCCGCCCGGAACTAGTCCGCGGTGCTCACTTCCCAGGTGGCATGGCGCACACCGGCTTGGTGTTGCAGATCGCCCACCACCGCATTCAATTCATTCGGATCGACCGCGGTAGAGACCAGCTTTGCGACGATCTCCAGCAGATCGTCGCCGGTTTCGACGACCTCGATATCCGCCACCGGATATTTGGCGTTTTCCAGCCGCTCGACCAGTTGGTCGCGCATGGCGGGCAACGCCTCGGTCGTAACCGCGAGTTTGAAATAATAGGTCGCTTCCGAAGCCTTCTCGTCGAGCGGAATGCGGTTGATCGCGTTCACCAGCGGACGCAGCAGGGTGTTTCCGGCCAGCACGAAGACGGTCAGCACCGCAGCCTGCGCGACCATGTCGGCACCGGCGCAGGACCCGACCGCTGCCGACGCCCACAGCGTCGCCGCGGTGTTCAGGCCGCGCACGTCCATGCCCTGCTTCATGATGACGCCGGCCCCGAGGAAACCGATTCCCGACACAACATAGGCGATCACGCGCACCGCGCCATCGGTGCCGGTCAGGTGCATGGCGAGGTCGACAAAGGCCGCCGCGCCAACGGCGACCAGCACATTGGTGCGCAAGCCCGCGGTGCGCTGCCTGTATTGCCGCTCCGCACCGATCAATGTGCCGAGTACAAACGCCGCAGTCAGGCTGACCAGCGTGTCGATGAAATCGTGAATCTGGAAGGTGGTCAGAAACCGCATGGCCCCACATAACGGCTGAATACGACGGATCGATTAAAACTCCAGCATTCCGGTGTCGCCATCCTCGGTGCCGAAGGCCAGCAGCGTGCCCTTCGCGTTCCAGGCCAGCGCCGAGACCGGATCGCTGCCATTGCGGCGCACCAGAATTTCCGCGCCATCCTCGAGCCGCACGATCAGTATGGTGCCGTCGCTATAGCCCGCGGCCATGATGTCCTGCTTCGGATGACAGGCCACCATCGAGACGCGAGCCTGCAACGGGGCGAGCATGGCGGGCTCCTTGCCCATCGGCCCGTCCTTGCTGGTGAACGGCCAGATGATCACGGTATCGGCGCCCGAGGTGGCGAGCCCCTTGCCGCCCACGGTCCACGACATCGAGCGGACACGGCCGGGATAGCCGCTCATCCGCATGTGCCTGTTATCGGCAAGTCGCCAGCCGTGCAGCGCCGGCTCGTGCATGCCGGTGACCAGGAATTTGTTGTCGGGGCTGAAGGTGACGGCGAGGTGCGAGCCGGCCCATTCCAGAAACTCCGGCTTCGCCGCCATGTTGGGAAACCACAGCGTCACGCCATTGTAATGGGCGACCGCGACGCGCACGCCTTTTGGCGCGAACGCCAGTCCGCCGACGGTCGAGGGCGCATCAAAAGTCTTCTCATCGCCCTTGCCGCTGCGGACGAACGCGGTCTTGCCGGCCGACCACGCTACCGCGCCATCGGGATGCAACGCGACATTGTCGATCCAGCGCCGTTTTGCATCGGTCGCGAGCACTGTGACTTCGCCCTTGGCGTCGAACGCGACGACCTTGCCGTCGTCGCCGCCGGTGACGATACGCTTGCCGTCGGACGCCGCACACAGCACGGCGCCGCCATGGATGGCAACTTTCGAAACTTCGCCCGCTTCGTTCGCCACCGCTGCGTTTTCCTCGACGCCGACAAACACCGCGGTATCGCCGAGGAAATAGATCGACGTGACGGGCATGCCGACCGGCAGCGCCCGCACCTGGTCGGTGATGGAAGCGATGGAGGGCGCCTCGCCCGGATCAAACTCTTTCATCACGTGGTGATACAGCTTTCAAAACCGTCGCGGATCGCCTGCTCCGGCAATTCGCGGCCGATGAAGACGACGCGGCTTTCGCGCCGCTCGCCATCCTTCCACTTCCGTTGATGGTCACCCTCCAGCATCATGTGCACGCCCTGGAACACGTAGCGGTCGTCGTCGTCAGTGAAGGCGAGAATGCCCTTCGAGCGCAAAATCTTCTGGCCCTCGGTGGCGACGAGGTTTTGCAGCCACGGCATGAACCTGGTGGGGTCGAGCGGCTTGTCCGAGCGCAGCGACAGCGATTGCATGTCCTCGTCGTGATAGTGCTTCAAGCCGCCATGGCTGTGGCCGTGATGGTGGTCATGGCCGTGGTGATGATCATGGTCGTGGTGGTGATCATGGCCATCGCCGGCGTCCAGAAATTCCGGCTCGATCTCCAGAATACGATCCAGGTCGAACGCGCCGCGCTCCAGCACGTCAGACAGCGCCACCTTGCAACGCTCGGTGCGGTGCAGCTTTGCGTAAGGGTTGATGCCGCGAATGCGGGCTTCGACCTCGGCGAGCTCGGGCTTGGAGACGAGGTCGGTTTTGTTCAGCACGATGACGTCGGCAAACGCGATCTGATTCTTGGCCTCCGGGGCGTCCTTCAGGCGGTCGCTCAGCCATTTGGCGTCGGCCACCGTCACGACCGCATCGAGGCGGGCGTTCTTCTGCACGTCCTCATCGACGAAAAAAGTCTGCGCCACCGGGGCCGGATCGGCGAGGCCCGTCGTCTCGACGATGATGGCGTCGAACTTGCCCTTGCGTTTCATCAGGCCGTCCATGATGCGGACGAGGTCGCCGCGCACGGTGCAGCAGACGCAGCCATTGTTCATCTCGAACACTTCCTCGTCGGCGCCGATGATGAGGTCGTTGTCGATGCCGATTTCGCCGAATTCGTTGACGATGACGGCGTATTTCTTGCCGTGGTTTTCCGACAGGATGCGGTTGAGCAGCGTGGTCTTGCCGGCGCCGAGATAGCCCGTCAGGACGGTCACTGGAATTTTTTGGGACGAAGGTTCAGACATAACGGCTCCGGGCGGAATTACAGGGCGCGCCGGCAAGCAGGGAGGCCCCTGCCCTATCGGCTCAGCGCGCTGGTCAGTGCCTTTATATTGTGCCTGACCATCGCAATGTAAGTGGGAGAATCGCCCTTTTCGCCGGTCAGGCTGTCCGAATAGAGCGTTCCGCCGACCCTGGCGCCGGTCTCGGCCGAGATCCGGCCCATCAGGCGGGGGTCCGTGATATTTTCCAGAAACACGGCCGGTATTCTGGCGGCCCTGATCTGGGTGATGATCCCTGCGATATCGCGGGCGCTGGCTTCGGATTCGGTCGAGACGCCGAGCGGCGCGATGAATTCGATGCCATAGGCGGCGGCGAAATAACCGAAGGCATTGTGGGTTGAGATCACCTTGCGGCGGCTTTCCGGAATTTTCGCCACTGCCTCGCGCACGTCGCGCTCCAGCGCGTCGAGATCAGCCAGATAGGCGTTCGCCCTGGACTTGAAGGCTTCGGCGTCCGCAGGAGCCACTGCTGCCAGCGCATCGCGGATATTGGCGACATAAATCTTCGCATTCGCGACCGATTGCCAGGCGTGCGGATCGGCTTCGGAGCCGAGCTTGAGCGGCGCGATGCCTGATGTCGTGGTCACGATATCAGCCTTGCCGCCGGCGGACTTCACCAGCCGCGGCAGCCAGCCCTCGAATCCGAGACCGTTGACAAATACGAGCTTCGCATCCGCCACCCTCTTGGCATCCGAGGGCGTCGGCACATAGACATGTGCGTCGCTGTCGGGGCCCACCAGCGTGGTGACGTTGACGCGATCGCCACCGACATTGCGGACGAAATCGCCGAGGATCGAGAAACTGGCGACGACGTTGAGACGCTCCTGCGCCCACGCCGGATCGCTGAACACGATCAATCCCAGACAGATAAGCCAGCACAGTCGCCGCATCGTCACGCCTCGAGATGGCGGCCGGGAAACAATTGCCGCACCAGTCCGCTGACATTGCCGAACAACAGCGACGCCAGATAGAGCCCTGCCGCCACGAGGATGATCGCCGGCCCCGAAGGAATCCGGGTCTGGAACGACAGCACCAGCCCGGCATAACCAGACACAATGGCGCTTGCGACCGCGATGCAGATCATGGCGGTGATGTCGCGCGACCAGAAGCGGGCGATGCCGGCGGGCAGGATCATCAGGCCGACGCCGAGCAGCGTGCCGAGCGCGTGAAAGCCGTTGACAAGGTTGATCACAACCAGCGCCAGAAACGCCAGATGCGCGGGCGCGCCGGCGCGCGAGACGGTGCGCAGGAACATCGGATCGACGCATTCGATCACCAGCGGCCGGTAGATCACCGCCATCACCAGCAGCGTAACGGTGGCGTTGAAGGCGATGACGAGCAGCGTCTGGTCGTCCATTGCGAGAATGTTGCCGAACAGCACGTGCAGCAGGTCGATATTGGTGCCCTTGACGGAAACGATGGTGACGCCGAGCGCGAGCGACACCAGATAGAAGGTCGCGAGCGAGGCGTCTTCCTTCAACTCGGTATTGCGCGCGACAAGGCCTGCGAGGAGCGCGACCGTAAAGCCCGCGATCAATCCGCCGGTCGTCATCGCGAACAGATTGAGCCCGGAGATCAGGAAGCCGATCGCCGCGCCCGGCAAGATCGCATGCGCCATGGCGTCGCCGACAAGGCTCATCCGCCGCAGCATCAAAAATACGCCGATTGGTGCTGCGCCGAGTGACAGCGCGATCACGGCGGCGAGCGCGCGGCGCATGAACTCAAATTCGGTAAAGGGCGCGATCAGCGCGTCGTACAGCATCAGGCAGCCCGCGACGGCATGTCGTCGGCGCAGGCGGCGGCGCTGTCGTCGAACGCCTCGCACATCCGTAGCGCCACCATCAGGTTTTCGGCCGTCAGTACATCAGCGGTCGGGCCCCACGCCACCGGCCCGCGCGCGAGCAGCAGGGTTTCCGGGAAGTGATCGCGCACCAGCTCCATGTCGTGCAGCGCCGCCAGCACGGTGCGGCCCTCGCCGTGCCAGCGCTTGACCAGCGCCAGCAGGTCGGCCGAGGTTTTGGTGTCGATGGCGTTGAAAGGCTCGTCGAGCACGATCAGGCGCGCGTCCTGCAGCAGCACGCGCGCAAACAGCATGCGCTGCATCTGGCCGCCGGACAGCGTGCCAATCGAGCGGTTTTCAAAACCGTTGAGGCCGACGGCGGCGAGCGCCCGGATGATCTTGTCCCGCTCCGCCTTGCCCATGCCGCCGAACAGCCCGGTCGAGCGCCACAGGCCCGTACCGACAAGATCGAACACCGAGATCGGAAAAGTCCGGTCGATGTCGACGCTCTGCGGCAGGTAGGCGATGTCGCGGATATCGAGGCCGCCGAGATCGATCGATCCCGAAAGCGGCTTCAAAATGCCGGCGAGCCCGCGAAACAGCGTCGACTTGCCGGCGCCGTTCGGCCCGATCACGGCCACCAGCGCGCCGGAAGCGACCTCGCCATTGAGGTGATGCACCGCCGGATGGCGATCATAGCCGAGCGTAACGTTGTGGAATTTGATCTGCGCCGCCATGCTCACCTCATCGCCACCAGGACGACGGCCCACAGCGCAGCGCTGACCAGCAGCGCCGCACCGAACCGGGCTGCCACCGTCATGCGCAGGATCGACCAGGGCGCGGCTTGCGCCGGATGCGGGGTGGCCGGGCCATGCGAATGGACGTGGCCGTGATGGTGGTCGTGGGAGTGGGAATGGTCGTGAGGCATGGGAAAATGTTACATTATAACATTACGAGAGTCCACGCGGTGGCACGGCCGCAGGCCGGCCTTCTCGAACGCGCCAAGGTCGTCATACCCCGCGAAGGCGGGGTATCCAGTACGCTGCGGCTTACCGGTTCAATCGCTGCTGTCTCTGGAATACTGGGTCACCCGCCTGCGCGGGTGACGACGACCGAATATGACTGTGCGATCTCACGACGCGAATCGTCCGAGGTTTGCTTCGAATTCACCCTCTTGGAAATCAGAGAGGGCGCAGGGAAGACCGGGTGCACGCTGCACCCGCGGTCTCGTGTGCCATTTACGCACAAGAAGACGCACACGAGCATACAGGTTCAGCCGAGGCATCCGGCCTTCCCTGCGCAATGGCTTTACGGCTTACTTCGTGCTCTCCCCGGTGAACGGCTTTCTTGCCACCGTCGCCCCCAGGAAGCTTGCTTCCCAGGAACTTGACGCCAGCACCGCGGCGCCAGAATCACACGACTTCGCCGTACGCGTCATGCCAGCCTCGTCAGTCATGGCTTCCGCGTCCACCGCATCCCACCGCGCGTTTCGTGACGATCGCGAGCCGCCCCTCTTGCCGGGTGGGACGGCACATGGATGAACTGATTTGCCTGAGAACAAAAGGGGAATATTTTCGCACCGGATACTGGACCAACGCCTAGCGTGATTTGCCCGGCAGGTAGCACAGGCGTTGGTAGGTCGGCCCCGACCGCGAAGCCGGACCCGCGCTCGCGATCGGGATTTTGGCGCTGATCATATTCGTCGGGTGGCGGGCGCCGCATTTGCACCACCGAGTCCTAACGAGAACTGAGGCGGGCCTTAATTTCGAATGCCGATCGATGTGGCCGTAGCTCGGATCATCCGCATGGCCGCGTCGGTGTAACGGGCGCCGTTGAAGTTGACGTCAACGACCCACAAAACGAACAGAGCAACAAATGCCGCGGCTATGGCTTTCATAAACTATTAACGGTGAAGATACGGCACGGGTTCCCGGGCCGCAACTCCCACTGGAGGTACGAAGGCACCAAGGGTGGGGCTCAAGACGACTTGCCACCAAGGTCCCGCCAGTCCGCAAGCGCACCGCGCGAGCGTGATCTCACGGCTTCCCGATCACCATCGCGATCGCCGCCGCGAGAAACGGGAACGGCACCGAGACCGCCGCGCGAAACCAGACGAACCTGGCCGGCATGAACGGGATTTCCCAGAGGATCATGCGCTGGAAGGCGAACAGCGCCCAGGCGACGACATAGGCGACCACCTGCGGCGGGCCGCCGCCGACCTTCAACGCGACCGCGCCGATCGAAAAACCGACCACCGGGCCGCCCGGCGTGGCTGCGCCGGCGATCACCGCCGTCAGGACGCCGAGCCAGCCGCTATCAGGCCCGAGCCAGCCGGTGATGACTTCCGGCGGGATGACGGCGGCGATGTAGCCCGAGCCGATCACGCCGAGCGCGATGCGCGGCACGATGTTGATGAAATCCATGCTGCCCTCGCGCACGGACGACACCAGCACCACGCGCCCGCGCTGCCAGGCCATGAAGCCGAGGATTAAGACCGAGCCCCACAGGGTGACGTCGATGATCAACGCGGAAATATTCACGAGGGCTCGCCCTTCGGATACATCCGCACGAAAACGAAGCGGCCGAGCGCGCCTGCCAGCACCGGGATCGGCAGCGAGATCACGATCCGCCACAGCGTGAAATCCGTGCCGAGGATCGGCAATTCCCAGGCGACCGCGCGGCCGTAGCCGATCAGCGTCCAGCTCACCACCATCGCGATGGTGGCGCCGAAATCGGCGCCGACCGTGAGCAGCGCCGCCGCCACCGGATAGGCGGTGAACGGACCGCCGGGCAGGATCGCGCCGAACGCCGTTCCGATCAAAAGTCCCTTCAGCCCCGAATTCGGCCCGAGCGCTCGCGAGACTTTGTCGTGAGGCAGAATTTCCGCGATGAAGCCACCGAGCAGGCAGCCGGCCAGCACGCGCGGCATGATTTCCCCGAACAGCCAGAGATCATGCGTGAGGATCTTGAGCACGCCATCGATGCCGTCGCGCCGCCAGACCAGGCCTGCGCAAACTACGACCAGCGTGCCGATCACGATCATCGACCAGCCGACCGGCTTGCGGGCGCGCCGCAGCTTCGGCTCGGCGTCATCGGCAGGCGCCGGGTCTTTTATCTGATGTTCTGACAAGGGCGATGGGTTTTGCGGGTGATGCGATTCCACCCTGCTTAGTCCCACCATGGTGGCGACGCAACGATAGCCATGCGCATCTCAGGCATGCCCATGCGAGGACGTTACCGGGCACTCCCGCGGCGGCCCGCGGGCGTATCCGTTCAGGTGAACTGACGGACCAGCGCCAGGCCGGCAAACAGCCCGGCGATCGAGAGCACGACCGAGCCTATGACGTAAAGCGCCGCAGGGCCAAGTTCGCCGCGCTCGTAGAGCAGCGCCGCATCGAGCGAGTAGGCCGAGAACGTGGTGTAGCCGCCCAGGATGCCGGTCATCAAAAACAGCCGCCAGGGCTGCGACGCCTCGCCCTTGAAGGCGAGATAGCCCGCGATCAGCCCCATCACCGTCGAGCCCGTGATGTTGATGATGAAGGTACCCCAGGGGAATCCGGTGCCCATGCAACGGGCGCAGGTGACGTTAATCAGATGGCGCAGCGTCGCGCCAAGGCCGCCACCAACAAAGACCAGCAAATAGCTCATCGCAGCATTTTCCACGCCAGTGAAGTGACCCGGCAAACCGCTTTTGCCTGTTAGCAGCAATCTCTGCAAGGATCGGGACCGCGCCCGGCCAACGAAAAAAGGGCGGCAGCCGCGGCCACCGCCCTTCGACTTTTACTCCGCTGTCATTCCGGGGCGGCGCGAAGCGACGAACCCGGAATCTCGAGATTCCGGGTTCGATGCTGTCGCATCGCCCCGGAATGACGGAGTGTTAGGAAGTCTTGCCGAACAGCTCGTCGACATAGTCCCAGTTGATCAGATTATCGCAGAACGCCTTCAGATAGTCGGGACGGCGGTTGCGGTAATCGATGTAGTAGGAGTGCTCCCAGACGTCACAGCCGAGGATCGGGGTCGCGCCGTGGACCAGCGGGCTCTCGCCGTTCGCCGTCTTGGAGATTTCGAGCTTGCCGTTCTTGACCGACAGCCAGCACCAGCCGGAGCCGAACTGGCCGACGCCGGCAGCGGCGAAATCGGTCTTGAACTTCTCGAGCCCGCCGAGGTCCTCGGTGATCTTCTTTTCCAGACGGCCGGGCAGCTTGCTGCCGCCGCCATTCGGCTTCATCCAGTTCCAGAAGTGGAGGTGATTGTAGTGCTGGCCGGCATTGTTGAACACGGCCGGGTTCTTCCCGAACGAACCCTTGACGATCTCCTCCAGGGACTTGCCTTCGAATTCAGTCCCCTTGATCGCGTTGTTTCCGTTGGTCACGTAAGCCTGGTGATGCTTGTCGTGGTGGTATTCCAGCGTTTCCTTGGACATGTGGGGCGCAAGGGCGTCGTGGGAATAGGGCAGATTGGGCAGCGTGAAGGTCATGGGGTGATGTCCGAACTGATGGGAGACGAAGTTTAACGGGAACCCTTATAGAAGGTTCCATTGCGCATAAACACCGCAATTTGGCAAGAACGGGGAGGCTTCCGCGTAACACCGCTCCGCGCCCAGCGTATGACGGGACGGCGGCCGTATCGGCGCAACAGGGTGATGGAATGAGCATCGAAATCGACGTGCTGAACGGGGACGCATCCTGGCAAAGGACCGAGCCGCTGATGAAGGCGGTGTGGCCGCGCCATGTCGTCGAGAGGCTGCCATGGGGTCACATCGAATGGGCCCATGCCGATCTGCGCGTGCTGATCGATGCGCCCGAGGATTCGCCGAAACCGGGGCTTGCCTGCCATGTCGGCATCTATTTCCGTGACGCCATCTGGGATGGGCGCAAGGTCCATATCGGCGGCATCGGCGGCGTCGCGACCCGCGAGGATTGCCGTGGGCGCGGCTATGCAACGCTTGCGCTCAACGCCGCCGTCAGGACCCTGCGTGACCACGAAGCCGTTCGGTTTGCGATGCTGTTCTGCGAGCCGCACAATGAAGCATTTTATCAGGCGCGCGGCTGGCATGCGTTCAAAGGCGAAGTCTACGCCGAGCAGCCGGAGGGAAGAATTCGCTTCGAGGCCATGGCACCCTATGTGTTCGATTTCACCCGCAAGCCGCGCGATGGAATAATTGACCTATGCGGCCTGCCGTGGTGACCCCTGCGTGGGCCACGGGTGGCTTTGTGCCCGGCCGGCCGCATAATATGTCAGTCATAATTTATTTGATTTGGATGACCTGCGACGTATGACCATTGACGCTCCGCTCGACATGCGCCCCGCCGCGGTTCCATCCGCGCCGATCAACGGCCTGCTCGCCTCGCCGATCCTGCCGACGCTGCTGAGGCTCGCGCTGCCCAATGCGATCGCCATGGTCGGCACCACGCTGGTGGCCGTCGCCGAGACCTCCTATATCGGCCGGCTCGGCACCGAGCCGCTCGCCGGCATCGCGCTGGTGTTTCCCTTCGTGATGCTGACGCAGATGATGTCGGCCGGCGCGATGGGCGGCGGCGTTTCGTCCGCGATCAGCCGGGCGATCGGCGCGGGGAATCGCGACCGCGCGGCTGATCTGGCGTTGCATGCCGGGATGATCGGCGCCTGCGCCGGAATCTTTTTCACCGCGATGATGCTGGTATTCGGCGGCGCGTTTTACGCGCTACTCGGCGGGCGCGGCGGCGTGCTCGAACAGGCCATGCAATATTCGCACGTGCTGTTCTCCGGCGCGATCGCGATCTGGCTGGTCAACACGCTGGCCTCGGTGGTGCGCGGCACCGGCGACATGCGGATTCCATCGGTAACCCTGATCGGCACCGCGCTGGTGCAGATTGCGGTTGGCGGCGCGCTTGGCCTTGGGCTGTTCGGCCTGCCGAAATTCGGCATGGGCGGCGTCGCCGCGGGCCAGCTCACCGCCTTCACGCTCGGCGCGATATTTCTCGCCTGGTATCTCGTCAGCGGCCGCAGCCGGCTGACGCTGAACTTCAAGGGTTTTAAATTCCAGCGCGACATGTTCTTCGACATTCTGAAGGTCGGCGCGGTGTCCTGCCTGTCGCCGCTGCAGACCGTGCTGACGGTGCTGATCTTCACCAAAATCCTGGCCGGCTACGGCACCGCGACATTGGCCGGCTACGGCATGGGCTCGCGGCTGGAATTTCTGCTGACGCCGATCGCCTTTGCTTTTGGTGTCGCCTCGGTGCCGATGGTCGGCATGGCAATGGGCGCGGGGCTCGTGACGCGCGCGCGGCAGGTGGCGTGGACCGCGGGCGCGGCGGCCGCCATCACCGTGGGGGCCATCGGGCTCATCGTCGCAATGATGCCGTCGCTCTGGGTTTCGCTGTTCACCAGCGATCCCGGCGTCACCGCCGCGGCGTCTTCCTATCTGGTCTGGGCCGGCCCCGCGTTCGCCTTTTTCGGGATGGGCGCCTGCCTCTATTTCTCCTCGCAGGGGGCGGCGATGGTCGGCGGTCCCGTGATCGCCGGCACCGCGCGGTTGCTGATCGTCGGCGTCGGCGGTTGGTGGCTGGCCTCGGCGGGCGCGCCGGCATGGACATTGTTCGCGCTGGTAGGCCTCGCGATGGCCGTTTACGGCCTCGGGACGGCGTTGTCGATCCGCCTCACCCGCTGGAGCAAATGATCGCCTTCGCGCAATCCGACGTTGCACAAATCTGATTTGTTGCTATGCAGGCCTGCTTTTTTGGGGAATGATTCATGGCTTGCAGAACGGCTTTCATCATCGCGATCGCGGCGGCATTGCTGGTCGCCCCATCGGCTCGCGCGCAAGGCTCGGGCGAGCCGACCGGCGTCTGGCAGACCCAGGCCGGCGACGCGCGGGTGAAAGTCAGCAAATGCGGTGGCGGCATCTGCGGCGTGATTGTCGGCCTCAAAGAGCCGGTCGATCAGGCTACCGGCAAGCCCCCGGTCGATGACAAGAATCCAAACCCGGCGCTGAAGAAGCGGCCCATGATCGGCCTGACGCTATTCAGCGGCATGCAGCCAGTTGGCCCCGGCAAATGGTCGGGCCAGATCTACAACGCCGATGACGGCGGCACCTATGCGAGCAGCATCTCGGTGGCGGGCCCGGATACGCTGCGGGTCGAAGGCTGCGTCGGCGCGCTGTGCGGCGGCGAGACCTGGACGCGCGTGGGGCGCTGAAGCTCAGTCGCCTTGGCGTCAGATCCTGAGGAGCGGCGCCTTCGCCGCGTCTCGAAGGATGAATGGCACCAGCCGGGCCTCGTGGTTCGAGACGGCGCTTCGCGCCTCCTCACCATGAGGGATTAACAATAATCGTGACCCCCTACGCCGCCATCGCCTTTAGCGCGGTCGCCGCCGAGGCGTAGCCGCCGCGGGCGCTGTCGATGAAATGGACGTGGTCGCTGCGCATCACCGACGGCGTGAAGCAGGTCATCATCGCCGCGTCCTGCCGGTGCAGGCCGTAGCGCACGACCCGCTCTGAAGCCGCGTTCGCCAGAAGCGCCGCCAGCGCGCGTTCCAGCTCCTCGGTGCAATCGAGGATCATCCGCAGGCCGTCGTCATATTTGCGGAAGTCGGAATTCTCCACCACCTGCTGCACGTAGTTTTTCGGCACGAAATTGCCGACCTTGATGCCGAAGCGCATCACGACATAGGCCCACAGCGTCACCGCGAGCACGACCGTGCGCCGCTTCAACAGCGGCCCGCCGCGCGCGGCGCGCGCTTCATACTCGACGCCGGCCGGCGGCCAGCGCAGCGGCGGCCCGCCCGACGGCACCGGCCGCCCGGCGTCCGGAGACTGTTCGACCAGTCCGATGATGTCCTCGATCACCTTGCGGAAACGAAACGGATCGGCGCCCTTGGCCGGCACCACCAGCACCGACAGAATGAGCCCGCGCGTGGAGGGAATTTCCTCGAACCGGCACGACAGCCCGGACAGATCGGGCTGCGTGCCGGGAGCAGCCGCCGGCACCGCGAACTCGCCGCGCTTCATCTCGGCATCCGCCCACCCCAAACCCCCGCCGGAAAACATCGCATAGGAGAGATTCGCTGACGGACCGAAGCGGGCCACCCTGATATCGAAGCCCTGCGCACGGATGTCCTTGACCGGCACCAGCGCCACCCGCATCACCAGATCGAGATCTTCGCGGACCCATGAAGCCGTCGCCGCCAGCGCATCGCGGGCACGCGCGAGGTCGCCGGGCGACACCGCGAAGCTGGCGCCATCGCCGCCGAACACGAACGGAAATTCGCGCCCGTCAAGCGCGTTGGTGACGGCGGCAATCACGGCCGCGCCGGCCATGTTGACCGCCTTGTAGCGCTGGTTCGCGATCGCCTTGGTCGATTCCACGATGTCGGCGACGCCGACGGTCCAGTCGTCAGGCAACGGCGAATACATCGCCGGGTCCATCAGGCTGCCAAAGCCGCGAAAGACCGGGATCGCGCCGTAG
Organism: Bradyrhizobium sp. AZCC 2262; assembly: GCF_036924535.1. NCBI lineage: Bacteria > Pseudomonadati > Pseudomonadota > Alphaproteobacteria > Hyphomicrobiales > Nitrobacteraceae > Bradyrhizobium > Bradyrhizobium sp. AZCC 2262. The sequence goes on along the minus strand of NZ_JAZHRT010000001.1, from coordinate 9,123,569 downwards.
AATATGTCGGTGCCGTCAGGCGTCGTCATGGCGATGAGAGCCCCCGGTTCTCAACCCTTCCAGAGCTAGCTGACTTCTCTTCGATTCGTCATCCAGCTCTGACTTTTTGTTTGAGCATGATCTTTTCGGAAAACCGGTGTCCACTTTTCCGGATCATGCTGTAGCAGATACGGCCGATTCTGAAATCCGGTTCGCGACAGATCGTCCTACCCCTTCACGACCCCGCGCAGCACCAGCTGATTGAGCCGGCTGGCGAACGCCGCCGGGTCTTCCGGCAGTTCGCCGTCGAGGATCTGCGCCTGCTCCAGCAGCAGGAACGACAGGTCTTTGGCCGCATCCTTGTCGCCTGTGATCGCCGCGACGAGGGGATGGCGCATGTTGATCTCCAGGATCGGCTTGGTGGTCGGCGCCTTGTTCTGCATCGCCAGGAGGCGTTCGAGCATGCGGTCATGGGCGTCGCCGCCGGCGACCAGGCATGACGCGCTCGCCGTCAGCCGCTGCGAGGCGCGCACGTCGGAGACGCGCTCGCCCAGCGCGTCCTTGATCAGCGCAATCGTCGTGGCTTCATCTGCGCTGGCCTCGTCCTTCTTGTCCTCGGCCTTGTCATCCAGGAGCGGGATCAGGGCGAAATCGATATCGCCCTGGCTCAGCGACTTCAGCGGCTTGCCGCCGAAATCGAGCGGCGCCGAGGTCCAGAATGCGTCGACCGGATCGGTCAGCAGCAGCACCTCGATGCCGCGCGCCGTTGCCGATTCCAGCTTCGGGTTGGCCTTCAGACGTTCGACGCTCTCGCCGGTGAGATAATAGATGTCGGTCTGGTTCGGCTTGAGATCTTCGACATATTGCTTGAGCGAACGCTTCTCGCCCCTGGTCGTGGTGAAGCGCGACAGGCCCAGCAATTTCTCGCGGCGCTCAAAATCTTCCCAGATGCCTTCCTTGATCACCGGGCCGAACGCGTCCCAGATTTTGGCGAACGCATCCGGTTCTTTCTCACCGAGGTTTTCCAGCTCCGATATCACACGGCCGGTGACGGCCTTGCGGATCTGGGTGAGCTGCGGATTGTTCTGCAGCATCTCTCTGGAGATGTTGAGCGGCAGATCCTCGCTGTCGATCACGCCGCGGATGAACCGCAAGTAAGCCGGCAGGACATCGGCGTCGTCGGCGATGAAGACGCGGCGGACATAGAGCTTGACCTTGCCCTTGCGCGCCTGGTCGAACAGATCGAACGGTTTTGTCGACGGCGCAAACAGCAGCACCGCATAGGACTGCCGGCCCTCGGCGCGATAATGCAGCGTCATCGCCGGTTCGTCGAACGCGCCTGCGATCTGCTGGTAGGCCTGCTTGTAGTCCTCCACCGAGAGTTCCGATTTCGGCCGCTGCCACAGCGCGCTGGCCGAATTGATCTGGCGCGGCTCACCCTCCTCCGGCACCAGTTCGATCGGAAACTGGATGTTGTCGGACCAGGCGCGGACGATGCGCTCGATCTCGTGGGTCTCGAGATACTTCGCCGCATTCTCTTTCAGATGCAGGACGATCTCGGTGCCGCGCGTGACACGCGCAGCGTCCTCCTCGCCGGCGGGTGCGATTTCAAACCCGCTGCCGCCCGAGGACGACCAGACAAAGACCTGATCGGAGCCGGCCCGGCGGCTGGTGACCACGATGCGCTCGGCAACCATGAATGCCGCATAGAAGCCGACCCCGAACTGGCCGATCAGATTGGTGCCGTCCTTGGCCTCGGTCAGGCGGGAGAGAAAGGATCTTGTGCCTGATCGTGCGATGGTGCCGAGATTGTCGATCAGCTCCTGCCGGTCCATGCCGATACCGCTGTCGACGACGGAAAGCGTATTGGCGGGCTTGTTCGGCGCGATGCGGATTTTAGGCGGCGCGCCGTCGGTGATCAGCTCGGGCGACGATATCGCCTCATAGCGCAGCTTGTCGCAGGCGTCCGACGCGTTCGAAATCAGCTCGCGCAGGAAGATATCGGTCTCCGAATAGACCGAGTGCACCATCAGGTTCAGAAGCTCGGCAACCTCGGCCTGGAACGGCTGGGATTCGGGGGCAGTAGTGGTTGTCATACGGGGCTCGCTTGGAACAGGGCAAAAGCAAAGCCCTGATATAGCGTTACCATCGTGGGTGGCAAGATTTGCCACGCCCGTTGAGACGTCTGCGCCTGTTCCCGCCCCCTTACCGCTCGACAAAAGCGCGCTGGAACTGATCCAGGATCGGTTTGAACAGGTAGCTCAGCATGGTCCGGCTACCGGTCTGCATGAACACTTCCGCGGGCATGCCCGAGGAGAGCTGCAGCCCGGCCAGCCGCCGGCGCTCTTCTTCCGGCAGCATGATCCGGACCGTGAAATAGGATGTGCTGGTCTGCTGGTCGCGGGTGGTGTCGGGCGAGACATACGACACCTGACCGATCAATTGCGGCGTCACTCGCTGATTGAAGGCCGAGAAGCGGACAAAAGCCTGCTGCCCTTTTCGCACCTGGTCGATGTCATTCGGCTGCAACCGCGCCTCGATTTGCAGATCATCGGAATCCGGCACCACCTCCATGACGGCGTCGCCGGCGCGAATCACGCCGCCGATGGTGTGCGCGTTCAGCTGATGGATTACACCCGACGTCGGCGCGCGCATCTCGATGCGTTCGAGGACGTCGCGAGCCGCGACGCTTCGTTCGCTGAGTTCGGCTTCCTTGCCCTGCGCCTCGCCGAGGTCCTTGACGACCTCGGTGCGGACATCCTGGTCGAGCCGGACCATCTGAAGCTTCGCCTCGTCGACCTTGGTTTTAGTCTCGGCGATCGTTGAGATCAACTGACCGCGTTCGCCTTCGATTCTGGCGCTCTCGCGCTGCAGGGCGGTGAGCCGCGCGATCGGCACCAGACGCTTGTCGAACAGCTCCTGTACGCCCGTGAGCTCGCCGGTGATCAACTCCAGTTGCTTGGCCTTGGACGCGACCTGCGCCTCGAGGCCCACGATCTCCTCGCCAAGCTGCGATACCTTGCTACTGAGCAGCTCCTTCTGACTCTCGCGTGCCGTCACCCGCGCCCTGAACAGCGACGCCTCCGAAGCAAGCAGCGTCTTGACATTGGGATCGTCCAGCCGGCTCGACATTTCCGGCGGGATCGCCGGTCGGGGCAGACCGTCGCGCTCGGCGGCCAGCCGCGCGCTCTTCGCCCGCACTTCGTCGAGCTGCTTGCTGACCACCTGAAGGCTGGCCTGCGCCTGCGTCGCGTCCAGCCGCAGCAGCAGATCGCCGGCGTTGACCCGCATGCCGTTATGAACCGGGATCTGCGCGACCACGCCGCCGGTCGGATGCTGGATGGTCTTGACGTTGGACTGTACCACCAGATTGCCCGGCACCACGACGGCGCCCGACAACGGCACCAGCGCCATCCAGCCGCCTGCCACCCCCCCGACGACGAGCAACGCCCGCAAGCCGGTGCGCAACTCGCCCTCAAAGGCGCGCGCCGCCCGGACTACGATGCTTTCGCCGGGCGCGCCGGCCATATCCGCCGATCCATCGCGATTGGCAAGAAATGCGACGCCAGCGGTCAGGCCATTGCGGACGACCGCCGTCACGGAACGATCGCGCGGCACCGGGCCCGCCGGGCTCGGCGGCGCCAATTGGGGAGCCTCGATGCGAGGCGGCAGCCGCATGTCGTCGATCGACAAAACCTCCGGCCGCGACCTCGGAATATTCATCAGCGACGGATCGTCGGGCGCGATGATCGGACCGCGCGCCTGTCGTTCATTCCGCCATGAATTGTGTGCGGGGGCATCGCCTGCCGGACCGCGCCTGCCGCTCGCCGGTGGCGGAGGCATGAACTGCGGATCACGCGCGCTGCGTCCGCGGCGCGGCGGCGGAGGCTCAGGTTCAAAAACCTCGGACTGGGATCCGAAGGGGCCGAGCCAATCCAGCACCCGTCCCATCTTGCCCTTTTTCTTCGACCGCTTCGGCCGGGCCTGGCGCGAACGCCGCGCGCCCGGACCCGATTCGTCATTCGCCGGGCGGCGAAGCGGCGGCCGCTGGTCCTGCCGATTGTCGTGCTCGAAAGCCTGTCGCAATCGCTGCAGTTCGAGGATCAGCGCCTGGCCTTGCGGCGCCGCGACGTCCTCATCCGTCCCGCCGATCCGGTGGCGCGCAACTCTTTCATCGGCATGCACGTGGTCAAAACCCTTCATGAAGAAACACTCTCGGCAAGTGATGCGCGCTGTTCTGCCTTGGCCTGCGGCGATCCAGGCGCCCCCTTGCTGCCAGCGTTGCGGACGCGCGCGAACACTTCTGCGCTCGGGCCGAACGCGATCGCCTTGCCTTCGTAGAGCACCATCGTCATATCAAGCGCGGAGAGCGCGCTCGGGCGATGCGAGATGACGACGACGATGGACTTGTTCTGGCGCATGATCCCGATGGCACGCGTCAGGGCGTTCTCACCGTCGGCATCCAGATTGGCGTTGGGCTCATCGAGCACGAGCAGGAAGGGGTCACCGAACACCGCCCGCGCCAGCCCAACCCGCTGCTTCTGGCCGGCCGACAGCGACATGCCGCCCTGCCCTATTCGGGTCGCATAGCCCTCCGGCAGGCGCAGGATGATGTCGTGGACACCTGCGATCTGCGCGGCCTTCAGGATGGCATCCGAGTTCGCGTTTTCGTCGAAGCGACAGATGTTCTCCGCCACGGTGCCGTCGAACAGGCCGACATCCTGCGGCAGATAGCCGATATGCCGGCCGAGATCCTCGTTGCGCCATTGATCGAGCGCCGCGCCGTCAAGCCGCACGGCGCCGCGATGCGCTGGCCAGATTCCAACCAGCGCCTTCGAGAGCGAGGTCTTGCCCGACGCGCTCGCGCCCAATAGCGCCAGCCCGGAGCCGGCCTTGAGCGAAAACGTGACACCGGACACGATCGGCATGTCGAAGCCTGGTGCTGCCACCGCGAGATTCTGCACGGACAATTCGCGGCACGGACGCGGCAACATCACCGGCGGCGCCGGAGGCTGTGCGGTCGCCTTCAAGATGTCGCGCAGGCGCGCGAGGCCCTGGCGGGCGGCGGCCAGTTGTTTCCAGGTGCCGAGCGCGATTTCGACGGGCGCGAGCGCGCGCCCCATCAAGATCGAGGACGCGATCATGATGCCGCCCGACGCCTTGTCGGCGACGACGAGATAGGCGCCCATCCCCAGCATTCCCGATTGCAGGATGTAGCGCAGCACCTTCGCGCTCGAGCCGAGATTGGCATAGACGTCGGTGGCGCGGATGTTTTCCTGCAGGTAGCGCTCGTTGGCTTGCGACCATCGCGCCGTCAGCCGGTCCGTCATGCCGAGCGCCCGAACGATTTCCGCGTTGCGCTGCGTCGCATCCGCCAGCACCTGCCGCTGCGCGTTCAGGTCCATCGCCGTCTTGGTCGCGCCGCGCGAGATCCGCTCGGTCACCAATGTCATGGCAATGATCGCCGCGGTGCCCAGCAGCGCCGTGAAGCCGATCATCGGGTGAAACAGAAACAGCCCGATCAGAAACACCGGGATCCACGGCATATCCAGGAACGCCGTCGGCCCCATGCCCGACATGAAGGTGCGCACCTGATCGAGATCGCGCAGCGGCTGCTGCATCAAGACCGGCTTCACCCCGCGCAGCGGCAGGGTGGCAAGCGCCGAATGGATCGATTCCTGCAGGCCGCCATCGAACAGCGTTGCGATCCGGGCAAGCATCCGCGACCGCATCGCATCGAAATATCCCTGCACCAGATAGGCGATCAGCACCATCAGAGACAGGCCGAACAGGGTCGCGAGGTTACGGCTCGGAATCACCCGATCGTATACCTGCAACATATAAAGGGAACCCGACAGCATCAGGATGTTGATGACGCCGCTGAAGACGGCAACCCCGATCATGCGATGCGCGCTCGCGCGCATCGCGTTCGCGACGGGATCATCGGCGGCCAGCGTCGACAACAGGCCGGAAATTGCGCTGGGCGCCGGTGTTGCCCGCGCTCGGCCTTGTGCCTGACCCTGAGCGATACTCATTGAACTGCCCTTCGACCCGCTGGAACATCGGATCTCCCTTGCAAGTCTCCTTGACGCGCGATGCAGACCATTTTTCGACAACAATGCGACGAATGCCGATTGTTCAAGTTCGCTCGTGGGTAGAACGGTGGCAAAGGCCGCTTTGTCGCCGATCCCGTGTGCACGCGGCAGCGTAAAATTCCGGCACGGGAGGACAGCGCCGCGAACTCCCGCAAGAAACACAGACAAAGGCTGCGATATCCTTGTTCCGAGCGCGTCTAACTCGCCGTTTTTCGGCGCGGCGCGCGTCATGGATTCGTCCGTCTATGACCTTGCTTCGGCGCTCAATAGTCGCCGTGTCGGCCGAATGACGCCACGAAGCTCAATGATCCTTCATCTTGCGCCCATCCTGCTCCCCGGCGGATGCGTGCGCGCACTCGTCAAGAATTCCACTGCGTAACAGGGGACGAACAATGGCTCGCATCACTCACCGCCACGTCGATCTTGACCCACCGATCGACGAGGTCCCGAGCCCGCCGGTCGCCCCCGCTCCTCCATCCACGACGCCGCTGGAGGAAACGCCTCCGCCCACCGAGACGCCCTCGTCCTCACCGTCCATAGTGCCGAGTTCCTCCGGCCTCGGCGCTATCCTCAACAATGCCACCCCGGCGCCGGTCGGCAGCCTGGGGCAAAACCCGGTCGAGGAAAGCGGCCAAGGGCTTGGCAGCATCAACCACACTACGAACGATCTCACCATGGTGCGCAACGGCCTGCTGGCGCAGGTCAATGCCGGGCAGTTTTCCGGGGCGGCGCTGGGCCATGTGCAGGCGATCCTGTCTGACATCAACACCGCGATTTCGGTGGCCAACGCCTCGGCGAACGATGGCGGCGCGTTGGGCGGCGTGGCTGCCGCAGATCAGGCGCTCCGCGCCAGCCCTCTCGACATCATCAATGCCGTCAAGACCGATCCTGCGCTGAGCAGCCTCGCGGCAAACGGGCCTGCGACCGTGCCCGGCACCCTGCCAGAGGCGACCACGGCGGCCGACGCGCCGCACGCCAATCTCGCGGAGATCGGGGTGATCTTCAACGACGCTGCCGATAAGATTCTTGGCGGCGTCAATGACGGCAACCGGCAGGAGATCACCGATGACATCAATGCCGTGATCACGGACATGGAGGCGCTGATGAGCGCCAACCCGCAACTGTTCAGTGGGTTGACCGGCGTCCATGCCGACGCGGTCGTGCGCCAGCTCCAGCTCGAACTCGCCTATATCAACGACCCCAGCATCAGCCCCGATGCGCGACAGGCCAGCACCGACAACATCCTCGACATCATCGACATCATTCAAAGCGACGCCAAGCTGGCTGATATGGCGACGCACGACGGCATCAGCGGCTTCTCACCGGTCCCGGATGCCACAAATCCGACGCCGATACACCTCGACAACGAAGCACAGACGGTCTTCCTGGCCAATTTCATCGCCTATTCAAATTCGTTTGGACAGCAGGCCGTCGACCTCGTCGGCAGCGGCGACACCAAGGCCATCGCGACGCTGATCGACAACCTCAAGGCATTCGAGAAATATATCACCGAATTCGACGCAGCCCAGGGCGGCAACGAACTGTCCGGCGCGACCGGTACGCTCGGCGCCGAGATTGCCGCGATGATCAAGGGATTGCAGACCGGCGACGCGACCCTGGTCACAGCGGCTGCGGACCAGATGCACGGCAACGCGGCCGACGCCGGCGACCACAATGTCCCCGCCACCGGAGGCGCCTACAACACGGACGGCGTGACGGTCGCCGGGGTGCTGGGGACGCCGGTCGCGGAGACGCCGCCGGCCGCCACCGTCGCAGCGGCCGACCCGGCGGCGCCACACGCCGTGGCGCCCACCGCCAGCGTCGAGCCGGTAACGCTCGCAACAGCCGATGCCACCATCGCGGTCGAGGACCATGCCCATTCGGGCATGCCCGATTTGGCGCATCATCTGCATCACACGTGGGGATAGCGGCGCGCGGCGCGGCCTCCAGCCGTCCCAGACGTTCCGGGGATGCTGGAGGCCGATACATCGAGTCAACGACGCGTTCGCCGATCCGGCTCACGCGACGGGCGCAGAGAAGAGGCATTCGCCGGCCTGCGCCGCAAGGAACGATCCTTAGACGATGGCCCCAATGACGGCGTTGGGAACCATCATTGGTACGGCAGCGACATCGGCGGTCGGTGGAATCGGCGCGGTTGCTGTTCGATAAGTGAAGTAGCGGGGCGTATGCGTGCGGCAGCGTAAGACGGACTATGGGACCATTATTCTACACTGGACATTCGTCGCGGCATTCGCCGTTGCGCTCGTCACTGGTTTGCGCATCGCGACAGAAACCCCCGATCGGACCTGGATCAACTGGTTCGATGCCGTGCTGCCGCGCGACAGCGTGTGGATCGCCCATATGCAGGCCGCCATCGTCCTGGTCGCCGTGGCGATCGGCTACGTCGTCTACATGCTCCGCTCCGGCCTCGGGCGCCGTGTTCAGGTCGACAGGGTTCGGCTGCGCGGGCTGTTCGGCCGCGGGCAGGCCAGGTTGAGCGCCGTGATCGCCCTGATGTACTGGATTTTCTTCGTCACGATGTCGGGGCTGCTGATCAGCGGCGGCCTGCTCTATTTCGGTTTCTACTCCGGCTACGACGTGGCGATGCTGCACTGGGTGGGGACCTGGGTGATCCTCGCCTTTGTCGTCCTGCATGTCCTGACCCAGTTCAAGAGCGGCGGCGCCGCGCAACTGCTGCGCATCTTTCGTCCCGCCGCGCTGCCGGCGCCGCCGCCGCGGCTCGATGCCGCCGAACTGCTGGGCCTGCTGGCCGAGCAGTCCGCGCGCTTGCCGGAATCCGAAAATGTCAACGCGCCGCCCGAGGTTTCATCCCATCCGCTGCAGCCGCGCCCGGAGGCGCGCCGCGACCGACGCGAGCCGGATCCGGCGGCGCAACCCAAGGCCGGCCCCACGCGATCGCGAAACCCGACCCTGCAGGCCAATGCGTTCGTCGTGGCGGCCGCCGCGGCGATCACCGGCGCTTCGCTGATCGTGGCAACGGACCATCTGGCGGTGGATAGCCTGCAGATTCGCCGCATCAATCCCGCCGACGCGCCGATCCTCGACGGCGACACGTCCGACCGGGGCTGGCGCGACGTCAAGCCGTTCTCGCTCCTGACCGGCGAAGGCGGAAATTTCGACGGCAAGGGCGAAACCAGAATCGAAATCCGCGCGGTGCATGACGGCACCTACGCGTATTTCCTGTTCACCTGGCAGGATTCGACGCGCTCGCTGAAGCACCTGCCGCTCGTCAAGGAAGCCGATGGATGGCACCTGCTTCATTCCGGCTTTCAGCTCGGTGACGAGCATCAGTACAACGAAGACAAGTTTTCGGTGCTGCTGACCGCGTCGGATGTCACGCTGGCCGGCGGCCGGACCTTTCATCCGGGACCGCAGCCGGTCGCCGGCGCGCCGGCCACCATGAGCGGCCGCGGACTGCATTACACGGCAACCGGCTACGCCGATGTCTGGCAGTGGAAGGCAACGAGCAGCGCGACCGGATGGATGGACGACGCCCATTTCGGACCGCCGCTCGATCCGACCCCGATGCAGGCGGCAAACGTCGTTCCCTACAAAGGCGGCTTCGCGCCGGATCCTGGAACGGCAAACTACCGGGACAATTTCACCGTCGAGGCCGACACGTCAGGAGGTCCGCGCCGCAGCCGCCTGGTCGCCCCGCTGCGCCTGCCCAAAGTCGTCGCCGCCACGACGGATGCACTGGGGGATATCGACCTCGATCCCAATCATGGCGAGAGCGACGGCGCGCGCTGGTTCATGACCGAGCAGGATTCAGTCGCCTATTCGACCGATGCCGACGCCCGCATCCCGATCGGGACCGTGATCCCGGGCGTCATCCTGGGTGGCGAATTTTCAGGCGATCGCGCCGACGTTCGATGCGCAGCCCGCTGGGCCTCCGGCCTTTGGGCGCTCGAGGTGAAACGTCGGCTCGACACAACAAGCCAGTTCGACGTGCCGATCAAGACTGGCGTCTTCATGCGGGTCGCCGCTTTCGACCACAGCCAGATCAGACATACGCGGCACGTTCGGCCGATTCGTATCGAGGTGGAATGAATGTCAAAGATTTGCAAAGTCACGATCAACGACGAGCCGTTTCTGGCGAATCGCGGCGAGTTGCTGCTCGACTGGGCGTTGATGAACGGCATCGATCTTCCGCACGATTGCCGCTCCGGAATCTGCGGCGCCTGCCGCGTGCGCCTCGTCGATGGCCAGGTATTCGGCGGCCACAGCCGCGGCGACGACATGATCCATGCCTGCCAGGCCCGAATCGTCTCCGATCTGGCGATCGCGATCGAGGCGGCTCCCGAGCCGGTGGCGCTGTCGGCGGAAGTGACGCAGACCGTTCAGCTTGCGCCCGACGTGGTGGGCGTCGACATCGAACTGCCGAAGCCGCTTAACTACCTCCCCGGCCAGTATTGCAAGCTGCAGTTTCGGGGATTCCCAGCGCGGCCCTACAGCCCGACCTTTCCGCTGGAAGGCGCTCCGCACGATCACTTGCTGCACTTTCACATCCGAATGGTCACGGACGGACTGGTATCCTCGGCGCTCGGCCACGAAATCCGACCCGGGCACCGCGTCAAGCTGACCGGACCATATGGCCGCGCCTTTTTCAGGCAAGGCCATGCCGGCCGCATTGTGCTCGTCGCCAGCGGCACCGGTTTCGCCCCGATGTGGTCGGTCGCGGTCGCCGCGATCATGGAGCAGCCGCAGCGCGAAATGGTCTTCATCGTGCAGGCCCGCAGCATCCGCTCGCTCTACATGCATGCCGCGCTGTGCCGGCTGGCGCTGTTTCCCAACGTCACCCTGATCCCGATGGTGTCGGAGCCGCAGCAGATCTCGCACGCCATTCAGAGCGGCCGGCCGACCGATCATCTGCCCAAGCTGTCGCCGGACGACGTGGTCTATACCGCAGGCGCACCGGCGATGACCGACGCCGTGGCGCGGATTGCAAAGGCGGCGGGCGCAATGTGCTACACCGACCCGTTCGTGCAGGAGCCGCGGACTGCCGAACAATCAGGGTTGATGTCGCGCCTCACCGGCTGGCTCAACGAGCCCAAAAGCGGCCCTATCGCGCCGCAGCCGGACCCGGCGCGAAAGGTAGCGCCGATGCATCGCGGCGTATCCGCGGTTGGCGCCGGCAACCGCTAGCGCGCGCTTTCAGCCGGAGATCGCCGCGACATACCGCCGGATGGACATCTCGAACGCCGCCTTTGCGTTGTCGGCGATGTTGCGGCCCCACCACGCGCCGTAGATGCGATCGAAGGCCAGCGGCTCGACCGCGGCCCAGATCCGGCGCACCATCGCGGCGTTGAGCGGAATGTAGTTCGGAAAACTGTACATGAAGCTGAGCGAACGGCGGTCCATCGCCACCATCGCGACATCGCCGGTGAGCAGCGCGCCCCGGCCTTGCGCGCCCGCGCGCCAGTGCAGGATCGTGCCGCCGGCGAAATGTCCGCCGGTTCGCACCAGCAGAATGTCGTCGGAGAGCCTGTGGCTGTCGCCGGTCCACGGCACGATAGCGGAGTGCTGCCGCGTGACGAAGGCGCGATCGTCACGGTGCAGATACACCGGCACGCCGCCGAACGCCTCGCTCCAATCAGCGACCGCGCCATAGTAATGCGGATGCGAAACGGCGATCGCCTTCAGGCCGCCGCGTGAGCGGACGTAGTCGATGGCTTCGCGAGTGGCGAGCGGGATGCAATCCCACATCACGCATCCATCGGCCTCAGGCACCAACAGCGCGCGCTGCCCGATCGCAAAATTCGGCTCGACGCCGATGCCGGGAATACCGAGATCGTCGCGCCAGACGAGCTTGTGATTTTTCGCCAGTTCCTCCCGCGTCAACCAGGTCTGCCCCTTCCAGTTCACGTACTGCCGCTCGTCCTCGCAGACCGCGCAGGCCGGCGGCGGCTCAGCGCTTTCGGGAAATTGGGCTCCACATTGTTCGCAGGTCCATAGCGGCATAGCGTTGCTCCTGTTCAAGGCGGGGTAGCACAAAACGAAAAGAACCAAGCGATTCTGGCACGTTACGGGACGTTTTGGTATTGCGGCCTGGATGGACGGCAGATAGGCTTCGTTTGACGCTAGCCGGTGGCCTCGCCGCGGCCATTCCGGTTGTCCTAATCTGGAGCACTACGACTGAATTGTTCGGGACACCATCTTCATGAGGCGGAAGATCGCCGCAATTCTGGTAGCCCACATCGCCGACTACGGCAGGTTGGTCGCCGATGACGAAGAAGAGACGCTGCGGCGAATGGCGTCCTGTCGATCCACCATTGACGACTTCATTGCGATAGCCGGCGGCCGGATTTTCAATACCGCGGGTGATGCACTTCTTGCGGAATTCCCCAGCGCGGTCGAGGCAGTACGCTGCGCCATCGATATCCAGGAAAGCCTGCGCACGCGGAACCTGGCTTATCCGGCCAGCCGGCAGATGAGCTATCGCATCGGCATCGGTATCGGCGACGTGGTTGAGCGCGAAGGCGATCTGCTCGGCGATGGCGTCAATATTGCCGCACGTCTCGAAGGCCTGGCCGAAGTTGGCGGCATCTGCATTTCACGCGCGGTGCATGAGCAGGTGACCGGCAAGCTGTCCGCGCGATTTATCGACATCGGCGCGCGGAAGGTGAAGAATATCCCGGCGCCGGTTCATGCCTATGTTGTGGCGACGTGGGATGATGGCCGTTCTAATGGGGCGCAGGCGACTGCTACCCCGGTACGCGCAAAATCGACCAATGGTCGGGTTTCGGTCGCACTCATCGGCGTCATCGCGCTATGCGCTGTGACGGCTGCTTTCTTTCTTGCAAGCCAGAGGCCCGACGGCAAGACTTCATCGAGCCCAACCGCGGCCGCAGCATTCCCGCCGGTGCCGACGCCCCCACCTTCGACGTCGTCATCGCCGCCGACATCGTCATCGCCTCCCACGTCGGCATCGCCTCCGGCATCATCAACGCCCGTCCCAGCCGTCCGTCGCACCAACTCGGCTAGAAACGAATCGGAGGTTACAAAGCGTTCCTTTCAAGCCTGCAGCCAGCTTGCGACTCAACGCGGTTGGGTTGGCGGCTATGAAACACGCGGAAAGACAGAATTTATTACCGCATGCACGAAAGGCGAAGTTGATTGAGATCGACGCCTGCCTTCGCGTTCCGCCAATGGCTGGGCCCGACCGAGCGGGCCATTGATTTAATGACCTAATACCCGATCGCCGCCCCGTCGCTGCGCGGGTCGGAGCCGCCGCTCAACATGCCGTTCCGCCCGTCGATCGTGATGCCGTGGGCGTGACCGGCCATTTCGTTCCAGGCGTCCCAGCGGTTGATCGCGTGGCCGCGTTGCGCGAGCGCGTCGATGGTAGCTTCGGGGAAGCGGCTCTCGATATGGAGCGTGTCGCGCGCCTCGCCGAGCGCAAAACGGCCGGACAGGAACCGCGGCATCTCGATCGCTTCCTGGATGTCGAGACCGAAATCGATCATCGCCGAATAGAGCTGCATCTGGATTTGCGGCTGGCCATCTGCTCCCATGCAGCCGAGCACGCTCCAGAGCTTGCCGTCGCGCTTGGCCATCGAGGCAATCAGCGTATGCAGCGGAATCTTGCCCGGCTCGAGGCGATTGGGATGATTGCGATCCAGCGAGAAATACGCACCGCGGTTTTGCAGAATGACGCCGGTGCTTCCCGCAACCACGCAGGAGCCGAATGCGCCATACAGGCTTTGAATCAGCGACGCGGCGTTACCGTCGCGATCGACGGCGGCGACATAGACCGTATCGCCGGACAGGCTGCCGAAAGACGGCACCATGTCCCATTTCAATGCCGACCTTGGGTCGATCAGCCGGCCGCGCTCGGCCGCATATTGCTTCGATATCAGCCGCCTGACCGGCACATCGGCAAACGAGGGATCGGCGAGCACCTGATCGCGGTCGTGGTAGGCGATCTGCTTGGCCTGCACCAGCAGATGGACATGGTCGGCTCCGAGGAAATGCTTTCGGTGCAGATCGTGCGGCTCGACGAGGTTGAGCATTTCGAGCACGGTAAAGCCCTGCGTCGGCGGCGGCGTGTTGAAGACCGTGACGTCGCGGTAGCGACCGACAAGCGGCTCGCCCCAGACGGCCTTTTGCCGGCTGAAGTCAGCCGACCGGAACAGGCCGCCATTGTCCTTGGAGAAGCGCGCCATCCCGGCGGCAACCGGCCCCTGGTAAAAACCCTGCCACCCGTCGTCGGCGATCGATTGAAGCGTGCGCGCCAGGTTTGCGTTGGTGAGCTTTTCGCCGGGCGACGCGGCTGCGGCCTGCGGAAAAAACAACGCGGCGGCTTCGCGATTCCGCAGGAGATCATCGCGCACCATCTCGATGAAGCTTGCCAGGCGGCCGGTGACCGGAAAGCCGTCGCGTGCGTATCCAATGGCGCTTTCCAGCACACGCTGGAGCGGCAGCCGCCCATGGACGCTGTGCGCCTCGATCCAGCTCGCCACCGCGCCCGGCACTGTCAGTGTCGCCGGCACGATGCCCCGAAGCGGAATCTCTTTCAGCCCGCGCGCTTCGAGCGCGGACAGCGTGGCGCCCTCCGCGGCCTTGCCGCCGCCATTGAGGTAGCGGATCTCGCCGCTCGCGCCGTCGTGAATGAGCCAGAACGCATCGCCGCCGAGACCGGTCATGTGCGGATAGACAACCGCGAGCACCGCGCTGGTCGCAATCGCCGCGTCGATGGCGGAGCCGCCGGCGCGAAGGACATCAAGGCCGGCGGCGGAGGCGAGCGAATGTGGCGACGTCACCATGCCATTCGAGGCAAGCGTGACGGGCCGGCCGGTACGAATATCCAATTCAAGCCCCCGAACTATTCAGCCGCGGATTCGCCTGATCATGTAATTGTCGTAGGTCGCCTCGCAGACCTGATGCCACTGGTACTGTTCGTTCCGGAACGCGATCATCGAATCGTAGAGCGCCTTGAACCTCGCGTTCTTTGCGGAGACCTCGGCAAACAGCTCGTTCGTCGCCTTGAACGACGCATCCAGTATGTCGGTTGAGAACGGTCTCAGTTGCGCGCCGGCTGCGACGAGACGCTTGATGGCCGCCGCATTCCGCGCATCGTATTTGGCCGTCAGGTCGGCGGCGACCTGCGCCGCCGCTGTTGTCACCATGTTCTGATACAGTTTTGGAAGCTCAGCCCATTTCGCGCTGTTGATATAGACAAAGCCGTTGGCGCATCCCTCCCACCAGCCGGGATAGTAGTAATAGGGCGCCACTTTCAGGAAGCCGAGCTTCTCGTCATCATAGGGACCGATCCACTCGGCGGCGTCGATCGTACCCTTTTCAAGCGCGGGATAGATATCGCCCGGCGGAATCTGCTGCGGCACCACGCCGAGCCGGCTCAGCACCTGCCCCGCCACGCCGCCGACGCGGAATTTGAGGCCTCTGAGATCATCGAGGGTCTTGATCTCCTTGCGGAACCATCCGCCCATCTGCGCCGTCGTGTTGCCGAACGGAAACGCCACGATGCCGAACGTGCCGTTGAGCTCATTGAGCATGTCGAGGCCGCCGCCATAGGCGAGCCAGGCGTTCATCTGGCGGGTGTTGAGGCCGAACGGAACGGCGGTGCCGAACGCGAACGCCAGGTCCTTGCCGATGTAATAGTAGGAGGCGCTGTTGCCCATTTCCACGGTGTTGTTCGCCACCGCATCGAAGACCTGAAACGCCGGCACGATCTCGCCCGGACCGTACACACTGATCTGGAATTTCTGGTCCGACAGATCGGCCATCGTCTTCGCAAACATTTCGCAGGCGCCGTAGAGCGTATCGAGCGTCTTCGGAAAGGATGTGGTGAGACGCCAACGCAAGACGGGCGTGGATTGGGCGATGGCGGGCGCGCTAATGACGGTCGAGGCGGCGGCGACGCCGGCGACTTTGAGGAGCTTCCTGCGGTTCATGGTCAGTCTCCTTGTTCGATGAAATGAAAAGTTGATGGCGGGCCTTCACCCGCAGCACGAATCCTTGTCCCTGTTGTCGCGGCTGGCGCTGTTTCGGTCGGGCGGCAGGTCCATCGCCGGATTCTCGGCAAAGAAGCCGTTCGGCTTCAGCGTGAAGCCGACATATTCGACCGGCATCACCGGAAAATCCTCGGGACGGCAGGCATGCGTCGCCCCAAAGCTGTGCCAGACGACGATATCCTGGTTTTCGATTCCGCGGTTCTGGGAAACATATTTCGGCAGGCCGTCGCCGCCGGCATGCTGGTTCGGAAATTCGCCGCTGGCGTAGCGTTCGTCGGGGGCGTAGCGCGTCACCCAGATGTGCTTGGTCGCAAAGCCGCCGCGCGAGGTCATGTAGCAGCCCTCCTGCGCAAGCATCACGGGCGAAGAGTGCGCCAGGAGTTTGTAGGCCGTCGGACCGCCGACGCTGTTTTTCGTGTTGGGATTGGTGATCTTCCAGTATCGCCCGGTCCGCCCATCGGCCTCGCGGACCGCATCGCGTTCGCGTGAAAGCACCCGTGACGTCGTATCGAACACGTTGCCGTACGGATTGTCCGTTCCCCATGGCCGTGGCCGAAACTCGTGCTCGGTGACGCTATTGCCCTCGCCGTCCAGCATCATGTGCAGGCGGGCATTGAAGAAATGCTGGTGGGTCGGACCTCCGAGATTTTCATCGACCATGCCGCCCCACGGATAGGGCTTGCCCGGCGCGATCGCCGCGGTCTGGATGATGCCGGTAAGCTTGACTTCGAGCTGAATGGTGCCGTCCTGGTAGAAGTACCAGAAGAAGCCGTAGTCGTAGTTTCCGACGGTGGTGAAGAAGGAGATGACGAGGCGGCGTGACCGCCGCACCTCGAAGGTCTCGTTGCGGAATTCGTAATGCTTCCAGAGGATCCCGTAATCCTCCTCGTGCAGGCAGATCGCATTTTTCATGACGGCCGGCTTGCCGTAGTCGTCGGCGACCGGCACGTCGAAGTAGTGAATGTGGCCGAGGCAGTCGCAACCGAGTTCGAGCGCGTTGGCGAGCTTGCCGAGCCCGTACTCCCCTGCATCGAACGCGCATTTCCAGAAATGGTTGGCGGTCGGATCGGCATACGGCACGATCATGTCGGTGACGCTGGCCCGGTAAATGATCGGTCGTTCGCGTCCGGCATCGCGGAAGGCGATCTGGTGCAGCACGAGACCCTCGCGCGCCGTCCAGCCGACGCGGAACGACCAGTTTTGCCAATCAACCTTCCAGCCCTCGACCGAAAAGCTCGGGCCGTCCTTCTGCACGACATCCAGCGGCTTCACGTCGTTGCGCGTTTGCGGGATCGAGGCGCGGTCGTAGTTGCGCGATTTCTTCGGGATCGGAATGATGTCGGACTCGTCGACCAGGTGGACGATCCTGTTCTCGATCAGGTCGACGAGCGCGACCACGCCTTCGATCGGATGCGCGTAGCCATTGTCCTTGAGATCCTTGCGCCAGTAGGACACGGCGCTGACCAGCCTGCGGCCCTTCTCCACCTCGCGGTCGAAATAGCCGGCCGAAAACGGGTCGACCTGAACCAGCTCGATATCCTCATCCTTCAGGCCGCGGCGCTTCATCGCATGCCGCCAGTCCGCGTCGGCCTTGACGATGTCGCCGACCTTGAACACCTCCTCGATCGTGATCGGCGGCTGGCCGTAAGGATGGGCCTTGGTCGAATACTCGCGCCACGCCGTCACGCGCTTCGAATCGAGATCTACCGTCGCGACATGCGTCGCGCCGGTCTTGCTGTCGAACAGGGTAACGGCGGCCTGCCTCGGGTGCCCGGCAGCCAGCTTCCATCCGAGGACATCGGACTTGGCCGGCTCTTCGAGTTGCACATGCGTAAATCGCGCGTGCGGGCCGAGCCTCTTTTCCTTCCGCAATATTTCGGACGCCAGCGCGACTTCCGCCTCGCTGAGCGGGTCGAGCGGATGGCCGGCATCCATGCCGGCAGACGGCTTTGTGCGTACCATATCGGACCGAATTCCCCGCAATTTGGCCGCAGGCTACGTCGGCCAGCGGCGCCGCGTCTTGAATGAGCCTGCCACCTCCGGTCGGTTCGGCCTTGCCAGAGCCACCGGTCCCGGGCGACGCTGGGGGACCACAAACCGGATCTTATTCGCACGATGCCGATCAGCGTCTCCACCGACCCGATCCGCCCCGCCGAGCGAACCGCCTATTGGACCGAGGCGATCTGCCGGTCATTCGCCAGTGTCGAGACCAAGCCGCTCGGCTCTGCGGTCGTCAGCGGGCATTTCGAATTCGTCGAAATCGGCGGCGCAAAACTGGTCCGCTTCGACAGCAGTCCGCAATGCTACACCCGCGATGCCCGGCTCGTGAACATGGCCGGTTCGGACGAATTCATGTTCGATTTCCAGCGGCGCGGCCGAAGCTCGATCGTGCAAGGTGGAAACGAAAGCACGATCGAACCGGGATACGGCGTGCTCTACGATGCGCGGCGTCCGTTCGAGGATCGGCTGTTCGGTCCCGAGCCGCGCGTGGAATTGCTGATCGCCACCGTCCCCGCCGCGTCGCTGCTGCGATCCGTCCCCGAAGCGGAGCGACTATGCGCGAAACCTATCCCCTTGTCCGGGACGGTTGCGCGCGCGATTGCCGCGCTGGTACGCGACGCGATCTGCGTGCCGGACGCGCCGGCAAGACAAAGTGAGCCTGACATCGTCGCTTATCTGTCGGCGATACTGCGCCTTGCCGCCGGCGCAAGCCATGAGCTCAGCCGCACTGGCCTGTTCAGGCTGATCGACACATATCTGAAGGCAAACATCGCCACGATCCGGCCGGCGCCGGCACTTGCCGCCGAGTTCGGCATTTCGGAACGGACCTTTCATCGTATCTTCGCCGACCGCACGACCACGTTCGAACGCCATATCCTCCGTCTGCGTGTCGAACTGTTCAAAGACCTGTTGCGGCAGCCTTCGCTGGCCGGCGTTCCGATCGCGAGACTTGCGCATCAATGCGGCTTCGCCGATGCCGCCCATGCCACGCGCACGTTCAAGGACAGATTTGGCGCGACGCCACGGGACTTTCGCGCCAGCGCGCCGGCACAGCGAACTGATCAAGCGTCGCAATAGCTGCGATACCAACTCGCGAACCTGTGGATGCCGTTCTCGATCGGGGTTGCCGGGCGGAAATCCACGTCGCGCACGAGGTCATCGATATCGGCATAGGTCGTCGGCACGTCGCCCGGCTGCATCGGCAGCAACTCCTTTTTGGCCTTGCGCCCGAGTTCCTGCTCGAGGAGATCGAGCACGTGAAGCAATTCCTGCGGCTTGTTGTTGCCGACATTGTAGATGCGCCAGGGAGCGATGCTCGATCCTGGGTCCTGCGCTCCGCGCAGCCCGTGCTGCCCACCTTGCGGCGCGCGATCGATCAGGCGGACCAGCGCTTCCGTCACGTCGTCGACATAGGTGAAGTCGCGAAGCATCCGCCCGCCGTTGAACAGCTTGACAGGATCGCCACGGACGATCGCGTCCGCAAACACGAACAGCGCCATGTCGGGGCGATACCAGGGGCCGTACACCGTGAAGAACCGCAAGCCGGTGCACGGGATGCCATAGAGATGGCTGTACGAATGGGCCATCAACTCGTTGGCCTTCTTGCTCGCCGCATACAGGCTGATCGGATGATCCACATTGTCATGCACCGAGAACGGCAGCTTCCTGTTGGCGCCATAGACGGACGACGAGGATGCGAACAGCAGATGACGGCAGCCATTGTGCCGGCATCCTTCCAGGATATTGGTGAAGCCGACCAGATTGGCGTCGACATAGGCGTGCGGGTCTAGAAGCGAGTATCGCACGCCCGCCTGCGCGGCCAGATGGATGACGACGGGAAACCGATGCCGAGCGAACAGCGCCGGCATCGCGACGCGATCCGCCACATCAAGCCTTTCGAACTGAAAGCGCGGGTCGTTGCGAAGGATATCGAGCCGGGCCGCCTTCAGCCGCGGATCATAATAGGCGTTGAGATTGTCGACCCCGACGACGCGATGGCCGGACTGCAGCAACCGCTGCACCACGTGCAATCCGATGAATCCCGCCGCCCCCGTTACCAGAATTGCCTGATCCGGCATCATGCATGCATCCTTGACCCAGTATCAGTACGCCACCGATTTCGGCTGGCCCACGCCGCAGTACAGAAAGCCGTTCCGCCGCACCTCCTCCGGAGAGTAGATGTTGCGCAGATCGACGATCACTGAACAGGCCATGATGGTGGACAGCTCCTTGAGATCCAACGCCCGAAACTGCTCCCATTCCGTGACGATAACGAGCGCGTGACACCCCTTGGCGCAACGGTAGGCGTTCTCGCAGAAGGTGACGTTCTCGAACACTCTCTTCGCCTGCTCCATGCCGACGGGATCGAATACGCGAACCTCGGCACCCATGTCCTGCAGCGCCGTGATCAGCGGAATGGACGGCGCGTCGCGCATATCGTCGGTGTCGGGCTTGAAGGTCACGCCGAGCACCGCGATGGATTTTCCGCGCAGATTGCCGCCGAACGCGTTGGCGACCTTGCGTGCCATCGCGCGCTTGCGCTGGTCGTTGACGGCGACCACCGTTTCCACGATTCGCACCGGCGATTCATTGTCCTGGCCGGTCTTGATCAGCGCCATCGCATCCTTCGGAAAACAGGAGCCGCCGAAGCCCGGACCTGCGTGCAGGAATTTTTGGCCGATCCGGTTGTCGAGACCGATGCCGCGCGCGACTTCCTGCACATTGGCGCCGACCTTTTCGGCAAGGTCCGCAATCTCGTTGATGAACGCGATCTTGGTGGCGAGAAAGGAATTCGCTGCGTACTTCGTCAGCTCCGCGGTGCGGCGATCGGTATAGAGGATCGGCGAAGCGTTGAGATGAAGCGGCCGGTACACCTCGGCCATCACGCCGCGGGCGCGGGCGTCATCCGTTCCGATGACGATCCGGTCCGGATGCTTGAAGTCGCGGATCGCCGCTCCTTCGCGCAGGAATTCGGGATTCGAAACGACCGTGACCGTCGCGGTCGGATTCTCTTCGCGAATGATGCGCTCGACCTCGTCGCCGGTCCCGACCGGAACCGTCGACTTGGTGACCACCACCGCCCGGTCGGTAAGCACACCCGCGATCTCGCGCGCCGCCGCATAGACATAGGAAAGATCGGCATGGCCGTCGCCGCGGCGCGACGGTGTGCCGACCGCGATGAACACCACCTCCGCTTCGCTTACCGCCGACCTCAAATCGCTCGCGAATGACAGTCGGCCCTGCCCGACATTGCGGGCCACCAGTTCGGCCAGCCCCGGTTCGTGAATCGGCATCTCGCCGTGGTTGAGGCTTTCAACCTTCTCGGCGTTACTGTCGATACAGACGACCTGATGCCCGAAATCGGAAAAGCACGCCCCTGACACCAGCCCGACATAGCCGGCGCCAATCATCGCTATATGCATTACGGTTCCTGCCTGAAAAGCCGCGCGCGGCCGTGGCTGCGCCGACGGGGATGGCCGGTGAACGACGAGCTAGCTGCTCAGTATCGATTCACCGTCGAGATGACGGGGAAAGAAAAAGAAGTTGTTGACATAGCACTGCCCGTCCTTGCGGCCGCCATCCGGTCGCAACGCATCGGCATCCTGGAGCCTGCGGGAATCGAACTGCTCCACCCCGATCACGTCATTGTCCTTCAGGAAAAAGCCCCGATAGGATTTATCCCGGAAGAATTCGAACACCGATCGCGTCGCCTCGGCGCGATGCCGGTCCTCCGCCTCCACCAGAAACACCGGCTGGCACCGCTCCAGAAGTTCGACGGCGCCGTTCAGAACATTCAACTCGTGGCCTTCGACGTCGATCTTCACGAACGCCACGTCCTGATTGATCACAGCATCAAGCCGCGCGATCGGCACCTGGGCCGAGACTGTTTTGGCCGACGGATCGGCACGTGCCTCCAGCGAGGCGAGGCCATAGACCAGGCCGTCATCGCCTTGCGGGATGAACAATTCGGCATCGCCGTCATGATCCGACAGCGCGATCTCGTGAACGCTCACATTCCGCGCCGAGGTTCGGCGCAACAGCCTTGCCATCTGCTGCGAGGGCTCGAAGGCGTGAACCTGCCTGGAAAGGCGCGCCAGCCGCCGCGTGTACAGGCCGCAATTGGCGCCGACATCCACCGTCACCGCGTCACCGGAAATCAGCTTGTCGAGATACGACAGTTCCCGCTCCGCCGATTTCGGTCGCTTCATGAAATGCCATTGCAGCCATATCGACGGAAACGCGTCCTTGACAAGTTCCTTGACCTGTTGCTTTGCGTTCATTCCCGCCTCCCTTGGTGTCGCACGCACAGAATTCGCCCCGGCGTGCGTCGTCTGCGATTGCGGATGCGCGAGCCGACGCCGCCTGACAGGAGAGCAAGCACGATACGTGCCGCGCGGCTCGATCATCGCCATGGCAAGGTCCTTTGATGTCTCGGCGTTGGTCAGAATCCGCTTCCCGACAGGAATTCCTTGCGGATCGTGCGGATGATGATCATGACGTCCATGCGCAGCGACCACCGCTCGATGTAATGGAGATCGTAATCGATCCGCGAGATCGCAGGCCCGAACTCGGCCGTGCTTCCCCGGCAACCGTTGACCTGCGCGAGCCCGGTAATGCCCGGCCGCGCCGTATGGCGCTGAAAATAATATGGCACGAGGTCTTCGTAGAGAAAGTCCGCGGCCAGCATTCCCGGCACGTGCGGCCGCGGTCCGACCAGCGACATATTTCCCTTGATCACGTTGAACAGTTGCGGAATTTCGTCGAGGCTGGTCTTGCGCAGAATTCGCCCCACCGGCGTCACGCGCGCGTCGCCCTGCACCGTCTGCCTTACGCCGCGCACGTCGCCGGCATCGTTACGCATGGTGCGGAACTTGTAGATCTTGAAGCGGCGGTTTCGATAGCCGTAGCGGTACTGAAAGAACAGCACCGGGCCCGGCGACGTCGCCTTGATTGCCACGGCAATCGCAATCAGGAGAGGCGCGAGGAACAGTAACGCGCCGCTTGCCGCGGCGATATCGAAGACGCGCTTTGCAATCGACGACGACGGTTCGGTCCGCGCGACACGGCGCGAACGCCGGCGGCCTCGATACGCGCCACGCGTGCTGCCGCCAGCAAACTCTACAGGGCGGACCGATATCTGGGTTCGCTCTCTCCGAATCGGCGTGACGTTATTCCGATCGAAGTTGGCTGTCACGATCGAGGCCATGACTCTCCTCTCTGCTGGAACCGGACTGTGACCGAGCCCATTCGAATGGCCCGGCACCGCGCGTGACGATTTCGCAGCAGCGAATGTCGGCACTCACTGCGAGCGCGAACGCTCGCAGGTCACAAAGACTTTCCAAAATCTTGAGCGAAATTTGGCGCGAAAGTGAAATAGGTCTCGCGCCACGTCGGAACTGAATTGCACGCGCGATTGTGCGACGCGATATTCTGGTTTGTTCGGAGGCGCTTAGTTTGGATTCGCCTGGTTAACGAGTTGCGCGTGACTCGACGCTGCCATGCATATTCGAAAATCGCGGAACAAAATCCATTGTTCGATTCTCGATATTCAATTGAACACACGCAGCGTCGCTACACGGGCAACAAATGGGCGTCACGCCGTTATTCTGAACGAGATTGTTCATCGAACGCTAAAGTGATCCGTCACAGCCCGACGACGGAGGGATTGAGGCGCACGGGCTGGCGTGATGGTCGCAACGCTTCGGAAGAAACAAGGCTTCGGAAGAAAACAGAGACGGCAGCGATTCGCGAGCCGTCCACCGGAACAACTCCGGGGAGGCGCCCATGATGGCCGAACGTCTGCACCGCCGCGCGCTGGTGCCGCACGACAGATCGCGGCCGGACCGCAGGCTCAGGAACCGAATCATCATCGGAAATGTGATGGCGTGGGTGGCCATCGTTATCCTGATCGATCTGCTCTTTTTCTAGACACTTCACCTCGGCGCATTTGCGTGATGGATTGACCGCCGCCCGGTTCCATGATCGACATCGCCCACCATGCAACAAGTGTCCGCAGCATCTTCGCGCTCCGTTAACGCTTCGGCGCCACCCGATACGCGCATCTATGCGGTCGGTGACATCCACGGCCGAGCCGATCTGTTGAGCGAGATCATTGCGCGCATCGACGACGACATCCGCCGCCGGCCGATCGCGCATACGATCGAGGTTTATCTCGGCGACTACGTTGATCGCGGTCCTCAGTCGAAAACGGTGATCGATTTGCTCACGGTTCGGCTGGTTGCCAATGGCGCGGTGTGCCTGCGTGGCAACCACGAGGCCGTGATGGAAGGGTTCCTTCAGGATCCGGCCATTCTGGAGTACTGGCTGCCATTGGGCGGCATGCAGACGCTTGCGTCTTACGGCATCGAGCTGCACGAGAACGAGACAGCCTTCAGCTTGCATCGCCGCTTTCTAGATGCATTTCCTCGCGCTCACGAATTGTTCATGCAGTGCCTGCGCAATCAGTTCAGTTGTGGCGATTTCTTGTTCGTGCATGCAGGCATTCGGCCGGGCGTTCCGCTCGATGATCAAGATCCCAACGATCTGATTTGGATTCGTGACGAGTTCCTCGACGACACGCGAAGCCATAAACGCTTCATCGTGCACGGTCATACGCCGGTCCCGCATCCGGAAATCCGCCGCAACCGAATCAACATCGACACGGGAGCATGGCGGACGGGAGCTTTAACCTGTGTGGCGATTGAAGGATCGACGAAACTCTTCTTATGACGATTCTTATCTCGTGATGTCGAGATCACGCGTTTCGAATCAGATGGAACTCTTGCCTCACATTCTTTCGCCTTGTTTGCTTCTCAATGATCGACGGCTGTACTTGCATTCACGGAGATGCAGCCATGCAGCAACGGTCGTCCAGCGCCCGCCTGACGCTTCACTTTCTTCTTTTCGCCTTTGCGATCGCCGGCATCACCAGTCTTTCGGTTCGTGCTTCAGCACAGACGCCGCCATCCGCATCATCTGCGGACAGTTACATCCTTGGCCCTAACGACCGAATCAGGCTGAAGGTCTATGGCGAGACCGACATCACCGGCGAGTATGAGATCGACAACACCGGTCAGGTTTCGATTCCACTCGCGGGCCATATAAAGGCTGCGGGCGCCACGACGCGGCAACTCGAAAAGTCGATCGCATCCGCGCTTTCAAAAGGAATCGTGCGCGATCCGCGCGTGAACGTCGAGATCGCGCAGTATCGTCCGTACTACATTCTTGGCGAAGTGAAGAAGAGCGGCGAATACCCATACCGTCATGGGTTGACGGTGATGGACGCGGTCGCAAGCGCCGGCGGATTCACATACCGGGCCAACGAGAACAAGGTCTTTCTGCGCCGCTCGGGCGCCGGCGCGGAAGAGACCTACCCTCTCGATGCGCCGGTTCCAATTTTTCCGGGTGACAACATTCGGATTCCGGAACGCTACTTCTAGCGCCGCGGAACTCCAGATGAGGTGAATGCCGCTTGCACGCGGATGACCGTGTTCGTGTTGCGTTGTCGTCACAATCGACGTTTTGCAATGCGAAATATTTTGCGACGCGAGGAAAACTTTTTCCGGCAAGGCGCGTTGCAGGCGAGCGCATCACTTCAATCCCACAATTCAAAACCCTTGCGCCCGCGTACCCGAGTATGAGGCCTGCCGTTCTGATGCGCAGTCGACGATCATTTTCTGAGCGACGGGCTTCGCCTGTCACGTGTTCGCCGCCTTCGCGTTCCCGCAAGGGATGGGGGATGGGATTCGAGTTTGCACTTGCATCACGGAACACGTCTGAAGGAAGCGGAGAGAGATTCCACTCCGTACGCCCGTCCCGCCGCGGACGCTTCAACCTGTTGCCCGCCCCAGTGGCTGCAATCCTGCTCGGTCTTGGATCGTCAGCGAATGCGCAAGCCATTCCGTGGACCAACGGAGAATTCGCCTCGCCCTGGAGCGCGCAGAAAATCTTCGAACCGTCATCGCTGCCGGACAGGACCGATCCGGACAACCGCGAAGAAGTTCCGCCCGAGGACGTGCCAGTGAAGAAGCGACAGCAACCTGGCTATGAGCCCGTCGGCATTCGCTCCGGTTCCTGGATGTTCAATCCGGCGCTGACCGCCGGCACGTTTTACGACAGCAACGTCTTTTCGTCGAACACCACGCAGCGTTCCGACATCGCGGCGGTGATCGAGCCAACGCTGCGCGCGCATTCGTTATGGGGGCGGCATGGCGTCGATCTGAAGCTGGACGCGCAGTCGACGGTCTATAACCAGTTTTCGAGCCTGAACCAGACCAATGCCAGCCTGAAGGGCAACGGCTGGCTGGACATCACCAACGACACCATGCTGCTGGGCAGCTTTCAGATCGCGCATCTGAACGAAGGCGTCGGTACGCTCAGTTCGCCCGCCAACGCCATATCGCCGACGCCGTATAACCTGATGTCCGGCGACGTCACGCTGCGCAAGGAATTCAACCGGCTGACGACATCGGTCGGCCTCCGCGCCGATTCCTACGATTTTGGGTCAACGCGTGCGCAGGACGGCACCGTCATCAACCAGGATGCCCGCGACGGGCAGATCTACGCGCTCCACAGCCGGATCGACTATGCGATCTCGTCCACCCTCGGCTGGTTCGGCGGCGTGGAAGGCAATCAGCGCGACATCCGGGGAACGCCGGGCCATACGCTGGACTCGCAAGGCTACCGTGCGCTGACCGGCATCACGGTCGGCTTGAGCAATCTGGTGACCGGCGAATTCGGCGCCGGCTATGTCCAGCAGCGCTTCGACGACCCGTCGATCGGCGATATCGAAGGCCCCTCCTACCGCGCGCGGCTGACATGGCGGCCGACGCGCCTGCTCGACGTGCACTTCAATGCCGAACAGCTCGTCACGCAGACCACTGACACCAGCGCCACCGGCGTGCTCGCCAACGCGATGCAACTCGGCCTCGACTACGAGCTGCGGCGCAACGTCATCGTCTCGCTCGCGGGCGGTTACGAGAACGACAAGTTCTTCGGTCAGCTCCGCAAGGACAACGTGCTCACGTCGGACACGCGCGTCAAATATCTCGTCAATCGTTTCGCCGCCGTTTCCGCCTACTACCGCTTCACCAAGCGCGATAGCGACATTCCCGTCTTCACCTTCGACAAACACCTGGTAGGAATGAATGTTACAGCGCAATTCTGACCTGCCCTATGTGATCCCGGACGAGCCTGCCGCCCGCCCCGCCGTGGAAAGCTGGAAGTATCCGACTGTCGATCTGCGCGAGATGGGCCGCATCCTGCGCCGCCGCTATAAGATGATGGCGCTGCCGGCCGCCACCCTGCTCGGGCTGGCGGTGATCTATCTGTTGTTCGCGACCACTCTCTATACAGCAACATCGACCGTGCTGGTCGATCCGCGCCGCGCCAACGTTGTCGAGACCAACCAGTCCGTGCTGTCGAATTTTGGCACCGACGACGCGACCATCGAAAGCCAGACGCTGCTGATCCAGTCGGTTGCGATCCTGGTGCGTGTCGTCGGCAAACTTAAGTTAACCGAAGATCCGGAGTTCATGCCAAAGCCCGGCCTCCTCGATCCAATCAAGCGGCTGTTGTTCAGCAGCAGCGGGCCAAGCGACGGGGCCAGCCCGGAAGACGCGGCGAGAGCGCGATCGGTGGAGATCCTGCAGAAGCGGATGAAGGTGATAAGGCAGGGCACTACCTTCCTCGTCGACATCGCCGTCAGTTCGGAATCGCCGCAGAAAGCCGCAACCATCGCCAACGCGATTGCGGACGCGTATTTCGAGGAGCAGGTTCGCGCCAAATACGATGCGACGCGCATTGCCGCCACCTGGCTCAACGGCCAGATCGACGAGTTGAAGTCGAGGGTCGTCGCTTCCGAAAAGGCGGTCGAGGATTATCGCTCCGCCAATAATCTGATGGTGTCGCAGGGCGTTACGCTCAACGACCAGCAGATCACTGACCTCAACAACAAGCTGATCGCCGCGCGCGTGCAAACGGCGGAGGCGCGGGCCAAGTATGAGCAGGTGCAGGACATCGCGAAGTCGGGCGGCGATCCCGGCGGCATCAACGCGGCCATTTCATCGGAAATGATCACGAAACTGCGCACCCAATATGCCGACATCGCCAAGAACGAAGCCGACCTGTCGAGCAAATATGGCGCGCGTCATCCCCTCGTCGCCAACGTCCGGGCGCAGCGGCGCGATACCCAGAGGCTGATCAACGAGGAAATCCGCCGAATACTTGACAGCACCAAGCACGACTACGACGTGGCCCGCTCCCGCGAGACCTCACTGCAACAAAGCCTCGACCAGCTCCAGGGCGTGTCCACTTCCTCGGGGCAAGCGCAGGTGCGCTTACGTGAGCTGCAGCGCGAGGCAGAGGCCAATCGCACGCAGTATGAATCCTATCTGGCACGCTCCAAGGAAACGACGGCGCAAGAGAGCCTGGAGATGCCGGATTCCCGGGTCGTGACCAAGGCCAGCATTCCGATCAGGCCGTCGTCACCCAAGACGATGCTGATCCTCGGCCTTGCCGTGATGCTCGGCCTCGGCGCCGGCACCGTGCTGGCGTTTCTCGCCGACTATCTCGACGGGCGCATCAAGACGCTCGAACAGCTCGAAGCCATTTCAGGCGTGCCCGCGCTTGCCGCGGTGCCGTTGATCGGCGCGCGCGAGCTGGCCCGTCTTGCACGGCGCGGACGCAACGAACTCGGCCGCTATGATCCGAAGAGCACGAAACTTCTGCCGGCACCGCTGCAGCCGCCGTTGACGCGCTACGCGATCGACGAGCCCGGCACGTTCTTCGCGGAAGCGATCCGCGCCGTTCGCCTTGCGCTGCAACGGACGATGCGATCGCAGCCGGTGAGAGTCGTGCAGGTCACCTCCGCGCTCGACAGCGAAGGCAAGACCACGCTTGCCATCAACCTGGCACAGTCGCTGGCCCTGCTCGGTATCCGAACGCTCCTCATTGATGGCGACCTCCGCAACCCGCAGGTGACCCGCGCCCTCTGTCCGCGCGCCGATGCCGGACTTTTGGAAGTCGCGGTCGGCCAGACCGCGCCGGAACACGCCGTGCTGGTGGATCCCAGCACCGGGCTTTCGATTCTGCCGTCCACACGGATCAAGGAGGTCGAGTTCATCACGGAGCTGATGTTCTCCGACCGGATCGTCGATGTGCTCGATTACTTCCGTCACCGCTACGAATTGATCGTGATCGATTCGCCGCCGCTGGTGCCCCTGGTCGATGGCCGCGCGCTCGCCGAACTGGCCGATCGCATCATTCTGGCGCTGGCCTGGGACCAGACCCCGGGCGAAGTGCTGTCCCATGCGATGGACCTGCTGTCCCCGGTCAGCGACCGGATCATGGGCACGGTGTTGACCCGCGTCGATCTCAGGCGTCTGCAATTCTACGACTATTATCGCAGCTCGGCCTATCTCAAGCCGTACGGCTCCGCGAGCCTCCATGCCGGAGCGGCCCGGTGAGGATGCGCGGACCGTTGAACGGACCAGCCGGCATTGCACAGGTGAGCCGCCGCTCCCTTGTGTCACCGGCAGCGCGGCCGGCGTCCCATGCACGTGGGCGCGCCGTGAATGCCGACGCGTTTATCGAACGGATCGCGGGCGGGTTGATGCTGCTGGCTGTGATCGCAACGTTCACGCTCTCGTCCTCCGTGCTGACCAACTGGAAGATCCACTATTTGACGGCGGGCGGAAATTTTTACGAAAAGCTGCACCCGGCAACCTATTTCACGCTGCTCGCTTTCTTCTTTCTGTTGCTGCGCAGCCGCGGCCCGGTCGGCGAGATCAATCGGATGTTTCCCGAATCGAAGCTGTTGCTGGCGTATCTGCTCTGCTGGCTGTTCCTGCTGATCCAGGTGATCGTGCTGGAGCGCCCGTTCACGGTCATCATAGACACGTTTCTGCTGCCGATCCTGATTGCGATGGTGATGTGGCAGTTGTCGTCGTATCAAAAACGTCCGCTGGTCCGGGCCATACACTGCACGATCCTCCTCAACGTCGTGCTCGGCTATTACGAGTACTTCTCCGGCCACCGGCTGATCCCGTTGACGCTCGGTGATGTCACGGTGATGGGAGAATGGCGCTCCGCGGCGCTGCTCGGCCATCCGCTCACGGCATCCGGCATCGTCGGCGCCTATGTGCTGGCGCTGGTGCTTCGTCCGGCGATTTGTCCACCTCTGCTGCTGCGGCTGCCGCTGATCGCATTCAGCCTCGGATCGCTGATGGCCTTTGGCGGCCGAACGTCGCTGGTCACCGTGCTGGCGATGATTGGGCTGGTCGGGCTATTCGAAGCGATTCGCCTGCTGCGCGGCAAACGAATGCCGCTTTCCGCCGCGATCCTCGCGATCTGCATGCTGTTTGCCGCTGGCGCCATCATCTTCGTCGCGCTTGACCTCGGCATTTTCGACAAGATGCTGCTGCGCTTCTCTTCCGACAAGGGCAGCACGCTGGCGCGTTACGCCACCTTCAGCCTGCTCTCGCATTTTGACTGGCATGAACTAATCCTCGGCCCCAACCCGGTTCGGGTGAATGCGTTGCAGTCGCAGCTCGGCCTCAACTACGGCATCGAAAACTTCTGGATTTCTTCCATCGTCCAGTTCGGCCTCGTCCACACCATCCTGCTGACGATCGGACTGGTCTGCTTTTTCGTCGAGTTGCTGCGCCGTTCCAACCCCGCGGCGTGGGCCATCGTGCTGCTGATCGTCATCATCGCCGCCAGTTCGGTGAGCTTCTCGTCGAAGAACATTCAGCTCGCGCAGTTCGTGATTCTCATTTCGGTCTTGCTGCCGCGCGAGCCGCGGCGCGTTGCTGCGCCAGCGCAAGTGCGCACGCCTATCAGCTACCGGTCCGTTCCGGCATAACTTCAGGATTCCCTTCGCATGACTATCTATGTCGACAACACCCATCTCGGACGTCACGTCACCGGTCTCGAACGCATCACGCTGGAGCTGTTCTCGGAGGCCGCGCTTGCGCCGCTTGATGTCGTGCCGGTGAGGGCACGGGGCGTTCGCCAGATGGTGACGACGCAGACGCTGGGGTTGCCGATGCGGCTCGCTGCTTCGTCCTCCATCCTGCTATGTCCCGGCTTTCCGCCAAGCCCGCTGCTGCGGCCATTCGCATCGCGGGTGCTGCCCTATATCCACGATGATTTTCTGATTACGCGGCGCGCCGAACTCAATATGCGGGCGCGACTTTACATGGCCGGCCCCTTCAAGCTCGCGTTGCGGCACTACCCGCGCTTTCTGGCAAATTCCGGCGATACACAGCGCAAACTTGCCGCGCATTGCCGGCCCGATGCCGAGGTGACGCTCTATCGGCCTTCGGTCCGCAATGTGTTCGGCCTCGATCCCGGGCAGCGCGGCGCACGCAGCGCGCAGCCAAAGCCGCTTCGGCTGATCGCGCTGGGCACGGTGGAGCCGCGCAAGAATTTCAGAGCGGCGGCGAAAATCCTCGACGCGTTGCGCACCCATGGATTTCCGGAAGCAACGCTGGACATCGTCGGTAGACCAGGATGGGGCGACGACTGGCAGGCGCTTGAAAGCCAACCGGGCGTTACGCTGCACGGATATCAGTCCGCCGACCGGGTCAATCAATTGCTTGACGCCGCCGATATGTTCATCTGCACCTCCCATGACGAAGGCCTGGGATTGCCGTTGCTGGAGGCGCAATACGCTGGCCTGCCGATCATCGCCCCCGATGCCGCCATCTTTCGCGAGGTACTCGGCGAGTCCGGCATCCACATCGATACCGCCGATCCTTCTTGTGCAGCCGCGCGGATTACGGCTGCGCTGGCGAACGAAGACTGGCGCGCCCGGTATGTGGCACTGGCGGTGCGGAATCTGGCGCGCTGGAACGATCTGGCGCGCGGCGACCGCGACACGGTCATCAGCCTGATCGCCCGCCTTGCCAACTGACGCGCGCACTCAAGCAAATTCGGGTCCGGAGTACCGCAGCCTTGCATGACACCTCGACCACAAGGCATCAGGACGGGTTGCGGATCATTGCGGCCGGCGCCGTGGTGGTCCTTCACTATTCCGATTACTTCAAGGACGTGGCGATCGGCCATTTCATGGTCGCGCACACCTGGCATTTCAATCTGTTCGTCGACCTGTTCTTTGTGGTCTCCGGCTTTGTCATCGCCCGGCAATATTTCGACCGCGTCAATGACGCCGCATCGATCGGCCGCTTCCTCTGGCGGCGCCTTGCCCGCATCTATCCGCTGCATCTCGCCACGCTTGCCTTCTATCTGGCGCTTGCCGGCGCGCTTCATTTCGGCGCCGCCCGGACCGACAACCCGGCGCGCTACCCGTTTTCCGACCTGCCCGCACAGTTCCTGCTGCTTCACGCCTTCGTCGGCGAGCGCCTGACGTTCAACTTCCCGAGCTGGTCGCTGTCGGCGGAGATGTTCTGCTATCTGCTTTTCCCGACCGTCGCCCTGCTCGCGCAGCGCCGCAAGGAGGCGATCATTGCGCTCGTGGTCGTCACCGCGCTCGCCAACTCCCTTTGGGCGTGGGCGGCAGCAACGACGCCGTGGGCCGACTGGATCAACCAGGGCGGCGCCTTCAGGGCGCTGCCCGCCTTCAACCTCGGCATGGCCTGCTACCTGTTCCGCGACCGGATCGCGCGTTGGCCCGCCATTCCCGGCGCGCTCGCCGCATCGCTGGCCGCGTTCATCGTGTTCGGCTCCCTGCTGCCAACGATGACCGCCCTGTTGGCGATCTATGTCATCGCAATGCTTGCCGTTCAGGAAGATTGCGCTGGCCGCGAGACGCTACTGTCGCGGCTCCGCTTCGATCGCTGGTCGCCGCTGACCTATTCCTGCTACATGCTGCATATTCCGGTTGCGACCGTCATCATCACCTTCGGATCGCGGCTGCTTTCCCTGTCGCCGCATGAGCGGCTGATTCTCGCGCCGGTGGCGATCGTCGTTCTTGCATGCGCGAGTGTCGTCTCATTGCGCACGTTCGAAACGCCGCTGCGGCGATATCTGACCGAGGCTTACGACCGCCGCGCCATCAGGCCCACGCCGTCTCCCGCAATCTCGCGGCAGGAAGGCACATGATGACGGTTGTGGAGCGCATATCGGCAAACCCACCCCTCAGCGTCGCGCAGGCGCCGGCCAGGAGCCGCGATGGCATCATCGACACCATGCGCGGCATCGCCATCCTGATGGTGATCGGAATCCATTCGCTGCCGCAGCCGCTCGATGCGATCTGGGCAAAATCCGTCGACGCGGCGCTGCGGCCCTGCGTACCGGTGTTCCTGTTCGCTTCCGGATATTTGACGGCGCTTACCGGCCGCGTGCCGCTCGCAAAGCGATTGAAAGCCGCCTTGATCCCTTACGCGATCGCGTTCACCGCCGCCTATGGCTACATGGCCCTGCACAATCCGGCGATGGACCATCGCATCGGCACGACGCTGGCGCGGTTCGCGCTCGGATATGTATTCGTCTACTATTACGTCTTCGTCTATGTCTGCTGCACGCTCGGCCTATGGCTCGTCTTTGCGGTTAGTGGTGCCGGGAAACCGGGCGCAGAAAAGCGGATCGCCCTTCTCCTTGCGCTCTCGGTCGGCTGCGGTCTGCTTGCCGGCGCGTATCTCGACCCCGCCATCTCCCGGCTCGGCGCCTCGGACACATTGCTCGACGAAGTCCGCATGCGCGACATTCCGTTCTGGTTCTCGTTTGTCGCGCTCGGCGCACTGACCGTGATGCACGCAAACCTGAGCGACCAGGGCATGCGCCGCGCGCTGCTTGGCGCAATGCTGTCGGCCTACCTGTTCTATGCAGCCGTGCGCATTCTCGGCCTTGGCGACGCCGCCACCTACGATTCGACGGCCTTCTTTCTCTACGCCGCGCTGTTCTGCGTTGCGCTGTTCGCGATCCAGCCAAGCTCGCCGCTGCTCGGGTGGCTCGGCTCGGGTAGCTACTTCATCTATCTCTGGCACATCTTCATCGTCATGATGCTGCGCGATCACACCGCGCTGCGCCAGCTCGACGGTATCGCCAGCTTTGCGGTTTGCTGCGGCTTGACCGTTCTCCTCTCGACGGCCGCGCTGCTGGCCGTCCGGCAGCTCGCCTCCCCCCGGCTCTGCCGCTGGCTGGGGGCTTGAGCGATGCTCCTGAAACACACCCTCCTCTATCTGCCGGCGCAATTCGTCGGACCGCTGTTCCAGCTTCTGGCGATGATCGTGTGGACGCATGTCGTCGACGAACACACGCTCGGCGTCATCACGCTGATCACGGCCACGCACGAGTTGCTGCAGATCGGCTTTCTTGCCTGGTGGTCGCAATATGCGCTGCGCTTCCTCGGACGCTACCAGGACGCCGACGACGCGCCGCGCTTCTACCGCACCGAAAACGCCGTTCTGCTGGCATCCATTGCGTTGCAAAGCGCGGCCATCGTCGGAATTCTGCTTCTGGTCATAGCGCCCGGCGCGAGAGCTGACCTTCTCCTCGCCGCCGTCGGCTATGTAATTACCCGGTCGCTCAACGTCTATATCGGCGAACGCGCCCGCGCGCAGCAGCAGATCCGGGTCTACACGATCCAGCAGGTATTCGGTCCATCCGTCGGATTTGTCGCCGGCCTGATGCTGATCAAATTGTTCGGCCAATCGCCGGAGTGGCCGCTTGCGGGATACGCCGCGGCGCAGCTCATCGCGGCGCTGATCGTGATACCCACGCTTCGCTGTGGCTACCGCCTCTGGCCGATCGATCGCGAGATCGTCGCACACGCGTTGCGCTACGGCATTCCGCTGATCGTCGGCGGCGCACTCGGCTGGGTCGGCCTCAACGCGTCGCGCTTTATCGTCAACCAGATGTCGGGCGTGGCCGCAGCCGGACTGTTCGCGGTGGGTTACGGCCTCGGCCAACGCGCCGCGGCAGTCGCGGCCATGCTGGTGACCGCCGCCGCGTTCCCGCTGGCGGTAAAGAGCATGGAACAGGAGGGCAGCCAGGCCGGCATGCGCCAGCTTGCCGCCAACAGCGCGCTCCTCGTCGCAATCCTGGCGCCGAGCCTCGCCGGCATCTTCATGCTGCGAACGGAGATCGTGCATCTCTTGATCGCAGCGCCATTCCAGGCGGTGACGCTCGCCATCCTGCCACTCTCTACCCTTGCCGGCGCCATCCGAAACCTGCGCGCCCATTTCGGCGATCAGGTATTTCTGTTGCAAAACCGCACGCGCTGGATGATGGCCATTGCGGCGATCGACGCGTCGACGACCGTGGTCCTGAGCGCCCTGTTCCAGCCGCGCTGGGGGCTCGCCGGCGTCGCCGGCGCCACCGTGCTGGCGGCGCTGGCCGCGGCAAGCGTCAGTTTCTCGATCGGGTTCACCCGGTTTGGCCTGCGCCTTCCGGTCGGCCATCTCGTGCGCATCGCATTGGCCACGATTGCGATGGCGGCGTTGCTGCGGATCTTCCCGGAAGCCCGCACCCTTGCTGCGCTCGCGGCACATGTCGCGGCAGGCGCCGCCGTCTATTTCGGCGCGCTCACCCTGCTCTACGCGCCATCGCTGGTGCGGATACTCCGCCCACGCCCCCAACATTCGGGAGCATGAGCGCAGTACGATCATCGTCTATGATTTCCGGGTATTCTCGAACGCGCGCGCCATCGCGAACCAGAGCGGCTTCTTCTGCATCGATGAATCGAACGGCAGAGGCCGGGGCAGCCGCTGCGCCAGGGGATCCTTCTTCTTCGCCGCATCGGTATAGAACGAATAGTTATCGGCAAGTTCCCACGCGATCACCACCTTGACGGCGGGAACGCGCAGCGCGTTGTTCAGGTACTTCTCGGCCGTCTCGGCGATCATGGCATCGCGGGCCGCGATATCATCCGGAAACGTGTCGTCGCGCACGTCGAACTCGGTCAGATAGATATCGACGCCACGATCGGCGAGCGCATGAAGGAATTCGGCAAAGCGTCCGGGGTCGTGTGGATACCGCGGCTGCAGGTGGCTTTGCAGGCCGACGGCATGCAGCGGCACGCCGGCCTGCTTCAATTCGTCTACCAGCTGCAGCAATCCCTTGCGTACCGTGAGGCCGACGTCATCGTCGCGTTCGCTCTGTGCTTCGTTGAGAACCAGCTTTGTCTTCCGGTCCACCATCGCCGCGCGCTCAAAGGCGCGGCGCACATATCCCGCGCCGAACGTGTCGTACCATGGACCAAGCCTGTAACCACCGGGCGCCTTGTGCCCTGGCCAGAACGGCTCGTTGACGACATCCCAGGAGTGCAGCTTGCCGACATAGCGGGCAGCCACTTCCTCGATATAGGAATCGAAGAACTTCTCGCGCTCAGTGCTGCTCATGTTCCTGATCCATTGCGGAACCCATTCGTTCCAGATCAGGCAATGGCCCCGCATCGGAATGTTGTTGCTTGCACAGAATTGCAGCAGACGGTCCGCGCTTTCGAACCGCTTCGGGCCTGGCTGCGGCGCGATGGTTCCCATCTTCATCGCAATGTCTGTCGTAACGATGCGCGTCTGCGTCTGATAGAGCTCGCGATAGGCATGATCCTTGTCGATGACAGGACCTGCAGCGGCGCCGAACACGAGCCCGTTGCGAGCGGCGATGGCGCCGAGACTCTGCGTAGGCTGCGCGGCGAATACTCTATTCTCGTACGATGCAACACTTGCACCTGCGATGAGAGCGAGCGCATTTCGCCTCGACCATTGCTGCATAGCTGATCTCCATCATGTGAATGATTCGTTGCTGCGTCTCAACGTTCGCGACGCGACATCGCCATCGTTGCGTCGCATTAGTTCGATTTCGTGACGATGTTGATTGAGAGAAAACTTCGACACGCAGTTCCCGTCGCGAAGCAACGGGCATGTCGATAGTTCAGCGTGAATGCATCTCGATCAAATCATCACTCAGGAGATCGACATGGCGGAACCGCCAGTATCGTTGCAGCCGAGTCTCACCGTCGACGGCGTCACCATCAATGTTCCATCGCTTCCCGCAGCAGTTTCGTCGATCGTGTCGGCCGCGCAACATGGCGACAACTTCAGCGTCTGCACGCTCAATCTCGATCACGTCGTTCAACTGCAGCAACACGCGAACTTTCGCGCCGCCTATCGCCGTGCCCGATTTGTCACAGCCGATGGGTTCCCGATCGTCGTGCTGAGCCGTCTCATGGGAACGCGCATCGAACGGACGACCGGCGCCGATCTCGTCGAACCGGTCTGCGCGGAAGCGCGGAAGAAGGGACTGTCAGTCTTTCTGTTGGGCGCCAACGACCTCACGCTGAACACGACAGCGCAGCGTCTGTCGGAACGATTCAGGGGATTGCGGATCGCCGGATGCCTGGCGCCGGGACCGGGGTTCGATCCCTATTCCAGTGAGGCCGATGCAGCGATCGACAGCATTCGCGCCTCTGGCGCCAGGCTCTGCTTCGTCGCGCTGGGCGCGCCGCGGCAGGAACTGTTTGCCGCACGATGCCTCGACGAGCTCAACGGAACCGGCGTGTTGTGCGTCGGGGCAGCGCTCGATTTCATTGCCGGCACGCAGAGCCGCGCCCCCTCCATCGCGCGCAGAACCGGCCTGGAATGGGCGTGGCGCATGCTGCGCGAGCCGCGGCGGCTCGGTCCCCGCTATGTCAAATGCATGGGCGTGGTTCCCCGCCTTGTTGCGCGAACCATTCCGCAAATCGTGAAGGCACGCATGAGGAAAGCGGCATGACTTCAACATTGACCCTGGCGCTGCGCGCGCGAAATGCCAACCGGATCAAACCACGTTACCAGATTTGCCTGATCCATCCGTTCGATCCGCGCGGCGAAAAGGTCGGCGGCCTCGAAACGTACATCCGCGACTTCATCACGTTCCATCCCGTTGACACCGACATCCTCTTCATCGGCGTCGACTCGACCGGCGAACTGGAGCTCGGCCGGCTTCACCGGCTGACGTTCCGCGGCCGCGGCTTCGACTTCCTGCCCATCCTGCATTATTCGGATCAGCAGGCGCGCGAAGCGGCCCGCAGCATCCGCACCTCGCTGACCGGCCAATTCTTCATGGCGCTGCTCCGCCACTTCGGCCCGATCGCACGGCTGATCCGCGCCAGGCGATGCTCGGTCGACCTGCGGCGGGTTGAATTTTCGTGGCTGCCGGCGATCCTGCGGCTTCCATTCGTACAGATGCTTCACGGCGAGGGCGCGCCGAAATTGCAGATGGATTCGCTGCTGCGGAAATACGCCTTCGTCCACAACACCGGCGAGCGGTTTGCCGTCGCCATGAGCGAAAAATTTCTTTGCGTCAATCCGTTCATCACCGAGCGGCTGCAGCAAGCCTATCCGCGCCGCAAGGACAAGATCGACACGCTCTGGACATGGGTCAATACGGATATCTTCAAGCCGCAGCTTTGGCCGCTGAACTCTTCGCCATTCCAGATCGTGTTCGCGGGCAGGCTCGATGAATTCAAGGATCCGCCGCTGATGTTCCGCACCATCGATCGCCTGCGGCGGCGACTGAATGGCGACGTGAGGTTTCACTATGTCGGCACCAGCGACCCGCACCGGTTCGAGGAATTCGCCGCCATAGAGGACATCACCGTGCGCCACGGCTTCAAGAATGCCGCTGGCATGGCGGAGACGCTGGCCAGCGCCCATGCCGGCATCCTGACCTCCGAGTTCGAGGGCATGCCGCGTTGCGTGCTGGAAACCCTGGCGGTCGGCCGCCCCGTCGTCGCCATGCACCTGCCGCAACTCGAATCCGTGATCTGCCCCGGCATCAGCGGCTATCTGGTGGCTCGCGACGGCAGTCGCGACGACATGGTGGACGCGCTGGTTCAACGGTTCGTCGACGTCCGCGATGCCATTGAGATGGGCGCGATGAATCCGGTCCAGGTCGCCGAGACCATCAGGGCGTTCACCCCTGGCACCCAGCTCGCGCGGGTATTCCGTTATCATCAGGAAATTCAGGATGCGCGCGGACTTGCCGCAGCGGCGCCGACCTGTTGAGGGCGCCGGGTTGAACATTCTTCTGTTGACCAGCGAGTTCGCTCCCGCGATGGGAGGCATTGGGACCTACGCCTGCGAAATCGCCGCGGCCGCCAGCCGGCTCGGCGCAAAAGTCACGGTGGTGGCGCCCGATTATGCGCGCCAGACCGGCGACGATGACCGGGCTCTGCCCTTCGAGGTCATTCGATTTCGCGGCGGTCTTCACTCCATGCGCGACCTGCCGCGAAAAATCATGCTGGCGCGCCGCGGCGTCCGCGGCGATCGATACGACGTAGTCCATGCCGCCGATTGGCCGTTCTTCATTCCGGTCGCACTTTCCAGATGGCGAACGCCGGCGCGGGTATTGATGACGGTGCATGGCACCGAGATCAACGAGACACAGACGCGGCTGAAACGAATAGCGATCCGCGGCGCCGGCGTGTTCGGGCCGCGAACGGAGGTGGTCGCCAACAGCCGCTTCACCGAGACGCTATTCCGTGAACGGTTCGCCGTCGACCCGCGCAGGATCAGCGCGATCAATCTCGGCGTATCGGAATTCTGGTTCGGTGCGCCAAGGAAACGCCGGGAGGTTCGGCTGGCCTATCGGCTGGCAGAAGACCGGCTGGTGATGATCACGGTCGCGCGGATCACACGCCGCAAGGGGCATCATCTGACGCTCGCCGCGCTGTCACAGCTTCCGGACAATCTGCGCCAGCGCATCACATGGCTCGTGATCGGCCCGGACGGCGAAGCCGATTATGTCGGCGAACTGCGACGGGCTGCCGGTCAGGCAGCGTGCGACATTCGCTTTCTCGGCCCGCAGCCGAACGAAACCATCCGCGATCTCTACGCGGCTTCGGATTTGTTCTGCCTGACGGGACTGCCCGACACCACCGGCCGGGTGGAGGGATTTGGACTGGTCTATCTCGAGGCCGGCGCCGCCGGCCTGCCGAGCGTTGCGACCGAGGTCGGCGGGGTGCCTGACGCGGTGCTCGCCGACGAGACCGGAATTCTCGTGCCGCCGTCGGTGGAGACCATATCGCAGGCGATCGCGGAGCTGACCGCGGATCGAGGCCTGCGCGCCATCCTCGCGGCAGGCGCGTCCGCCCATGCCCGCGCCCTTTCATGGGAGCGCTGCGCTGCGACAACCTATGGCCTGGCCTATACCGGCAAGCGGGCACCGGCGGACGGCGTGATCGGAATAACCGCATGAAGCTGTTGGTCGCGACCGCGATGCTGTTTGCGCTCGCGACAGGTGCGGCGCAGGCGGATAGCGAGAACTGCCGCAAGAGCCGCGAGTATCTCCTGGGCACTCCCGGGGGAGACCTGGCCCTGACGCCGCAAGCCTATAACGACCTGTTCAAGATCTGCATCGCGACAACAGCCATGCCCAACGTGAAGGACGCGTACATCCTGAGGGATGGCGGCATCGCCGTGGTCCCCAAGCAGGACAGCATAGCGGCGACGGCCGGCACGCTGGCGCAATTCTGCGACGCTTATCCTCGTGGCGTGCTGCGCTTCATTTCCCGCAAGGAAAAGCTTTCCATCCGCTCCGTGACCGACGTCGCACGGATGTCGTCGACCGCCTCGACGCCGTGCAAGAAAATCAAGGGGCTTTCGTAGGGGCCCGCGCGCCTTCTCAAAACTTTACCTTTGCCGGTTGTAGTATTCCGGCATGGCGTGCGGATCCATTGCGTGCTCGGCCCTGCGGCCGAGAAAGAAGAAGCCACTGGCGGCGTCGGCCGCGGCCCGGCCGCGGCCGAACGCATCGAGATACCTGATCCAGAAGAACGGCAGCACGATCAGGCGTGACAGCTTGTTGCCCGCGCCGAGCGCGCGCGAGAAATAGCGGATCGACCAGGCCAGCGCCACGCCGGCGCCGCCGACCGGCCCGGCGCTGATTTCGGAAAACCGCCTGAACAGCCAGCGGTGGCCGCTTTGCGTGAAACGCGAGAAGTCATAGGCCTGCTCATGCACCTGCTGCATGAATGGCGTCTCCGCATAGACCAGGCCGTCCAGCCGCAGCACGCGGTGCAGCTCGGCAACGACGGTTGCGGGCTCCAGCACGTGTTCCAGCACCGCCTGCACCCAGACACCATCGAACACGCCGTCTTCAAACGGTAATTTGTGGGCGTCCGCCACCAGCACGGTGTGCGGCGAGGCATAGACGTCGGTGCCGACGAGTTCGATGGAATCGTCCCGGTAGAGTTCGTCGGCGCCCGAACCGATTGTGCCGCCGCCGACCACCAGCACGACCGGCCGCCGCGATTCCCGCTTCAACAGATCGATGAATTTCGTGCTGTTGGAGACCGCAACCGGGTTGCCCCCGAAGGTCAGGCGATGCAGCCGCGACCCCATGGAACGGCGACTGACGTCCCGTTGCAGCGCCGAGCCGTTCTCGGCGTCGTACATTCGGCGCTCAAAAATACTGGCCGCAAAATCAATCAGCACCGGCTGGGCGCCGATCCCGGGAAACCCGGCCCTGCTGTATTCGCAGGCACGGTTGGAACAGGACGGCTGTGACCACGCGTTCCGCAGCGCCGACGAACAGCGAGGGCAGCGAAGGCGCGTTTTCCAGTGCGCGGGTTCCGTATTCGCTACCGAGTGATCGACGGCAGAAAGCTGCAATGAAGGGCCTCGTATGTCATTTCTACTGCCCTGCCCACGCCTATTCGCCATCGATGCTATTTCGAATGCACTGACGGCGCAACAATGCAGGGACCGGGAACAATTCGGATGGTCGCAATCTGGAAATCGCAGGAAGGCGCCGCCCGACGGCTATCTGGAGGGCTTGCGGGAAATGCAACGCACGAACCGGCCTCGTTGTTTCGCACAAAATTTTAGGATATGTCGAAACGGTTTCCAACCGGCCTGCCCGGCGCCGCCGACCCGGCGACATCGGCTCAGCCGGAATAACCCGGCATTCATGACGCAACGATTTTGGATTTGACAATTTCCGACCCTGAGCAAATCCTGATCTGTCGGCGCGGCTTGCCACTTGAGTGATCGAGGAGTTGTCTGGCGTGTCAGCCCACGAATCACCGCAGCGACCTGACGGATCCGGCTCGCTTCAGGTTTTTGTCCTCGATATCGACCGGAGGCCGACGCTCGCTTTTGAAGCAGACGGCCTTGCCGCCGCGCAGGAAATTTTTGGCGACGCCGACCTGCTGGCCGATCTGACCGCGCTCACATCGGACGGCGCCCCGGTGTGCGGCCCCAATTCAACACTCAGCCTGCGGCTGGCCGTACAGGAGGAGATCGCTGCGTTCCGCCATGCGGTCGAACGGGCCCCGGCATCCGACCAGCCGACCATGACGTTCCTGATCAAGATCGACGGCGTTGTGGTCGTAACCGTCGGTCCCGAACGGGACTGAGCTGGCTTCGTCGTCCCCTTTTGCGGTTGCCGGGCGCTATCATGTCCAAGCCGCGGGTAGACGCAACCAACGATACCGACATTCGATAATAATTCCGATCTGGCTATCTATACCTGCTGAGTCATCGTCGTATCCCGTTCGCCAGCATCCTGGCGCGAATCTCGGATTTCAGGACCTTGCCGACTTTGGAGCGCGGAAGGTCATCCCAGACTTCAATCTGCTTGGGCGTTTTGACGCTCCCGACCCGCTGCTTCACGAAGCTCGATACCGCGGCGATGTCGACAGTGCGTCCTACTCTCGGCTGCACCACAGCGACAACGCGTTCGCCCCACTTCTCGTCTGGCAAACCGATGACGGCACAATCCTGAATGGATTCGTGAGCCTGAAGGGCGTTCTCAACTTCGACGGAATAGACGTTGAAGCCGCCAGTAATGATCATGTCCTTTGCGCGGTCGACGATGTAAAGGAAGTTGTCCGCGTCCAGGTATCCGATATCACCCGTATGATGCCAGCCGTGCACGGAGGCCTCCGCCGTCGCTTCGGCGTTCTTGTAGTACCCGTCCATGACCAGCGATCCGCGAACTACGATTTCGCCGCGCTCTCCGACCAGCATCAGATTGCCGTCGCCATCCATGATGCCGACCCGAACCAGCGGTCCGACACGGCCCGCCGACGTCAGACGTCCAGTCGCGGTCGAGCCATCGGCATTGTAATGGTCCTCGGGCGGCATCATCGATATCATCATCGGCGCTTCGGTCTGTCCAAAGAGCTGTGCCATCGGGCCGATCTTTTCCAGCGCCTCGGCCAGCCGCGCCACCGAAATCGGGGCCGCGCCGTACCAAAAGCATTGCAGCGAGTCGAGATCGGCGCTTTCGAGCTTC
Organism: Bradyrhizobium sp. AZCC 2262; assembly: GCF_036924535.1. Lineage (NCBI taxonomy): Bacteria > Pseudomonadati > Pseudomonadota > Alphaproteobacteria > Hyphomicrobiales > Nitrobacteraceae > Bradyrhizobium > Bradyrhizobium sp. AZCC 2262. The sequence goes on along the minus strand of NZ_JAZHRT010000001.1, from coordinate 9,080,317 downwards.
GGATGATCCAGCAGCATGTAAATGACGGTTGGCGGAAGGAATGTGTGCGTGATCCGGTAGCGGGCGATCAGATCGAGGAATTCCCCGATGTCCGGATGATGCATGATCACCACCCGGCCTCCGAGCGTCATGATCGGAAAACACAGCACGCCGGCGGCGTGCGTCAGCGGCGCGAGCGCAAGGTAGCTCGGACGCCCCTTGAACGGATAGCCCATCAGCGTCAGCGCGGTCATCGTTTCGATGTTGCGACCCGAAAGCATCACGCCCTTGGGTTTTCCCGTCGTTCCGCCGGTGCCGGGTATGAGCGCCAGATCGTCCACGGGATCACGCTGAAAGGGCTGGCCATCGATATCGGCAAGCCAGTGCTCGAACGACGGCGCATGCGGGAATTCGGCGTCAAGACACACGAGCTTGCGCAGCTTCGGCAGATTCGGCCTGATCTTGTCGACCATCTGCGCGAAGCTGCTGCTAAACAGCAACAGGCTGCAGTCGAACGCGTCCAAGATGAACTGATTTTCCGCCGCCTCGTTGCGCGGATTGATCGGACACCAGACGGCTCCGGCGCGCGAAATGCCGAATACGCAGGCGAAGGCGACCGGATCGTTGCCGGACAGGATCGCGACTTTCTCTCCGGGCGCAACGCCGGAATTGGCGAGTCCGCGCGCGATCCGATAGCTAAGGCGCTGCACGTCGCCATAGCTCAGGTCGTTTCCGTCCATGGTCAGGCATGGCGCATCAGCACCAAGCGAGGCGCCCTTATCCAGATAGTCGACAAGCCGCATGAGCCACCTCCCATAAAGAAGGCGGGTGGCGCGGTCGTGCGCGCCACCCGGTTGCGTCAATTGTGAACGGTCAGAATTGGGTTCATCACCAGTCCGAAGCTTCGCAACTGGCCCAGCAACTCCCGATGCCCGAACGCCTGACAGGCGGAGGCAAAGCCAACCTTCCTGGGAGCCGTCTGCAGCAGCGAGAAGGCGACATAGGCCTGCAGCATTCCGGTCTGCTTGTAGTTGCAGTTGCCGTGGATCACGCAATGGGCTCGACCGAGCGGTCCCGATGCATAGACGGAGTCGATCGAGGTATTAATGCGCGGATTTTCACGCGGCGGCATGGTTGCTTGCACCGTTGCCGCGATGTCGGCCAGCGCCTTCTCCTGCTGGTCGGCCGGCAGCGGCTTGATTTTCTCCTTCACCATCTGCTGGGTCTGAACCACGCCCAACATGACGTCGCGCTGCATGACGCCGCCGAGCACCCTGCAATTCGACACGCGCGGATCGTTCTTGAACCAGACCGGATGCGCGGTGCCGCCCCACGGCACAGCGATGGCACCCTCGTGCTGTCCGGGAACGTTGACCTCAAAATTGGTGGTCACGTCCCATTCGACAAATTTGTTCTGGACGAGATAGTACCAGTTCGCCTTGAGGATGGTGAAAATCGTCTGCGTCGAAGCATAGGTCGGGAACCCTTTCCACAGCACCAAAATGTCGAGCGTATCGAGGCCAGGCGTTTCGAGGCATATGTTCGCTGCGATTTCGCCCGTTGTGTACATCTGCGCGATGTTGGGCGCGAGCAGCAATCCTCTTGCCGCGAATTTTTCTCCCCAGCGCTCCTGCGCCAGCAGCACCCAGTCCTGCTCGCCGGTCGTATCCGTATAATGACAGCCGGCCGCAAGACAGGCTTCGACGACTTCCGGGCCATACTTGATGAATGGGCCGACCATATTGCTGACGACCTTCGCGCCCTTGAACAGTTTGGCCAGCGCTTCGACGGTGTGCTCAACCTCGGCAACTTCGTAGTCCGCGGTTTCGATGCCGGGAATTTTTTCGACAACGGCCTTCACTTTGGCCGCGTCGCGGCCGGCGGCAATAAAGGGAATGTTGTATTCCCGCAGATATTCGCAAACCAGACGCCCCGTGTAGCCGGAGACGCCATAGACGACCACAGGCTTTTTCTCGCTCATGTTCATATCCTCCCGAATTTCTATTTTCGCATCTGGTAATTTACGTGCCCATGCCGCCGTCGACCGGCAGACCGGCGCCGGTGATGAAGCGGGCTTCATGGGAGCAAAGGAAAACAGCGGCGTCCGCCATGTCGCCGACCTCGCCTAGCCGACCAAGCGGTGTCTGCTCGACGACCGAAGCTACAGCGGCGCCGGCGTCCGGTGCGAGTCCAGCGGCAACTATGTCGTTGGCCAGTTGCATTCCCATGTCGGTGGGGACAAGCCCGGGATAGAGACAGTTGACCCGCACGCCGTAGCCGAGCTTGCCGGCTTCGACTGCGGCGATCCGCGTCATGCGATCAACGGCCGATTTGGTGCCGGAGTATCCAGCAATGGCCGGGAATGCGATCGTGGCCGCGACAGAGGCAATATTGACGATGGCGCCGCCGGTACCTGCACTTCCACCGGGCCGCATCGCACGAAACGCGTGTTTCATGCCGAGACCGGTGCCGACGATGTTGACGTCGCACATCCGGCGCAAGTCCTCAGCCTTGAGATCGACCACGAGTGAGGTGATCTCGATGCCTGCATTGTTGATCAGAATGTCGTAGCCACCGAGCGTGGCGACGGTGGCTGCGACAGCCCTTTCCCATTGCGCGTCGTCGGTGACGTTCAGTTCCACGAAGCCGGTTTTGGCGCCTGTTTCCGCAAGGCGGCCGGCGGTTTGCTTGCCGAGATCAGCGAGAATGTCGCCGATCATCACGGAAGCGCCGGCTTTCGCAAGCGCCGTTGCGATCGCAGCGCCGATGCCTCGCGCGCCGCCAGTGACCAGAGCCTTGCGGCCTGCCAGAGTGTTTTCACCCATCGTATGCTCCTCCCTTTGTGATTTCATTGTTGTGACGTGCCGCTACCTGCCGAGCACGGATGCCTGCCGCCCTACGGGCGTGCCTGTTGTTTCTCTTTCGCTGAGAAAAAGCTTTTCGGCTGACCGGAAACGAAAATGTTGGCGGTGCTGGTGCGCTGCCTGCTCTCCCCCAATCGTTCGCAGCTTTTTTCCGGCCGCGACGCCCTAAACTTGACACTTGGCCAAGAATATCTTGACGATCGTCCAAAATTTAGACACTTGTCAAGTAATTCTTGACCAAGAGGGTGGAGGATGATTTTTCAGGGCATTATTGCTGCCGGGATGACGCGGCGATTCGGAGTTGGGCGTGCGCAAACAATCTGCGGTTACGAAGCGGAAAATCGAAACGACGGGACGGTCGAACTGGCCCTCGGATCGGATCGAACGGGGGCGTGTCGACAAATTCAGTGCCCGGCGAATCGAGCTTGCCGAGGCTGCATTGGAAACCCTGGCTGAGCTCGGCTATGCGAGAACCAGCCTGCGCGAGATCGCGCAGAAATCCGAGTTTACGCACGGCGTGCTGCACTATTACTTCAGCGACAAGGTCGACCTGATCTGCTGTTGTGTTCGTCACTACAAAGCCAAATGCGTCACGCGGTACGACCAGATCACGTCGGCGGCGCAAAGCCGCGACGAACTGATGAAGGGTTTTCTGGAAAAGCTCGGCGAGACGGTGCGCGACGAGGCGCGTATGCATCGCCTCTGGTACGATCTTCGCTCGCAATCACTGTTTGAAGAGGCCTTTCGCGACGACGTCGCCGAGATCGACAAGAGCCTGGAAGATATGGTGTGGCGAATAGCGTCGCGCTTTGCCTTACTTGGTGGACGGCAGCCAGTGGTCTCCCGGGGAGCGCTCTATGCGCTGTTTGATGGGCTCTTCCAGCGATGCCTGCTGCGGCATCTCTCGGGCGACCGCAAGGCGATCGCGGACCTGCAGGAAGAAGTAAAGCGCCTCCTCCCGTCCGTTGCATAGTAGCTGTCGGCCGTTCAGAGGCGCTTAAACGTCAAAACGAAACCCGGCAATCGATAGAGATTGTCGGGGTTTTTCCTGGCTCGGTTGCGGAAAGGCGCAACGAAGCACCTCAAAGGGAGACGATCCAGGAAATTTCGAATGTGAGCTAGCTCATACGCGTGAGGTAGGAGTTCCGGCATAGTGTCCGCTGATTCCGGCCACCTCAGGCGGCGGTCTTCAACCGGGCTTAGTGAACTCTCGCGTGTGGAGGCGCTCGTGCTGAGCCGATCTTCTGTCGCACAATCTCTCGCTCTACCCCTGCCGCGACCATTGCCGTATCAGAGGCTGACATTGCCGGACACAATGCAACAATACTACCGTGCTCGTGCCGCAGAGTATGACCTGTTCTATCAGGCGCCTGAGCGACTGAGTGAACTCACGCTATTGCAGGCGTGGCTGATTGAGCGCACGCGAGGACTGAATATTTTGGAAGTTGCGGCGGGGACCGGCTACTGGACCGAAATAGCAGCGCCGTTTGCTCGGGCCGTTACCGCGACCGATTTGAATGCCGAGACCCTTGAGATTGCTGCGACGCGGCGACTTGGTCAGCATGTGAGCTTGCGCACTGCCGATGCCTATTCACTCCCCCATTCAACTACGATATTTGATGTGGGGATGGCGCACTTGTGGTGGTCTCACGTCAAGAGACAAAAGCGCAAGTCATTCCTGTCGCATTTCGCCTCACGACTACGCCCGGCAGCAACTTTGCTGATGATCGATCAATTTTACGTTGACGGGTTCACGTCTCCCATCTCCCGAGAAGACCGGTGGGGCAATCAGTATACAATCCGGAAGCTCAAAGATGGACGCACTTACGAGATAATCAAGAACTTTCCACGGCCGGGTGAACCCGAAGAGACTTTCAATGAGATATGCACGAATATCAGCGTACTCAGATTGAAGCATTTTTGGGCGCTCAGCGCTCAGGTCCGCGACTGACACGATGATATACGAAGTCTTGGCGGCGCGTCATGGTACACCGACATCCAACCGTTCCTGTCACGTCACCGGGCCGGCGAGACAACGTTTGGCGCCGTCGCGGATGTACGCATAGTCGCTCCCCAAGGGCCAATGACGGGCGCAACGATGCCCCTTTCAGGAATGGGCAGACTGAGTTAACCTCAGCCAGGTGCAGCCGGCCATATTGCGGTCGGCCAACGTGGCGCAATTCCTCTGCAGAAGGTGACGATATCGCCTGACCAACTTCGCGGCCGCGTAAGTTTCTCAAAATGTGAGCACGCTGCAAGTGACTACGGCCATCATCGAACAGGATCGCACGGCTTGCCCGCGCTGCGGGGCCGATGTCGGCAGCAGTGACAATTTTTGTGGCGATTGTGGCTCGCCACTTCCACTGACCTGCAAGGTTTGCAGCAGCAAAAATTCTCCCGGCAAGAAATTCTGCGCCGCGTGCGGAGTAGCGCTCGCGACAAGGTTGCCTGAGCAAAATGGGTCTGCCGCACCAAAGCCTCGCCAGCCTGGGGCCGAACGCCGGCAACTTACAGTGATGTTCGTCGATCTGGTCAGTTCGACGATGCTTGGTGCCCGGCTTGATCCAGAGGATCTTCGCAAAGTCATCACCACGTATCAGGAATGCATAAGGAGTGTTGTGGCTCGGCTTGACGGCTTTGTCGCCCGCTACATGGGCGATGGCGCGCTGATCTACTTCGGATTCCCGCAAGCGCATGAGGATGATGCGGAGCGCGCGGTGCTTGCCGGCTTGGCCATTGTCGAGGCGGTCGGCCGTCTCAGCACGGTAGCCGGCTCCGCCGGAACGCTTGCCTGCCGAGTTGGAATTGCGACCGGGCCTGTCGTCGTCGGCGACGTCATAGGCTCTGGGTCGTCGCTGGAGTCGCCCGTGGTCGGCAATACCCCCAATTTGGCGGCCGGTCTCATCGCCATGGCTGAACCCGGCATGGTGGTCATTGCTGAAACGACCCGACGTCTTACGGGCGGATTGTTTGAGTACAAAGTTCTTGGTCCTGCCCGGTTGAAGGGAGGTCCGACGCCGATCTACGCGTGGGCTGCGCTCGCCGAAAGTCCGACAGATAGCCGCTTTGAGGCCCTTCGCAGCGGCAAATTGCCGCTGGTGGGACGAAAGGAAGAGTTGGACTTGTTGTTGCGCCGTTGGGCGCAGGCCAAAGCGGGTGAAGGACGCGTTATCGTTCTCATTGGAGAGCCGGGCATCGGCAAGTCGCGGCTTGTCGCGGCGCTCGAGCAAGGCATTGGGCAGGAGTCGCGTGCGAGAACCCGTCTTGTATGCTCGCCCAATCACCAAGACAGCCCGCTGTATCCCGTCATTCGTCAAATAGAACGAGCCGCTCGATTTGAGCGCGGCGACGCTCCCGCAGCAAAACTGGAAAAGCTTTTGCGTCTGCTTGAAGCCGACGTGTCGCCCGACCCTGACGTTGCAATTATCGCTGACCTGCTCTCGCTCCCACTGGCGCCGAACGATTTCCCCGACATCCATAAGCAGCCGCGGGGAAAGGTCATGGCTCTGGCCGCCATCCTTCGATATTTCGAGAAAATGAGCCGACGGGGCCCGCTGCTGGTCATTATTGAGGACCTTCACTGGGCTGATCCCACGACATTGGATCTGATGGGTTTGTTGGTTGAGCAAGTGGCAACGCTGCCGATGCTGGTAGTCAACACCAGCCGGCCCGAAACACGACCGCCATGGCTAGCTCGTCCACACGTCACGGTTCAAACGCTGAGCGGACTTCACCCTCGCGATGCCGCGTCTTTGATAAATTCAGTGGCCGAGGGACGAATTCCACGACAGGAGGTGGTCGACAGGATTATCGCGCACGCCGACGGAATACCTCTTTTCATCGAGGAGCTGACCAAGACTGTTCTGTACACTGGAATCCGTCTGGCGGATGACCCGCCAAACCTGGCCGATCCGCTCACTCCAGCGATCGTGCCGACAACACTGCAAGCTTCCCTGATGGCGCGCCTTGATCGTTTGGTCGCCGCGAAAGAGGTGGCCCAGATTGGATCGGTCATCGGCCGAGAATTTTCCTTCGAACTGCTGGAGAGCGTATCGACATGGCCGCGGAAGGACTTGCAGGAGGCGCTTGGCGAGCTCGTGCAGGCTGGACTGGCGACCACGTACGGCCAGCCCCCTCATTCGACCTACGCTTTCAAGCACGCCCTGGTACAGGATGCTGCCTACGCCTCTTTGTTACGCGAGCGACGCCGGTCGATTCATTTGCGTGTGGCCGAGCTGCTCGAAGAAGAAGTCATTCGCCCCGAAAGCCGTTTGCCTGAGATCATTGCGTGGCATTTTGGAGAAGCGGAGGCGGCCGACAGGTCGATCGATTATTACCTGAAGGCGGCGCAGCGGACGAACGGCCGATTTGCGCTGACGGAACGAGTAAGCCATCTACGCAAGGGCCTCCGGCAGATCGAACATCTTCCAGATTCGAAGGAGAAAGAGCGTCGCGAGCTTGCCCTCCAAGTTGCGCTGTACCAATCGCTTGTCGACGAACAAGGCTCGGGAAGTGAGGAGGTGCGCTCAGCGGTCGAGCGGGCAAGAGCGCTGTGCCTCAAGCTCGGCAATACACACGAGCTCATTCGAGCCCACGACGGCTTGTTCAATTACTATTTTTCTCACTCCCAACCTGAGACGTTGCTTCGCTATGCCGCTGAGATGTCCGATGTCGGCCAAAGGACCGAGAACCCTCAGGCCTTCATCATGGCACGGAAAATGTCGGGATTTGCCAATCTGCTGCTGGGGCGTTTCGAGACGGCATGCGAGGACATGCGGCTTCTCGTTGATACGTATAGTGAGGTCCGGGATGGGCAAGCTGCGCTGGCCGTGCGCGATCCCAAGATGGGGGCATGTACTGTACTCGGCATTTGTCTCACGGCGCTCGGCTACCCCGATTCCGGCGCTGCCAAGAGCCTGGAAGCAGTTCGATATGCCGACAGCTTGAACCACGCCGTGAGTCAAATCGTCGCTTTGCGGCGTGCATGTGTGCAACACATCATGCAGCGCGACACCCAAACCGTGCTGGAGCTTTCGCAACGACTTCTCGGTCTAGCGGCCGAATTCGAGACGTTTAAGGGAGTTCGCGATGGTGCCATCTTTAACTGTTGGGCGCAGCTGCAGATGCGCCGCGATCCAGCTCTCATGGAGCGCATGCGCGATTGCATTGAACAGTTCGACACCACGCAAAATTGGGCTCTGCTGCCGTTCTTCATGACGGCTACCGCCGAAATCGTGGGCATGTATGGCGATACGGACGGCGCAGTGGCATTGCTCAACCGGGCGGCTGAGCTTGTACACTCAACGGGCGAGCGATGGTGTGAATCGGAGATCATCCGCTTGCAGGCTCAGTTTTCCGCGCGAGACGCCGAGCACGCGCTGCACCTGCTCACAACCGGTCTGAATTTGGCAAGGCAACAACGGGCGAAGCTTTGGGAGCTCCGCGCGGCGACCAGCCTGGCTAATGTCCGGCTCGAGCAGGGAAATCGACAGGCAGGATGCGAAGTGCTCGCGCCTGTTCATGCGTGGTTTACCGAGGGTTTGACCACTCCCGACCTTGTTGCGGCGCGGGCCTTGCTAGATCGGCTGGAGGGCGATCTCGAAGCGCGGCCAACGCGTATCCTGCGGAGTGTGACGTAAGGAAGATACAATGAAGGAGTGCCGTCGGCGATTTCTGAATCTAGCTGCGGGTTCAGTCTTTCTGGTTGGCGAGCCCTGGAAGGCTTGGGCGCAAACATATCCAGCGCGCCCAGTCATCATCAGCGTCGGACTGGCGGCAGGCGGAGGGACTGACCTTGTTGCCCGACTTGTGGCCGACTGGCTGTCGCGGCGCTTCGGCCAACCCTTTATTGTTGAGAACCGTACGGGCATGGGCGGAAATTTGAGCACCGAGAGAGTGCTCAAGTCGGCGCCGGATGGCTATACCCTGCTGTTTGCTGCACCCAATACCACCATCGGCGCGTCGCTCTACAGGAAGCTGCCGTTTGATTTCCGGCGCGACGCCGTGCCGGTGGCATTTGTGATGCGTTTTCCGAACGTCATGGTGGTGCCTTCGTCGTTGCCGGTGCAGTCGGTGCAGGAGTTCATCGACTACGCCAGGCGTTATCCAGGCAAGCTTTCATATGCGTCATCGGGACACGGGACATCCCTGCACCTCTCCGGCGCCATGTTCAGTCTGATGACCAAAATCGACATGATCCACGTCCCATACCGCGGCTCGCACGCGGCCTATCCGGACCTGATCGAGGGCCGGGTCCATGTGATGTTCGACAATATTACGATCGCATTGCAGATGGCACGGGCGGGCAAAGTGCGGGCTCTTGGCGTGACCTCGGCAGTGCGCTGGACCTCGGCGCCGGAGATTCCGGCGATCGCCGAGACCGTGCCGGGCTTTGAGGCAATGGTCTGGTACGGCATTGTCGCACCCAGGGGGACCCCGTCCGACGTTGTTCTGACGCTCAACAAGGCGGTGACGGAAGCATTCAGTGACCCTGATTTTCTGGCACGCCTCGCGGATACCGGCGGGATGGCGATGTCCATGACTCCGGAGCAGTTCGAGAAATTCATCGATGAGGACATTGAAAGGTGGCGCAAGGTGGTCGATTTCGCCGGAGCCTGGATTGATTAATGCGTGTTCGTGCCGTGTTCGGGCTGCTACAATCAGGACGGGTGTCTGATTCATTTCTTGACGGGGTCGACGCCACGACCGGCCGATCTGTCGCAAAGTTGTCGTGTTCGAATTCGATGGCCGGACACTTGGACCCGGGAGGCGGGTCGTGTATTTTGGCGCTGCAAGCGGCCGTTTTCAGCGTTGTTTTTTAGCGTTGCAGAAGATGGAGATATCCAATGGGCGGCATTGTTACTGCGCACTATATTCTTGGTGCCAACAGTCACTTGAGCAGAGATCAGGTAGATAAGATCATTGAGGTCCTCGACATCAGGGATGAGAGCGGGCACCTGCTCAAGCCCCCTGTCGGCCCAAACTGCAATTACTTTCTGATCCTGGAAAAAGCCGATCAAGACGTGCCGATCGAAAACGGCAATTCGTCTTGACGATTATCGAATTCAAGCGCGCTGAAGAAGGCATCGTCGCTTACGAATTCATTCTCTTGATGCGGCGTTGCGGAAGTTTTCAGCGCGCAGAAAATGGAGCGATATTCGATGGGCGCCATCGTTAGGGCACAGTACACTATCGGTGCCCACAGTCACTTGACCAGAGAGCAGGTGGACAAGATCATCGAGGTACTCAACATCACGGATGAGTACGGGCACCTGATCAAGCCACCTGTCGGCCCAAACTGCACGTACTTGCTGGTCCTGGAAAAAGCCGTTCAAGACGTGCCCATGGAAGATGGTAACAATTCATCTTGACGATTATTGAATTCGAGAGCGCTTTCGGATCGAAACCGGTGCACAAGAAGGCGTCGGCGCTTAGACGAATTCCTTCTCTTGATGCGGCTCGGTGCATCGAGACGGCTGGTCTCGAAGGATCTGTTTGCGTGTTTGAACTGACCGAGCAGGCCGCGCCGATTATTTTGGAATCGGTGTCCGGGCGAGCCATGACATTGGTGCCGGGGGATCTTTTTCTTGGTACGCCGGGACACAGGGAATCCACTCGTTGGGTGGTGGGTCGCGTGCCCCCTGGCGGACTCCGCCCCGGAGCTAGCTATTGGGTGCTCGCCGATTCCGGAGTCGTTGGCGAGCTTATCGGTGACTCGCCGCTTGCGAAGGCGCATCTCGCGCAAGTAACGTATCGCGGGGCCATCCTGAACAACGAGGGCGAGATCCTGGACCTCGGGCGGTTTGCCTTGGTTGGCGATGGCAAAGCCGACCACGGAGCGCCCATTTTCCTGATCGTCGGCACGTCGGCCGAGGTCGGCAAGACGACGGCGGGAACCGCTGTGTTGAGAACGTTGCTAGGAAAAGGACACGTTGCCGTCACCGCCTTAAAGGCGACGGGCACGTCCTCATTGACCGAGATATTGCGGTATCGGGATTTCGGAGCCGCCCGGACTTTCGACTGCGTCGATTTTGGATTACCGACAACTTATCCGTCCGGGCGCCACGGCGCCGACGCCATTTTCAATCGCGCGCTCGATGTCACCTTGTCGAACGTATCCGACGGGGTGCTGATCGAGTGCGGTGGCGACATTCTTGGAGGCAATGTACCGATTTTCCTCGAATGCCTCAAACGCAGACGTGCCGAGGTCAAGATTATCCTGGCGGCAGCGGATGCGCTTGGTGCGCTTGGCGCCAAGCAGCTGCTCGGAGAGATGGGGCTTTCGATCAGCATGATCACCGGGCCTTGTACCGATACACCGACATTGCGGGAGCGAACACAGGCGCTGTGCGGGATCCCTGCACTTAACATGTCGAGGGGCGCCGCTCCGATCTAACGAGATTAAGTTTGTCGGTACAGACGCGATCACTAGACCTTTCGCATTCCGATGTTGTTGTCATGCGGTACCAGTCGCGAATCGGAGATCGACTTGCCGTCGCTGAATTTGGCGAGATTGCTGGCATCGCCGTTTGCCGAGACCGCCATAAGTATCGCATTGTCGGATGACGATGGTGTCCATCTGAAAGGACCGACCGTCGTTTCGGCGGCGCCGCGCAGCAGGTCGTTCGCGGCAAGCCAAGGTGTTTCCATCGGTTGCCAATCGTCGGGATAGACCAGTTGGCCTTGGGGCTTGTTCTGGAACGCGTTCACAACGACCGATGCTGCGGTCTTGCTGCCGCGATTTGTTATTTTGACGTATGCAAAATTGGCGACGCCAGGCGCTGGAGTCTGGTGGCCTTCAAGACCGTCGCCCGCAAGCCGGTTCCAAATGGAAAGGCAATTGGTGTGGTCAGCCTGGTATTGGTACTCACCTTGACGTCCGTCGTTGATGTAAACGTCAACATCAGGAGCAGCAAAATTGAACAGGCCCTGCTTCTGGAATGCCCAGTAGATGACCTTCTCGTAGGCGCCACCGCTATGTCCCCTGCAGGTCCAGTCGCAGGCGTCGGCGACGATCAGATTGCATAGCCAATCCGACGCGTGCTGCGGGTTGGTCGGATGCGTCAGTGTTTGGATAGCGCGCAACATGAGGTAGGTGGTGAATTCGGCTGCGAAGCGACGCTTGCGAACGTCGCTCCCGTCGGCTCCGCCGATCGCCTTGTAGAGATTGAAGTGGGTCGTGGAAAGGATCTGCTCCCGCTTAAGCTGCTTGGGTCCGTCATTCAGGTCCATTGGTCCATCCCAAGCCCAGCCATCATGAGGATCGCGATCATGTCTGCGGCCGTATTCGGTCCATGGAAATGTCAGGTTTTGGTCGTCGGCTTTTGACTCCGGATCGTTGAGAATCGCCGCCATACTGTCGCCGATACTGTGGGAGAACAGGAATTTCGTTGAACCCACGTGATTGAGCAAAGTGCCATGTCCCCCAAGCTCGTGCAGCACCACGCGCCAGTCGTCTGCGTTACCAATCGGCGGCACCGCGTCTGCTTCCGCGAGAGCAAAAACGACAGCCCGAATTCCCATCTTTATTTCGGTCCCGTCGGGCTGAGGAAATGGCGTTCCTCTCGTTTGAGCATCGGTGCTGGTTACGCCCTCCGTGGGAGCCCCGCGATGATCGACCTCAATGGGAAATGTAGTGCACGAAAAATACTCGTCGCGCTTGAACCCCAACGCCTCCACAAATGAAAAAAAGCGGTCACAGTTGTGATAGGCGTTGACGGCGGAAAATTCATCCGTGCGTACATTAAACTCAAATCCGGTGCCGGGGACGGGGTGGACGGGTGGTCTGATCGGGCCGTCGATATCGACGATCTTGACGTTGGTCCCGCAAAGCAACTGAGGATTGCTCGCGACCAAATTCGGCAGACTTACCTGCACGCGAAGAGGGTTCAGCGCATTGTTGTCGGCATCTGGCAACGGTCCGCCGTGTGACGTCACGGGGTCGGCGAGAAATACCTTTCCATCCATGTCGTTGGCAGACTCTTCAAGGTGCAGGACCGCCCGCGTTCTGGCCTCGAGCAGGGCAACCCAATGCGTTGGCCCGCGGCGCCCGTGCCGAAGGAGATCGAAGTGAACCGCCACAACCGCATTGTAGCTTCCATCGACGATGTCGGCTGGAACCGGCAATAACGGCATCTCTGGTTGATCGGCCTCGGGCAGCGGTGTGCGTTGCGCCGCGTCATAGCGATAGATCATCGGGTTCTGCTGCGTGATGCGCAGGGACGGGACGTCAAATCGCGAGGCGTTGTCGTCTATTCCCAGTTGGCGCGCTAAAGTCTGCTCATCAATCCTCGGAATCATCCTCGCGATTTTATCGAGAAAGTCTCGGTTGAGCGCCTCTTGTCGCGGTATATGCGCTGCAATGACCTGGAAAGACTCCGACAAGCGCTTAAGGTGGACCGCGATAGCCGACCGCCACACCGGCCAGCCATTCCAGGCCTGTTGGAAGGTGACAGTCGTGACGTCGAATTGCGTCTTTTCGCTCAAGAAGCGGTAGTCCAAATCCGGGCTGGTCGGTTCGATCGGACGATCAAGGTCCGTCAACTGGACGGGCTCGAGATTCAATAATTCTGCGTGTGCTTGAAGGTAGCTCTTCGCGGCCTCAAGGGCCGCGGCTGCACGGATAACGACCGGTTTCTGAATGTGCAGGACGGCGCGTACAATCGACCCTTTATCGCGGATAATGTATGCGTTTGAGAGTTCGTTGAACTCGATCGTTCTTTGCGGGTTGATGCCTGCGACTTCGGGCATTTGATCGATCCCTTCAATCCGGCCGGCGCTCTGAAGTAGAACCACTAGGCTGATAATCGAACTGATTGCGTTGCGCAGCCTATCATCATCCGTTATCGTTTCCAGTAGCCTAGGGGATTGTATCTTTCGAGATAGGGCGACAGAGTTTGTCTGACATTTGCGTGTTTGTTGGTCCGACAAGGCTGGAAAAGGGTCAGGACCGCGCCCATTTTTTTGCGCCTGCGGCGCTCGGCTCCGTATTTCAGGCCGTTCTGGCCGGCTACAAAGTGATCTGCATCATCGACGGTTATTTCGGCAACGTCCCGTCGGTGTGGCACAAGGAGATACTGTTTGCCTTGAAGAGTGGCGCAGCGGTTTGTGGCGCTTCCAGCACGGGGGCACTGAGGGCCGCTGAACTGCACACATACGGCATGGTCGGATTTGGTTGGGTCTATCGGGCATTTCGCCGCGGCGTGTTACAAGACGATGACGAGGTGTGTGTGATCCACGCCGTTTCGGAGCTGAATTTTGAATCGCTTTCGGAGGCAATGGTGAACATCAGGCGCTCCCTTCGAAACATGAGAAGCCGCGGGCATATCAATTCCGAGCATGAAGTTCGTATTGCATCGTCGCTGAAGGAGATTCACTTTTCCGGACGCACCTTGTCAGCGATCCGGGGCGCGTTCGAAGACGAGTTTGGCAGCCGGGGGGCTGCCATGTTCGACCTCTATGAAACCTGCAAGATCGACATCAAAGCTTTGGATGCAGAAATGATGTTGAACGCCGTGCTGTCATCGTCCCCCACGTGCAAGAATGGTGGATGGGAATTGCCGGCGACAGATTATTGGACAAAGCAGTTTTTGATCGAGACCGGTGACATTCCTCCGATCAGCAGATGGTAGTCGGCATCCAAGCCTGAGTAGCCGACACTTTTTGACTGCATTCGGCTTCTCGTCCGGGGCGCGGCACAAATGAGTCTGGGCAACGATCTAGGCGGCACCATTCGCGAACGGGCGGCACGGGAAACTCTTGCTCGGTTGAAGCCGTTGCTGGCTGGTTTTGGAATCGCTCGTCTCGCCAACATCACGGGGCTCGATACCATCGGGATCCCGGTTTGGACGGTCGTTCGACCCTTGGGCCTCTCCCTGTCCGTCTCGCAAGGAAAGGGCATAACCCACGAACTGGCGACCGTGTCGGGCATCATGGAAAGCATCGAAGTCTTTCATGCCGAACAGCGCCGGCCGCCTCCCGCCGTTCGGGATCTCTTCGAATGCAACCGTGATCCATCCTTCATCTCTCCGCATCGGCTGGCAATTCGCTCGGACGCCGAGGTGTCCGAAAGTAGACAGGTACCATGGCTGAAGGGCGAGGATTTGCTGGACGGCGGCCAGAAGTGGATTCCTTCCGAACTGCTGGATTTGGATTTCTCCAAGCGCAAAGCGAGACCCGTATTCCTGACGTCGTCAAATGGACTCGCGTCAGGAAATACGCGGACGGAAGCGATCGTCCACGGGCTTTGCGAGGTCATCGAGCGAGACCAGGTATCTTTCTGGTCTGTTGAACAGGACAATTTGAACGTGGGCGGAAGGCGCCGTGTGATCGTGCAATCGATCAGGGATCCGGTCTGCCAGCCGCTCGTTGAGAAGTGCCTGTCGGCAGGGCTGGAGATCTTTATTTGGCACGCGACGGTCAATATCGAGATTCCTGTTTTCACTTGCACGATCATCGATCGCCGAAACGCGACACCTTATCCGCAGCAGGCATCGGGTTACGGGTGCCATCCGATTGCGACGATCGCGCTCGCTCGCGCCATTACTGAAGCGGCGCAAAGCCGGGCGACCCACATTTCCGGCCTGCGTGAGGACCTCACCTGGTCGCGCTATCGCGAAGAATTCCCCTGCGAAACGCCCGGGAATCGCGCCGCACTGGCGAAAATGGCGTCCCAGCCTGCAACGGTCGACTTTGGCAAGCTATGCGCGGAATCCGAGGGCATGTCGTTGGACTTGCCGGCGCTGCTGCAGGAAATCTTGAAACGACTGGGCAAGGCAAACCTGCGCAACGCAATCGTGGTGGATCTGGCGGAGAACGAAGTATTTTCAGTCGTGTTCGTGTGTGTCCCGGATCTGGAATACAAAACGCCCAAGGCGGGCGCGCTGTACAGGCCCGGCTGGAGAATGTGTGAATTTCTAAAACAACAAGGGCTGGGGCGTGAAGACTTGCAACCAGCCTAGCAGCAAGCCCATCGCCCAATACGCCCGGCAAGGCGATTAAAGTGCAAGAATACCTTCGGTTCACGAGCGGGCTCGTTGCAAGGCGTTCCGACTTCGATCAAGAATATCTTCACCGTCGCGGGTTTTCCGACCTAAGCAGGCTCGCCCAAGCGCATGCCGCCGAAATTCGAGCGGATATTGCGGACGCGCCTGTCATTGGGCCGATTGACACGATAGGGTCGCCGCATCGCGCGCAACTCCGTCGAATTCACGCTGCGACTTTCCTACGGGCGCTTCCACGAGCGACATTGCCGGTCAATGTTGCGACAGCAAAAAGCCCTTGAAAACGATGTGTTTTCAAGGGCTTTATTTGGTTGCGGGGATAGGATTTGAACCTATGACCTTCAGGTTATGAGCCTGACGAGCTACCGGGCTGCTCCACCCCGCGTTAAACCGTTGCGCTGCCTTCGAAAAGCCGGTGTCGAAACGATCCCGGCGAACGCCAGACGACGCCGACCGATCCCGTTCCGAGGCTTCCTGAGAAGGCGACCCGGGCCGAAGCCATCGGGCGCGAGGCGTATGTATCAACGTCGCCCCGCTTTGGAAAGGGGAAAGGCTCGGCTTTTGAGGATTTTATGACAGCAAAAACGAGGGTTTGAGGGGACAAAACCGCCTCCTGGAACCGCTCTTGCCATAAACGCCGCAAAAGCGGAGTTTTGGCCCCCAAAGCGTGGTCAGGCCGGCCTGCCACAACAAAAGCGGGGGGATGGGTGTGACCGATACATTCGACTTCGTGGTGGTGGGCGGTGGCTCCGGCGGCTGCACGGTGGCTGGGCGGCTGTCGGAGGACCCGAACATTTCGGTGGCGGTGCTGGACGCCGGCGGCAAGAACGACAATTGGGTGGTCACGACCCCGTTCGCACTCGTGCTGATGGTCGCCGGCAACGTCAACAACTGGGCCTTCAACACCGTGCCGCAGAAGGGCCTCAACGGCCGCATCGGCTATCAGCCGCGCGGCAAGGGGCTCGGCGGCTCTTCCGCCATCAACGCGATGGTCTATATCCGCGGCCACCGCGCCGACTACGATCAATGGGCCTCGCTCGGCAATGCCGGGTGGTCGTTCGCCGAAGTGCTGCCCTACTTCAAACGCGCCGAAGACAATTCCGACTTTGACGGCGAATATCACGGCAAGGGCGGCCCGCTCGCCGTCAACAAGTCGCGCACCGGCAATCCGGTACAGCAGATCTTCCTGCAGGCGGCGCAGGAAGCGCAGTTCCGCCTGCGCGAGGATTTTAACGCCGATGAGCACGAGGGGCTCGGCATCTATCAATTGACGCAGAAGAATGGCGAACGCTGCAGCGCCGCGCGCGCCTATATTCACCCGCATATGGCAAACCGCGCCAATCTGCGCGTCGAGACCCATGCCCATACCACCCGCATCCTGTTCGAAGGCAAGCGCGCGGTCGGCGTCGAATACCGCCAGGCCAAGGAGTTGAAGCAGATCCGCGCCCGGCGCGAGGTGATCGTGTCCTCCGGTGCGTTCCAGACCCCGCAATTGCTGATGCTCTCCGGCGTCGGCGACAGTGCCGAGCTTGGCAAGCACGGCATTGCCACCGTGCATCATCTGCCCGGCGTCGGACAGAACCTGCAGGACCATCCGGACTTCGTGTTCGGCTACATGTCCGACAATCCCAACTTCAACGGCATTTCGCTTAAAGCGTTGCCGCGGCTGCTGCGCGCTATCGGCCAATACCGGCGCGAACGAAGGGGGCCGATGACGTCGAACTTCGCCGAGTGCGGCGGCTTCCTGAAAACCCGGCCGGACCTCGACGTGCCCGATATCCAGCTTCATTTCGGCATGGCGCTGGCCGACGACCACGGCCGCAAGCGCCATCGCGGCACCGGCTTCACCTGCCACGTCTGCCTGCTGCGGCCAAAAAGCCGCGGCAGCGTTTCGCTCGGCAGCGCCGATCCGCTTGCAGCACCGCTGATCGACCCGAACTTCTTCGGCGAGGCGGACGATCTGGAAACCATGGTAGCGGGCTTCAAGACCACGCGGCGGCTGATGGAGACGCCGGCGCTGCGCGCGTTGCAGAAGAAGGAGATGTTCACGGAAGGCGTGCATAGCGATGACGACATCCGCAACCTCCTGCGCGCGCGTGTCGACACCGTCTATCACCCGGTCGGGTCAGCCAAGATGGGCGTCAACGATCCGATGGCCGTGGTCGATCCGAAGCTGAAAGTGTACGGCATCGAAGGATTGCGAGTGGTCGACGCCTCGATCATGCCGACCCTGATCGGCGGCAACACCAACGCACCGACCATCATGATCGGCGAGAAGGCCGCCGACATGATCAAAGCGGAGATACGGGCGAATTGATCGCCCCGCTATCGCGAGAAGTGCAATAGCCCGTGACCCGGTCGTTCAGACGGGACGAAGTCCTCGCGGGCACGCTTTGGCTTGTCGATGCAGACGATTTTAGCGATCGCCAGTCCGATTCATTGACGAAGCATCGGTATCGAAACCGGGTGGAATATTCCCCATGAACAGTTTCGATGCCGTCGTCTATCTCGGACTGACTATTGCCGTGGTCACCGGTTTCAATACCGGGCTATTGCGCAGCGCAATTGCGATTCTGGCCTATATCGCCGCGATGCCGATCGCGATGGGGCTGGTGCCGCTGGTGACGCCGCCGCTCGATGGCCAGCATGCCCTGCCGTTCGCGCAGAATTCGGGGCTGTTCTTCGGAGTTTTTCTGGTCACCGGCATGGTGCTCGGAAAGCTGGCGTGCATCGTCCTCGACGACTTCATTGGACCGCAAGCCGGCATCGGAGACCGCCTTGCCGGCGCCACCCTTGGCGCAGTGCGCGTCGGCCTGATTGCGATCACGGTTGTGCTGATCTTCGATCAGCTTGTGCCGGCAAACCGGCAGCCGGCATTCATGACCGGGTCGCAGTTGCGGCCTCTGCTATCGGCCGCCGCGCAAATGGGCGTCAAGTCTCTTCCGCCGGATCTCGTGGCGGCGATCGACCGCCTGAAGAAAGACCGGCACATATAATCGGCGTGGTCTCCCTGATATGCGTTTCGGCGGTAGCCGCTCCCTTATCAGGGCCGCTCGACTTGGTTAGAGTAGTTCATCCGACTTTCAGAAAATCACCTGACACAACGGGAGAGAAACCGTGGATCTTGAGATCAAAGGCCGCCGCGCCATCGTCTGCGCATCGAGCAAGGGCCTGGGGCGCGCCTGCGCCATGGCGCTGGCCAATGAAGGCGTGCATGTCACGCTGACCGCACGCGGCGCGGAGGCGCTGAAAAAGACCGCCGATGAAATCCGCAAAGCCTATCCGACCGTCACCGTCACGGAAGTCGCCGGCGACATTACGACGCCGGCCGGGCGCGAAGCCGCGCTGAAAGCCTGTCCCGATCCGGACATCCTGATCAACAATGCCGGCGGCCCGCCGCCCGGCGATTTCCGCAACTGGACCCGCGACGACTGGATCAAGGCGATCGACGCCAACATGCTGACGCCGATCGAACTGATCAAGGCGACGGTGGACGGCATGATGGCGCGGAAATTCGGCCGCATCGTCAATATCACCTCGGCCGCGGTGAAGGCGCCGATCGATATTCTCGGCCTTTCCAATGGCGCGCGTGCCGGCCTCACCGGCTTCGTCGCCGGGCTGTCGCGCAAGACCGTGATCAGCAACGTCACCATCAACGCGCTGCTGCCGGGACCGTTCGACACCGACCGCCTGCGCGGTGTGGGCAAAGCGGAGGCCGAGAAGCGCGGCATCACGCCGGACCAGGTGTTTGCCGAGCGCGCCAAGCAAAATCCGGCCGGACGGTTCGGCGAGCCCGATGAGTTCGGCTATGCCTGCGCCTTCCTGTGCGGCGCCAGGGCCGGCTACATCACCGGGCAGAACATCCTGCTCGACGGCGGCGCATTTCCGGGTACGCTGTGAAAGCGGTCTGGTACGAGCGAACGGGCCCCGCGCCCGATGTGCTGACCTATAGCGAGATGCCGACGCCCACAGCCGGCCCGGGCGAAGTCCGGGTGCGGCTGGAGGCGTCCGGCATCAATCCCGCCGATGTCGGCCGCCGCGGCGGCAGCTATCGCGCGATGGAATATCCGCGCGTCATTCCGAACAGCGACGGTGCTGGCATCATCGACCAGGTCGGCGACGGCGTCACGCGGCTCAAGCCCGGCCAGCGCGTCTGGCTGTTCAACGGCCAGCGCAACGGCCGCGCCTTCGGCACGGCGGCTGAATATATTGCGCTCGCCGAACATCTGGTGACGCCACTGCCGGACAATCTCTCGTTTGCCGAAGGCGCCACCCTCGGCATCCCCGCCATGACGGCGTGGACCTGCCTCTATTGCGACGGCCCGATCGTGGGACAGACGGTGCTGGTCACCGGTGGTGCGGGCGCCGTCGGTCACTATGCCGTGCAACTCGCCAAATGGGGCGGCGCCAAGGTGATCGCGACCGTCAGCTCGGCGGCCAAGGCCGAACAGGCGCGGCTTGCGGGCGCCGACCTCGTTGTCAATTACAGGACCGAAGACGTCGTCGCCAAAGCGATGGCCTTCACCGGGCAGCGCGGCGTCGACCGCGTCGTCGATGTCGATTTCGGCGGCAATATCGATACCACGCTGAAGCTGATGGGCATGAATTCCACGATCGCGGTCTACGCCACCAACGGCAATCGCACGCCGGTCGTGCCGATGCGCGAATTGATGGAAAAATGCATCGCGCTGCGCGCGCTGGTGCTGTTCGCGCTGCCACAGCCTTTATTGGCGGCAGCGCAGGCGGACGTTTCAAAATGGCTGGCAGCCGGTCCGCGCATTCACAACGTCGCTGCGCAGTTTGCGCTCTCCGATACCGCGCAGGCACATCTGGCGGTGGAGAAAGGCGACAAGCTGGGAACCGTCATCGTCGATTGCGCGCGGTAACTGCTGGATCGGTTTCGCGCGCCGGATGATGCATTGCGTCGGGCGATGGAAACCAGCATCCTCGCCTCAACAACAGAAACGTGAGGAAGTGCCGGATGAGCTGGACCGTGGGCAGTATCAAAATCACCAGGATCATCGAAACGGAGACCGTCGGCAGCACCCGTTTCATCCTGCCGCTCGCGACCAATGAGGAAATCCAGAAACTGCCCTGGCTGATCCCTGATTTCGCGACCGCCGAAGGCCGGCTCAAAATGTCGATCCACTCGCTGCTGGTCGAAACCCCGTCGCGCCGGATCATCGTCGATACCGGGCTCGGCAACGACAAGCAGGGCCGCAACGTGCCGACCTGGAACAATCGCCAGGATCCGTTCCTCGACAAATTGACCGCGGCTGGCTTCCCCCCTGATAGCATCGACACCGTGCTGTGCACGCATTTGCACGTCGACCATGTCGGATGGAATACGAAGCTCGTCGACGGCAAATGGGTGCCGACTTTCGCCAATGCGCGCTACGCATTCGGCAAGACCGAGTTTGAGTATTGGCGCGACCACAGCGACGCGCCGGACAGGATCGCCGTATTCAACGATTCCGTGAAGCCGATTGCCGACGCCAGCAAGGCCGATCTGGTCGCCAGCGATGCCAGACTGACCGACGAAATCACCCTGATCCCGACACCCGGCCACAGCCCCGGCCATATGAGCATCCACGTCCATTCGGACGGCGCGGAGGCCCTGCTGACGGGGGACGTTGCCCATCATCCCTGTCAGATGGCCCATCTCGACTGGTCGTCGACGGCCGATTCCGATCCCCGGCAGTCGGCCGAAACCCGGCGCGAGCTGTTTTCGCGCTTTGCCGACACGCCAACGCTGGTCATTGGCGGCCACTTCGGGGCCGGCCACATCACGCGCGATGGGGCCGCCTTCAAGTTCATCGCCTTGGGGTGACGGACGCTTTCTCCCCTCATGGTTGGGAGGCCTCGACGCGGCCTCCGCAGGATGAGGATCAGGTATGTGGCGAGCCGAAGCCAGTCGGCAGTTGAATTTCCGCGCCCACTGTTCCAAGAAGCGTCTGAAGGGCAAAAATCCCTACAAATCCCCAAAGAACCCCGCAGGGAGAGACAAAATGAAGCTTGTTCGTTACGGCGCCAAGGGTGCGGAAAAGCCCGGCCTGATCGATAAATCCGGCCAGTTGCGCGATCTTTCGGCCCACGTAAAGGACCTCGACGGCGAGGCCTATTCGCCGGCCGGGCTCGCCAAGCTCGCCGCGCTGGATACGTCAAAACTCCCCGCCGTGGACGGCAAGCAGCGCTTCGGCGCCCCGGTCACCGGCATCTCGAAATTCGTTGCCATCGGCCTGAACTATGTGGACCATGCCAAGGAAACCGGCTCGCCGATCCCGACCGAGCCGATCTTTTTCATCAAGGCCAACACGGCATTGAGCGGCCCCAATGACGCGGTCGAAAAGCCGCGCGGCTCGACCAAGCTCGACTGGGAAGTCGAAATCGCCGCCATCATCGGCACCCGCGCCAAGTATGTCAGCGAGGCCGACGCGCTCAACCATATCGCCGGCTACTGCGTCTGCAACGACGTCTCCGAGCGCAATTTCCAGATCGAACGTCTCGGCCAGTGGACCAAGGGCAAATCGCACGACACCTTCGGACCGGTAGGCCCGTGGCTCGTGACCAAGGATGAGATTCCCGACGTGCAAAAACTGTCGATGTGGCTCGACGTCAACGGCCAGCGCCGCCAGACCGGATCGACCTCGACCATGATCTTCTCGATGGCGAAGTGCATTTCCTATGTCTCGCAGTTCATGACGCTGCTGCCCGGCGACATCGTCACGACGGGCACGCCGCCCGGTGTCGGCACCGGCATGAAGCCGCCGCAATTCCTCAACGTCGGCGACGTCGTCACGCTCCGCATCGAGGGGCTCGGCGAGCAGCGCCAGGAAATCATCGCGGCCTAGCCGTCATACCCCGCGAAGGCGGGGTATCCAGTACGCCGCGGCGTTGGCGAGCAAACCGAACCGCCGCGGAGTACTGGATCATCCGCCTTCGCGGATGATGACATCGCGTGGTCGTCAATGACCGGCACAACAAGAAGAAACCTTCCAGGGAAACTCCCAACATGAAACTCACCTTCTCCCCTGCCTCGCCGTTCGCCCGAAAAGTCCGCATCGCCGCGATCGAGACCGGCCTGATCGACAAGATCGAGTTCACCCCCGCCACCGTCGCGCCGGGTCAGCCCAACGAGGAATATTCGAAGATCACGCCGCTGAAGAAGCTGCCGGTGCTGATCCTCGACAGTGGCGACGTCATCCTCGATTCCTATGTCATCGTCGAATACCTCGATGAGCTCGCCGGCGGCGGCAAGCTGATCCCCGCCTCCGGTCCCGACCGCTGGAAGGTCAAGAGCGATCATTCGCTGCTGCAGGGCATGCTCGATTCGATGCTGCTGTGCCGCTACGAAGCCATGGTGCGGCCCGAGCCGTTGCGCTGGCAGGCGTGGTCCGACGACCACTGGAAGCGGGCCTGGGCCGGCATGGCGCGGTTCGAGAACAAGCCCGAGGTCCTGTCGCGGCCGCTCGATATCGTACAGATCGGCCTCGTCTGTGTGCTCGGCTATGCCGATTTCCGCTTTGCCGACTGCGGCTGGCGCAAGGCCTATCCGAAGCTGGACGCCTTCCATCAGAAGATGCTGGAGCGGCCTTCGGTAAAAACCTCGGTCCCGCCGCCGGCGTAACGACGAGAGCAGGAGACGGCAGCATGCGCGAGGGTGGCAAGCAGTTGCGGCGCCTCGGCCTCGCCGCCGTCCTCGTGCTCGCGGCGTCGGCAACGCAGGCGCTGGGCCAGACAAATCCGGCTTGTGGTGTTCCCGCCGCCCTTGGCGACGGCTGGACCATCGATTCCCCTGATAGCGTCGGCCTCGACGGCGCGCGGCTGTGCCGCATCGCCGACCGGTTGAAGGAAACCGACGCCAACGTTCACGCCGTGGTGGTCGTCCGTCATGGCCGGCTCGTGTTCGAGCAATATTTCCCCGGCTATGACGAGCCCTGGGGTCTGGACGATGGACAGCACGATTTCGATGCGACGACCAGGCACGATATGCGCTCGGTCTCGAAGAGCGTGGTCTCCCTGCTGGTCGGCATCGCCATCGATCGCAAGCTGATCAAGAGCGCCGACGAATCCGTCGTCAAATTCTTTCCCGATTACTCCGCACAGAAGTCGACGGGCTGGGACAACATCAACCTGCGCCATCTCCTGACCATGTCGTCGGGCATGCAATGGGACGAGAACCGCGGCTGGAAGGATCCCAAAAACGACGAACCGCATCTGAGCAACGAAGCCGATCCGATACGTTATGTCCTGTCGAAGCCAATCGCGGCGCCGCCGGACACGGTGTGGACCTATAATGGCGGCGGGACGGACTTGCTCGGCAACATCATCGAGCGCGTATCGGGCAAATCGTTCGAGGCGTTCGCGCGCGAAATGCTGTTCGCCCCGCTCGGCATCACCGACTGGCAATGGATGAAATACCGGAACGAAAAGATTGCCCCGGCCGCCGGTCTTCGGCTTCGCCCGCGCGATGCCGCGAAAATCGGCCAGCTCGTGCTGAACAAGGGCGACTGGAACGGCAGGCAGATCGTCTCGGCCAAATGGATCGAGCAATCGGTCACGCCGCGCTTTCAGGCGCTCGGCTATTTTGGCGGGCTGTTCTTTTACGGACAGCAATGGTGGATGGGCCGCACCCTGTCCGGCAACAAGGACGTGAAATGGATCGCCGCCCAGGGCCTCGGCGGCCAGCGCATTTTCATTGTTCCTGAGCTCGACCTTGTGGTGATGACCACATCCGGGCTCTATGGCAGCGGGCGTCAAGGCCAGGCGGCGCTCGACATTTTGGCCAACTTCATCATTCCCTACGTCAGGGACAACAATACGCGCTAATCAATCCGGGAAAATCATGGGCCTGAAATTCACCGTCGGCGATCTCACCATCCACCGTATCATCGAACAGGAAACCACCTTCCTGCCGGCGCTGGAAATGCTGCCGGGCCTGACGCCGGAGGTGCTGGCGGAGAACCGGGCGTGGATGCAAAAGGCCGGCGCGCTCGACGACAAGGACGTGCTGATCCTCTGCTTCCAGTCCTATGTCGTGAAGACGCCGCATCATACCATCCTGATCGATAGCTGCATCGGCAACGACAAGCCGCGGCCGCAGCGGCCGAAATGGAACATGAAGACCGACGACACCTATGCGCGCGCGCTGGCCGCCGCCGGGATTTCCGTCGCCGACATCGACTATGTCATGTGCACGCATCTGCATGTCGACCATGTCGGCTGGAACACGCGGCTCGACAATGGCCGCTGGGTGCCGACTTTTCCGAAGGCCCGCTACGTGTTCGACAAGACCGAGTTCGACTACTGGACCGAGACCCACGCGAAAACGCCGGTGCCGCCATTTGCCGACAGCGTGCTTCCGGTCGTCGAGGTCAGACAGGCCGAAATCGTCGGCAGCGATTACCAGATCGGCGACCACACCCGCATCCTGCCGACGCCGGGTCACACGCCCGGCCATGTCGCCCTCACCTTCGGCCGCGGCAAGGATGATGCGGCATTCTCCGGCGACCTGATGCATTCGCCACTGCATACGCGTTATCCGGAATTGTCCGTCAAGTTCGACGTCGATCAGGCGCAGGCAGCAACGACGCGGCGCAATTTCATGGAGCGCTACTGCGACACCGATACGCTGTGCTGCACCGCGCATTTCCCCTCCCCTTCGGTCGGAAAGATCCGGCGCAAGGGCAACGGATTTTCCTGCGAGGCGACATGAGTTCGAACCCTTCCGCTTTCGAGACGCTTTCAATCGAACCGGTCGACGAGCATGTGACAATCGTCAGGCTCAATCGGCCGGAGGCCTCCAACGCGCTCAACACGCAGATGGGACGCGATCTCGTGCGCTGTTTCGAGGATGCGGCGCTCGATCCGAAGAGCCTGCGTTGCATCGTTCTCACAGGCGCGGGCGACAAGGCGTTCTGCGCCGGCGGCGACCTGAAGGAGCGCCGCGGCATGACGGACGAGGCGTGGACGCGCCAGCACGTCATCTTCGAGCGGATGGTGCGGGCGCTGATCGACTGCCCGGTCCCGATCATCGGCGCCGTCAACGGCGCGGCCTATGGCGGCGGCTGCGAGATCGCAGGCTGCTGCGATTTCCTCCATGCGGCCGAGACCGCGCGTTTTGCGCTGACCGAGGTGACGCTCGGCATCATGCCGGGCGGCGGCGGCACGCAGACCCTGCCGCGTGCCGTCGGCGAGCGCCGCGCCAAGGAGCTGATCCTGACCGGCAAGCCGTTTACCGCGGCCGAAGCTCATGCTTGGGGTCTAGTGAACGAAGTCTTTCCACCATCCGAACTATTGCCGGCGGCGCTGGCAACCGCCTCGCGCATCGCCCGCAACGCGCCAATCTCCGTCCGCCAGGCAAAACTGTCGATCCACCGGGGCCTGCAACTGTCCTTGCGGGACGGCCTCGCGCTGGAGATCGAGGCCTATAACCGCATGGTCCCGACCGAGGACCGCCGCGAGGGCGTGCTGGCCTTCAACGAGAAGCGGACGCCGAACTTCAAGGGGCGGTGACCCATAGCGTTTTCAAGCGAAGTGGGTACCGGTTGGCGTGAAGAAAACGCGTCAAAACATAGACCTTCGGTTCTGATTCAATCAGAACCGAACCGCTCAATCGAACAAGTTCGGCGTGTGGTTCACGACCGCGCCTTCGATCGTCAGCATCTTCAATTTCGTCACCACTCCGCCATTGGCGGAGAAGCCGCCGGGCTTGTTGCCCGCCGCCAGCACGCGGTGGCACGGCACCACGATCGGACAGGGGTTGCGGCCCAGCGCCTGGCCGACGTCGCGCGACAGCTCGACGCCGCCGAGTTTCTTGGCGATATCGCCATAGGTCATGGTCTTGCCCGGCGGAATGGTACGCGCGATGTCATAGACGCCGCGGTTGAATTCGGGAACGCCGTCGAGGTCGAGCACGACATCGGCAAGGTCGTTCGGCTTGCCTTCGAGCAGCTCGACGATCCCCTCGATCGCGGCCTGCACCTTCGCAGGCGGCTCCGCCTCGACGAGGTCGCCATGGCGCTGCTGCAGGCGGGCGCGGGTCTTCTTTTCATCGCCCATCGGCAATTGCACCGAGGTGATTCCGCGCTCGCCCCACACAATGCCACAGCGGCCGATCGCGGTGTCGAATATCGTAAAATGGTGCCCGGTCATGGCTGGCTCCATATTCTCCTGTTCAATGCCACCCAGCTTCGCATCTGGCCCAAATCTAGGCTTGGAGATTGTTGCTATCCACCCGAAACCTGAGGGAACTTGACGGCATGAACAACTTCCGATGATCTGGGGTTCTCGCCAGCGCCCTTCAATGGCCCTCGGTCCCATCCACCCTCACGAGATCTCATGCAAACCATAAACGTCAACGGCTATGACATGGCCTATCTCGATATCGGCCAAGGCGCTGGCGATGGCCCGCCGCTGGTTTGCATCCACGGCTCGCTGTGCGATTTCCGGATCTGGTCGTCGGTGCTGGGACCGCTGACGCGCCGACACCGCGTGATCGCACCGTCGTTGCGGCATTTCTTTCCCGACCATTGGGATGGCGTCGGTGACACCTATTCGATCGCGCAGCATGTCGACGACGTCATCGGTTTCATCGAGAAGCTCAATACCAAACCGGTCGACCTGATGGGCCATTCCCGCGGCGGGCATATCTGCTTTCGCGTTGCGCAGCGCCGGCCGGACCTGTTGCGCAAGCTGATCCTGGCCGAGCCCGGCGGCGAACTCGACGCCACGCTCGATCCCGCCTACAAGCCCGGCCCCTCACCGCTCGCCGGAATGATCGCGGCTTCCGCCGAGGTGATCGCCAAAGGCGACATCGATGGCGGCCTGCAGATTTTCATGGATGCGCTGGAAGGGCCCGGCGCCTGGAGGCGCCTGCCGGCGACGCCCAAGCAGCTCCTGCGCGACAACGCCACCACGCTGATCGGCCAGATGCGCGACCAGCGTCCGCCGTTCTCCAAAGCGGATGCGGAGGCGATCAGGGCGCCGACATTGTTCATCGGCGGCGCCAACACCAAGGGCACGCTGCCGAAGGTGCTGCATGCGCTGGCCACCAACGTGAAGGGCTCGCGCACCGCGATGATCCCGGGCACCACGCACCCGATGTTCGAGCAGGCGCCGCAGAAATTTTGCGAAATGGTGCTGGAGTTTCTCACGGCGTAAACGCGCCGGCCGGTTTACTTCTGATCCAGCCGCCACGCGCCATCCCAATCGGCGGCCGGCGGGTTGGCCTGAAAGTTCTCGACACGTTGGGCCATCGCCGTGGATGGCCCGTCGCCGGGGACGGCGCCGAGCGCCGCCTGGAAAGCCCGGCGCGCATCATCCCAGCGGCGCGCCCGATACGCAGCCAGCCCCTCGGCGTACCGCGCCAGCAGTTCAAGCTGCTTCTCGGTCAACTCGCCCGCGCGCCCGATGATCTCGAACACCGCTTCGGGATGGGTTTGGCCGACGACGACCAGCCGATCGATCTCGCGCGATGCAACCGCGTCACCGGCCGCCAGGATCGCGGCTTCCGAAGCCAGCGAATGACTGCCGTAGAACTTGTTGGCGTTCTCCAGGCGCGACGCCAGATTAACCGCATCGCCCATCACGGTGTAGCTCATCATGAATTCCGAGCCGATGCTGCCGACAAGAACCTCGCCGGTTGCAATGCCGATGCGCACGTCGCAGTCGCTTGGCACGGTGCGCACGCCGAGCAGCTCGGGCAGTTCCGTGCGCAACGCCGTGCCGCGGTCCGCCATCTCGACGGCGGCAAGGCAGGCCAGCCGCGCCTGTTCGCCATGCTCGGTAAACGGAGGCCCCCAATAGGCCATGATCGCGTCGCCGATATATTTGTCGATGATGCCGCGATGGCTGCGGATCGGTCCCGACATCGTCGACAAATAATGGTTCATCACCTTGACGAGGCCCTGCGGCGTCATGCCTTCGCTGAGGCTGGTAAAGCCCTTCATGTCGCAGAACAGCACCGTCATCACCCGCCGCTCGCCGTCGCTCGCAGTCTGCGACTGCCGCTCGATCAGGCCTTCGACGACGCGCGGGTCGACATAGCGGCCGAAGGTTTCACGCAGGCGTTCCTTGTGGCGCAACTGTTCGACCATGTTGTTGAAGGCGGCGGTCAACTGGCCGATTTCGTCGCGCGTGGTGACGTCGATCGATCCGTCAAGCCGGCCGGCTTCGACGGCGCGGGTGCCCTCCAGCAACCGCCGCACCGGCCGGGTAATGCCGGTACTGATGAAAAGCGAAAACATCAGTCCGAGGATGCCCGCAAGCAAGGTCAGGATAACGGAGATGACGATGGCGGTCTTTTGGTCGCGCATCGTCATCACGGCATCGCTGCGAACCTGCGCCAGCATGTCCGTACGGATGTCTTCGATCCTCTGGTTGAGTTCGTCACGCAGCGTGTCGGTCCGGGCCAGGCTTGCCCTGGCCTCCGTGATATTTCCGGCATCGAGCAGGGATAACAGCCGTTTGTATTCTTCGCCCAGATAACGACGGAGATCGCTTGTCACGCGCTCGATTCGATCGTCGATGCGGCCGAGCCGGGCGTTATCGGAGTCAGTGGAGACATCGTCGATGATTGCATTGATCAGGGCGCGCGCCGCTTGCGCTTCCTGTTCGATTTCCGCTCCCTTCGCCTCATAGACTTTCCGCTGCTCCGCGGAGAACGCCATGTCGGGCGGCGACTGCATCCTGCCGATCACGATCCGGCGCAGCGCCAGCGCCTGTTCCAGCGAGCGGATGTTCATCCGCGCCAGATGCCCGTAAGCCTCAACGTATTTGCCGCTGAACTCGTCGAGCTGATGAGCAATCTTGCGTGTCATCACCGTCGACAGCGCCGACGTGATCGCCATCAGGACGATCAAGCCAATGGCGATGCCGAGGATCCGCTTTCGGATGGTCGGGCGCAGCATCGACGTTTGTTCTGACGGGACGGCCATGATCGGGAAACGGGTTGAAAGCAACAAAAGCGAAAGCCCGGCCAGATCGGGCCGGGCTTGTTGTTTAGCGCGCGCCGGTGAATTAAGCACGGTCCGGCGCGTTAAAATTGATGATAGTTTGGGGAGATATCGTCGCGGCTACCCCTTCCAGACGCCCGCCGGCTGGCGTACGGCGACGTTGAGCCTGTTCCAGACATTGATATTGGCAATCGCCAGAACGAGCGCCGCCAGCTCCTGCTCGTCGAAGTGCTTGTCGGCCTCACCCCAGACCTGATCCGGCACCGGATCGGCGCGGTCGCTGATCCGAGTCAGCGCTTCCGTCAAGGCCAGGGCTGCGCGCTCGCATTCCGTGAAATAGGGCGTATCGCGCCATGCGGCGACCGAGAACAGGCGTTCATCGGTCTCCCCGGCCCGCTTGGCGATTTTGGGGTGCATGTCGACGCAGGCGCTGCAGCCATTGATCTGGCTGGCGCGCAGATGCACCAGTTCGAGCAGTTTTTCCGGCAGCGCGTTCTTGGTCAATGCACCCAGCGCCTGCAGCGCCTTCATGGCGTCGGGGACGACCATGACCGGGTGATTCATTCGTGCGTGCATCATTTCCACTCTCCATGAGTTTGTTCCGTTCTGACGCCGCCGCGCCGATTTGCTGTCACATCGGCGCGCTTTCGTTCGTCATAGCCAAGACGGAACGCGACATGGGAATGTGACCGATGGATGAGAAAAAGTTGGACCAGAGTAAATTTCTTGCCGAACAATTCGAGGGCAATCGGGCCCGCCTGAGGGCGGTGGCCTACCGCATGCTGGGCTCGACCAGCGAGGTCGACGATGCCGTGCAGGAGACCTGGCTGCGGCTGAGCCGTTCCGACACAAGTGCGGTCGAAAACCTCGGCGGCTGGCTGACCACGGTCGTCGCCCGCGTCTGCCTCGACATGCTGCGCTCGCGCAAATCGCGGCGCGAGGAGCCGATGGGGCCACATGTTCCGGAACCTGTCGCCGATGATGCGCATGGGCGCGACGCCGAGATGGCCGATTCCGTCGGCGCGGCATTATTGGTGGTGCTGGAAACGCTGGCGCCAGCCGAGCGGCTTGCCTTCGTGCTGCATGACATGTTCGCCGTGCCCTTTGAGGAGATCGCCCCGATCGTCGGCCGCACACCTGCTGCGGCGAGGCAATTGGCGAGCCGTGCCCGCCGCCGGGTGCAGGGCACGCCGCCGCCGGACGCAGATTTCAACCGGCAGAAAAACATCGTTGACGCCTTCCTCAAGGCCTCGCGCGAGGGCGATTTCGAGGGGCTGCTCGCGGTGCTGGACCCCGACGTGGTGTTGCGCGCCGACCATGCCGCCCAGCGGCTCGGCTCGGTCGCGGAAATCCGCGGCGCTGCGGCGGTGGCCGAAACCTTCAAGGGACGCGCGCAAGCGGCCAAACCGGCGCTGGTCGACGGCGCCCTGGCGCTCGCCGTTATCCTCGGCGGGCAGTTGCGCATCGTGCTGCGCTTGACCATGGCCGGTGACCGGATTGCTACGGTCGAGGCCGTGGCCGATGCCGAACGGATCGCCACGTTCGATGTGGAGGTTTTGTAGCCCGATTAGACAACCCCCTTGACCGGCGGTCCCGTCGGCGGTATCGATATCGAATACGGAATTCCGTATTCCAAATCGGACCGCGACATGATCCCGTTAGACCCGCTCCCCAACCTGATCGACCAGGTCTATGCCCGGATCCTCGAGGCAATCACCGACCGTTCGCTGCCGCCCGGGCATCGCATCCGGCAGAACGAGTTGGCAGAAAAGCTCGGCGTCTCCCGCCAGCCGGTGTCCCATGCGCTGCATCTGCTGCACCGGCAGGGGCTCGTCGCCGAAAGCGGCCGCCGCGGTTTTGAAGTCACCCGGCTCGACCCGGAGCGCATCCGCCAGCTCTACGAAGTGCGCGGCGCCATCGATGCGCTGGCAGCAAAGCTCGCCGCCGGACGGGCCAGGTCCGACACTTCGGGTCGCGCCCAGCTCGAGGCCGCGCTGCGCGCGGGGCGCGCCATCAGCAAGGACACGCCGCTTTCGCGGCTGATCGCGCTCGACGTCGATTTTCACAGCGCGATCTATCGTCTCGCGGGCAATCCTGCGATCGAGGAAATGATCGCGCCGCAATGGCCGCACATGCGCCGCTCGATGGCGACCGTGCTGGCCGAACTCGATTACCGCGAAAGCGCCTGGACCGAGCACGAGGCTATCGCCGCGCAGATTTTTGCAGGAAACGCCAAGGCGGCGGAAGCCGCAGCGCTGGCGCACGCGCAAACCGCCGGACGAATGACTGAGGAGAGACTGAGAGCGACGGATAAAGCTGCATGATTGAACGCCGTCGTTCCGGGGCACGCGAAGCGTGAACCCGGAACCTCGAGATTCCGGGTTCGGTGCTTCGCACCGCCCCGGAATGACAATCAAAAACAAACCACAGGAGAGAACGCCATGAAACTCACGCCACAGCAGATCGAATTCTTCAACCGCGAAGGCTGGTTGTTTCTGCCGGAGCTGTTCAGCCAGGAGGAAGTGGATTATCTCGCGCGCGAGGCGGTCAGCATCTACGACGCCGACCGGCCCGAGGTTTGGCGCGAGAAGAGCGGTGCGCCGCGCACCGCCTTTGCCGCGCATCTCTATAACGAGGCGTTCGGCGCGCTCGGCGCACATCCGCGCATGATCGACCCGATCGAGCAGATTTTTGGCGAAAAACTCTACATGCACCAGTTCAAGATCAACGCCAAAGCCGCCTTCACCGGCGACGTCTGGCAATGGCACCAGGATTACGGCACCTGGAAGCGCGACGACGGCATGCCCGAGCCGCGCGCGATGAACATCGCGATCTTCCTCGACGAGGTGATGCCGATCAACGGCCCCTTGATGCTGGTGCCGAAGAGCCAGCACGCCGGCGACCTCAAGGCCTCGCATGACCTGGAGACCACCTCCTATCCGCTGTGGACGCTCGACGAGGCGACCGTCACCCGGCTGGTGAAGGAAGGCGGCATCGTCGCCCCAACCGGCAAGGCCGGCGGGATGCTGATGTTTCACGGCAACCTCGTGCACGGATCAAGCGGCAACATCACGCCCTACCCGCGCAAGATCGTCTATCTGACGCTGAATGCGGTTTCGAACTACATCCGCACCCCGACGCGACCGGAATACATTGCGCACCGCGACTTCACGCCGATCCAGACGGTCGAGGACGATACGCTGCTGCGGCTTGCACGTGCCCATCGCCAGGCGGCGGAGTAGGTTTCACACCGTCATTCCGGGGCGACGCGATAGCGTCGAACCCGGAATCTCGATATTGCCTTTCACCTCTGGATTCCGGGTCTGCGCCAAGCGGCGCATCCCGGAATGACGGCTCGATCGGATTCCTCTCATGAACCTTCACCACCTCCTCAACGCCCGCGGTGCGGCCGGCAAGCCGGTTCGCGTCGCGCTGATCGGCGCCGGCAAGTTCGGCTCGATGTTTTTGTCGCAGGTGCCGCACACGCCGGGGCTTGAAGTGCCCATCATCATCGACATCGATCGCGACCGCGCCCGCGAAGCGTGCCGCACCGTCGGCTGGGATGCAGAGCGGATCGCCCGAACCGCCTTCACTGATGACGGCGCGCGCGCGATTGCCGGCGGCGCGATGGATGTCGTGGTGGAAGCGACCGGCAATCCTGCGGTGGGCATCAGGCATGCCCGCGCGGCAATTGCGGCGGGCAAGCATGTCGTGATGGTCAATGTCGAGGCTGACGTGCTGGCCGGACCGCTGCTCGCGCAAGAAGCGCGCAAGGCCGGCGTGGTCTATTCGCTGGCCTATGGCGATCAGCCGGCGCTGACCGCCGAGATGGTGGATTGGGCGCGCGCGACGGGCTTTCGCGTCGTCGCCGCCGGTAAGGGCACCAAATATCTGCCGGCCTATCACGACGTGACGCCGGACGGCGTCTGGAGCCATTACGGACTGACGGCCGGCGAAGCGCAATCGGCCGGCATGAACCCGCAGATGTTCAACTCGTTCCTGGACGGCACCAAATCGGCGATCGAAATGGCGGCGATCGCGAACGCCTGCGGGCTCGACGTGCCGTCGGACGGGTTGCTGTTTCCGCCCTGCGGCGTGGACGATTTGCCGCACGTGATGCGGCCGCGCGACAAAGGCGGCGTGCTGGAGAAGGCCGGCATTGCGGAAGTCGTGTCGTCGCTCGAACGCGACGGCCGTCCTGTGTTCAGGGATCTGCGTTGGGGCGTCTACGTCGTACTGGAAGCGCCGAACGACTACGCCGCCGATTGCTTCAGGCAATATGGGCTGAAGACCGACGCCTCGGGCCGGTATGCGGCGATGTACAAGCCATATCATCTGATCGGACTCGAACTGAACATTTCGATCCTGTCGGCTGCGTTACGCAACGAGCCGACCGGGCAGCCGCATGATTTCCGCGGCGATGTTGCCGCGGTGGCAAAGCGCGATCTGCGCGCCGGCGAAATGCTCGACGGCGAAGGCGGCTACACGGTATGGGGCAAACTGATGCCGGCACGAAAAAGTCTCTCGGCCGGCGCGCTGCCGATCGGACTTGCCCATCGCGTCAAGCTGAAGAGCGACGTCGCCCATGGCGCGGTGGTGCGCTGGAGCGATGTCGAGGTCGACGAAAACAACGATGCCATCAGGACGCGAAAGGCGATGGAGGCGGCGTTCGGCGGCGCGCGCTAAGGCAGCAGCCGGCTCGCGCGGGCGTGCCCAAACCATTTGCGAAACATCGCCTCGGTATCCATCATCTCGGTGAAACCGGCCTGGTTGATCTTCACGGTCGATACGATCGACGGCGGCCCCGGCTGCGTCTGGCCAAAACGCATGCTGTAATCGGCATACTGGAACGACAGGCCGACGAACGCTTCCAGCTCCGGCGAAACCAGATCGTGCTTGCGGCGCAGCTCGTTCCACGGCGCGATCCATTTCGGATATTCCTGCGCCAGCGATAGTGACACCGCCTGGCCTGGCTTCATTTCAAGCGCATCAGCAATCGCCGGCCAAACATTCTCCCAGGTAAAGACGTCGCCGTTGATGACGTTGAAGGCCTCGTTCCGCGCCGCGCGTGCTTCG
Organism: Bradyrhizobium sp. AZCC 2262; assembly: GCF_036924535.1. Taxonomy (NCBI): domain Bacteria; kingdom Pseudomonadati; phylum Pseudomonadota; class Alphaproteobacteria; order Hyphomicrobiales; family Nitrobacteraceae; genus Bradyrhizobium; species Bradyrhizobium sp. AZCC 2262. The sequence goes on along the minus strand of NZ_JAZHRT010000001.1, from coordinate 9,045,442 downwards.
CCCGACCACGCGATGGCACGCGCGAGCAAGTCGACGTCGACCGCCTGCGACACTCGCGCTGCGCCGCCGGGATAATGAAGCGGGCCACCCTGCTCGCGCAGCAACGCCGCATAGACGCCGAGCGGCGGGATCAGATCCATCGCACCGCCCATCGCTTCTCCGACGATCAGGACCGGACGAAGGATGCTCCAGTGCCAGGCCTTGCCCTGCTGCCGTTCGCGCAGAAAATTCTCCTGAGCCCAGTAGAAGTTCGGCTGCTCGTACATTTCCGAGCGGGCTTCGCGCGCGGGCACGTTAAGCGGGCGAACGTGGACGCCATACGCCTTCGTACCCTGCAGCAACACGACATGGCGGAGCGTCGGTGCAACCGGTTCGAGCGCCGCCATCAGATTGCGCAGCATCAAATCGTTGGTTCGTATCTGGTCCGGATCGCGCCAGCCGTCGATCAGGTTCGGCGCTTCATAGAGCGCGGCATAGACGAGATGGGTTGTATTCTGCAACGCTGTTGCGGCCTGCGTGCATTGCGCCGGATCGGTCAGGTCGGTCGATACGTGGCGGGCGCCGTAAAGCCCGCGCGGCTTGCGGCGCGACAGCGCCACAACGTCGCAGCCGCCGGCCCGGCCGAAGTGCCGCAATGCGGCATTTCCCACCAGCCCCGTCGCGCCTGCGATCACCACTTTCTTGTCAGCCATTGGCGAACTCCAGCGAGGGAATTGCAGCTTTCACTAGCAGACGACAGCAAGCGACGTCAGCGGCGATCTTAGCCTTTCGTTGTGTAAGGCTGCTCAAACGCTTAGTATTCAGGCAGTCCTTCGCGACTGCGGCGAAACCAGAACCCTTGATTATCGATCACCAATTCGTCATCCTGCCCGCAGGTCCATAGATCCGGGAAATTGATTGCATCGAACAGCAAGAGCCTAGGTTTCAGGGCCCACATTCCTAAACAACAGTCCAGCACCGGCCATCGGCAAACCAGAAGACGACAGCAGATCGTTGTCCCTTGGTCGGTATCGGCAAGAACATAGAGGGGAAGCAAAATGAAACGTCGTGATTTCCTAAAGGTGGGCGGCGTCGGTCTCGCCGCCAGCGCGGTTGCAGCACCTGCGATTGCGCAATCGAATCCAGAAATAAAGTGGCGGCTTACGGCGAGCTGGCCGAAGTCGCTCGATACGCTCTACGGCGGCTGCGAATATTTCGTCAAACGCGTTGCCGAAATCACCGACAACAAATTCCAGATTCAGTCATTTGCTGCGGGCGAAATCGTCCCGGGCCTGCAGGTGCTCGACGCCGTCTCGAACGGCACCGTCGAGATGGGCAATACTGCGCTTTACTACTACTGGGGCAAGGATCCTGCCTTCACCTTCGGCACCTCGTTGCCGTTCGGTCTTAACACGCGCTCGCATATCTCCTGGCTGAGGTTCGGCGGCGGCATGGACATGCTCAATGACCTGCTGAAAGAATACAAGTGCGTCGGCATTCCGACCGGAAGCACAGGCGCCCAAATGGGCGGCTGGTTCCGGAAGGAGATCAAGTCGATGGACGACTTCAAGGGCCTCAAATTCCGCATCGGCGGATTCGCAGGCACCATCATCGCCAAGGTCGGCGGCGTGCCGCAGCAGATCGCGGGCGGCGACATCTATCCGGCGCTGGAGAAGGGCACCATCGATGCCGCCGAGTGGGTCGGACCGTATGACGACGAGAAGCTCGGCTTCGTGAAGGTCGCGAAGTATTATTACTATCCGGGCTGGTGGGAAGGCACCGGCCAGGGACACAACATCATGAACCTCGAGAAGTTCAACGCCCTGCCGAAGCACTATCAGGCCGCGATCGAGACCGCTTCCTACGACACGTTCACTTGGGTCACCGGCAAATACGATTACGTGAATCCGGCGGCGCTGAAGCGGTTGCTGGCGGCGGGCGCGATCCTGAAGCCGTTCCCGCAGGAAGTTCTGGAGGCCTGCTACAGTGCCGCCAACGGCATCTATGCAGATCTGTCCAAGACCAATCCGCACTTCAACAAGATGTATACGAGCCTGGCGGCGTTCCGCAACGAATCGCTGGCGTGGAATCAGGTGGCTGAATTGAGCTACGACAGCTTCATGATGCGGATGCGCACCCGCACCTGAGGCACACGCTCGCGGACAAAAAGAAGCCCCGGAGATTTCTCCGGGGCTTCTTCGTTGAGCGGGTAGCTTGTAACTATTCCTCGCTCTCGCCGAGGATCTCGGCAAGCTTGTCGTAATATTTCGCGACGAGATCGATGTTTCCCTTGTTCTCGATCGCCGGCGGCGGTGACTTCAGCGCCTCGTTGAGATCGGCAAGCGCTTCCTTCTTGTCCTTGGCCGGCATCTTCTTGTCGGCCTGGATCTGGGCGATCTGCGCCTTGAGCACGGTCTCGGCGCCGACAAACTTTTTGGTCGCGGGATCGAAGCCGCCGAGTACCAGGCTGATGTTGTCGACCACGGAATTGTATTCGTCGTAGCTGGCAAAACCGTTCTTCTTGGCGACGGCGTCGAGCTGCGCATCGACCTTCGGGTCCGGCTTGGCATCGTCAGGAATCTTGTCGGTGATCGTGTCGACGTCCTTGCTGGCCGCGAGCACGCCCTGGATCTGCTTCTCGGTCAGCGCGATCTGCTTGACCGCGGGAGCCTCGGCTGCCGCCGGCGGCGCGGCCTGGGCGGGCGCGGACTGTTTTGGCGGCGCCTGCTTGGCCTGCGCCAGCACCTCGCCGCTGGAAATGGCTGACATCGCGAGCGCGAGACAGGCAACGCTCAAGGCACAGGCGGCGGGGCGGAAAATCTCACGCATGGGAGGGCTCCTTAGGCGGGGTTTAGAGGCTGGTGCCTGGATGGGTCAGACGTGATCCGCAGGCGGTTCAATCGGGATGGCCGAATCTGGCGGCAAAACATGGCAGAAGAAGATCGGCGGGACGGTCGTTGCTG